>NZ_JBTLRD010000015.1:0-86536 GCF_054584775.1 Polaribacter litoreus | reverse complement strand
GGGGTTAGAAATATAGAATTCTTCCTTTTTAGACTAACAAATATTTATGCTTAATTTTAAAATCCCACAACTTTTGGACTTGATCCATTATATAGCTTTTATTTGATATTCTTAGAAAAGTAAAAAACCCTTTAAAACATAGGTTTTAAAGGGTTTTGATGATTTTTGAAAATCTATCAGCGGAGAAAGAGGGAATTGAACCTCTAACTTAACTATCTTATTATCAATTTTATAATAATTAGAAAACAGAAAAATGACACCTAATGTGACACCGTTTTTCTGTAGCAAAACCCATTAAATTTTATGATTTAAATATACAAAATATTGAGCTAAAAATTGAACATGTATATAAAAAAGCAGCCACTTTTTTTTCTTGTTTTTTTGAGTTCTAAATCTGGTTATTTTTTAATGCAAACCTGTTCAGTTTTTAAACTAATTTTTAGAGAATTTTAATGTATTAGATTTAAATTTTGTTGAATTTTATGGGTAAGATCTTTTCGAACACCTGCTTTTTTAGCAAAGGATTTCCAATTACTAACCACTGAATTCACCTCTTCAATAATCTGTTTCCCTTTTTTAATGTTATTATCTTTAGCAATGGTCATTAAATCCTCTTTAGTGATATCCAACCTTTTACCATTAACACTTAGTGTTTGTTTACTTACCCAGTGATTGGTTTCATCAAAAGAAAAACATAAATCATAGGCAGGAGCCAATGACCAGCTTTCATTTTGTTTCAGTAGAAAAGAAAAGTTTTTGGTGTGATCGTCATAGTTTGTAGCCAAAACATTAAATACCATTCTACGAAAAATTTCTTCAGCTTCTGGATAGGTTAGTCTCAAAAGTCTCATGGTTTGAAAAAGCTGCTCGTAACTAAAACCATACATATCATTAAAATCATAATGTTGTATTCCACAAAACGATTGAATATGGTGCTTTGTATTACCCTCTCTATCAAATCGTTTGGTGATAAAATGAGCTCTTCCATTTTCCTCAAGTAATTCACATTCACTAATATTGATACCACAAGCTTTAGCCATTAAATAATAAGCATACTCTACTCTACCCCAACCCGTACTTTCACCAAATTGTGCACCACTTACCCCATCTAATTTGATTAGCCAATGCTCAAAACCTTTTGGTACATTGCTTTGTCCAGAGCGTATTTCTTTTGTTTTTGGGTTGTATGCAATTACTGCTTTAGGTCTTGCACCACCTGCAGAAGTTCCAATTTTAAGAATATCTTGCATCGCCTTTTCTTCGTCTTTATCAATATTTGTAAGAAAACTTTCTCTTTCATTAAGCATCTTTTTAGCAACATCTATTAAGCTATCCAATTCTAATGAAAATGTATTTTTATTGGTTTTAATTTGAGCTGGTTCAAACTCTAGTGCCCCCATACCTCTTCTACCAATAAAACATAACTTTTCTACTGGGTTCATACTATTTTCTGGACGACCTTGTTTTGCTAACCAAACGTTAATTAAGCGATTACCATACTTATCTGGTAATGCGTCTGCTAAAAGCCCTGGTAACCCTTTAAAAGTATCTTCTGTTTCATTTCTTCCCTTTCGTAATTCAGGAAAACTGTAAATAGTATTACCATTAGTGATGGGCATTTTTATGGGTGATAAATCCCATCCTTTTTCAATAAAATTAGGATCGTATTGAAAGTAACCCAGTTGTTGTTCTTCATCCCAACGAACTGCACCTGCTAATACACCCCAAATTTTTACTTCTGCTACATCTACCATCCTAAATCTTTTTCTTCTTTGTTATTAGACTTATTACGTACACGCTCTTTTTGTTGCTTCTTTTTGAGCTTTGCATATTCTAAAGGACTGATCTGTTCTATAAAATGAAAGTTTTCTAATAAATGAAGCTGCTGCAAAGAACGTAAGATTTGAATTAAACTAGACAAAGTAATTGACTCACCATTTTCTATTTTACTTATGGTATATCTATTTAAACCTGATGCTGTAGCTAGTTGTTCTTGGGTTTTGTTTTGCTGAATACGAGTATGTTTTACAAAGTCTCCTATTCGAGCTATGATTCTAGCATCTGATAAACTAGCAAAGTTAATGTTAGTATTTGCCATCTTTAATCAATTATATGATAGTTAATGTTAGTTTCTGCTAACAAATATAATAATTATAATAACACAATAGATGTTATTTGATAGTTTTTACTATCATTATATATTTAAAACCTATTTAATGTTAGTTTTTACCAACATAATATAAATAAATCGTACTATAAAATGAACTAGTTAATTAAGTGTAAGCGACAGTTTACTAAAAAATAGGTGAATTTTAGTTGATAATAAGGTGCGATACTTGTTCATATTTGATGCCTGTATATTCACAAAACTCATCAATAGTGAGGAATTCTTTTTGAGTTTTATTGAATTCATCCTTTATTTTATGAAACAGTCGCACGCTTTGTCGATAACTTTTGCCAGTAATGATTTGTACATCCTTTGGATAAATACACACCCTTTGCAATCCTTTTTTCATAAACTATCTATACTTATGCTATACGCTAACTATACTCTCGTAATATACTAATTATTACACCTAAATTGATGAATAACAACTCCTTTTTAAGTCATTTATGACGTTGAGTGACACCTTGACTTTTGATTTTTCTTTAGAAGATAAAAATTCTAAATATTTGAAGTATAACCTTTTAAAATTTAGAACTTATGGCAAAACAAACTGGAATTATTAAACTGAAAGGAACTATTGGAGGTATTTCCTTTTATAAAACTGTAGATGGACACCTAGCCCGTGAAAAAGGAGGTGTTGATGGACAACGAATTGCAAATGATCCTGCATTTCAAAGAACGCGTGAAAATGGCTCTGAATTTGGTAGAGCTGGAAAAGGAGGTAAAATAATAAGAAATGCAATTCGATTACTCTTGCAAAATGCAAAAGACAAAAGAGTGGTTTCTAGATTAACCAAAGCTTTAGTAGCAATTACCAAAACGGATACTACTAACGAAAGAGGCTTAAGAACCCTACAAGATGGTAATTTAGAATTGCTTCTTGGTTTTGATTTTAACTTGAATGGTAAATTAGGCTCTACCCTATTTGCACCTTTTGTAAATGCTTTTGATCGAGTTGCTGGAGATGCTACTGCAGATTTAGCTGCATTTTCTCCCACAGTGCGAATTGCTGCACCTGCAGGAACCACCCATTTTAAAGTAGTAATGGGAGCTGCTGAATTGGATTTCGAAAATGAGAGCTCCACTTTTGAAAGTGATGAAACCGTAATTCTACCTTATACAGCTGCAAATACTGCTGCTATTGCTTTATCTGCAAGTTTGCCAGCAAACAGCACGCTACCTGTACTACAAGTATTGGGTATAGAATTTTATCAAGAAGTAAATGGGCAAATGTATTCCTTAAAAAACGGTGCTTACAATGCCTTATCTGTAATTATTGCTGATAAAGTTTAGGAATGAAAATGCACTTGCATAGAAGTTATTTCAAGGAGGGTACCAATGGTACTCTCTTTATTAATGGTAAATTTTTCTGTTTTACTATTGAACTTCCCTGGAACCATAATAAACGAAATATTTCTTGCATCCCTGAAGGAAATTATGAAATTCAAACACGATTTTCAAAGAAGTATCAACATCATTTGATAATAAAAAATGTAAAAGGTCGGAGTTTTATATTGTTTCATCCCGCTAATCATGCTAACAAAGAGTTGTTAGGGTGTATTGCTCCAGTAACATATTTGAGTGGTATTGGTAGAGGTACTTATTCTAGGAATGCTATGCAAAAGCTACTATCAAAAGTATATCAAGCAAAAGACCGAAAAGAGAAAATTCAATTCATCATCAAAAAAGCCCATCCCTAGCCCTTCCCTAAGGGAAGGGAACTAATTGGACTAAAAAAACACATTATATTATGAATATTGTAGAACGTTATCAAAAACCGACACCTAAATTTTTCAGAATACTTAGAAATATTGGTATTGCATTAGCCACAGCAGGTGGTGCAATTATTGCTGCACCTGTTGCCATACCTGCCAGCTTAATAACTGTAGCAACTTATATGACTGTTGCAGGAACAGTTGCAACAGCTGTGAGTCAAGCAGTAGTGAGTGATGCCAAAGAAGTGCAACATCAAACTAAAAAAGAGCATGCTCCATGAAAAACTCACAATTAACGATAGGTACTGCTTCAGGAACATTACTCAGTATTAGCCCTGGATTGTTAAGTCAAGATATATTGCATACTATTTTACTTGCGATTATTGGAGCCACTGTTAGTTTTTTAGTTACCTATTTTTTGAAGAAAATTACCAAACCAAAACAGTAACCTTTTGATAAATTGAAGCCCAATTTTACTATTGGGCTTTTGTTTTACCTTTCTAATTTACAAGATCTGAGTAATACTGTTTTTAATTCTTTGATAGCCTTGAGTTTTTGGGCTTGCACCTCTTCTAATTTCTCGACTTTTTTAAGTGCCTTTAGCTTGGTTTGAAAATCTTCTTGACCAAAATACCTGCTATTTTTGATCAATAAATTCTTAACATCGGCGATGTAAATAAAAGGAATAACAGAACCTTTTAAATAAAAACGATAGCATTTAGCCTCTAAAAGCATATAAGACAAATGAAAGAGTGCCTCTTTTTGCTCTATGGTTTCTGTAGATACCACAAACGAATTTCTGACAGGCGCTGTAAAAGGTTTACCAGAGTTTAGCCCCTTATTGAGGATAAAGAAATGAGGCTTTTGATAAGTACGTCCAACTTGATGGGTCTTGATTTGAAAATTTTTCATGATTATATATTTTTTTGATTAAAATTTCCGAGCTGCCCCTATCAATTTTTGACCAAAAAATTTTGAAAAGGAAAACAGCAAAAAGAAAGCTGACGTAAAAAATGGCGTGGAAAGCCTATCAAGGTTTTTGGTGTTTTTTTTGGATAGCTGTTGGCTATTAGCTATTTGCTGTTAGTTGAAAAATGTGCAGTCTATGGTCTTTTAAAAAAAACATCAAAACCCATAGGGCTTGACCTTTATAGGCTTATATCGTTGGATTAGGAAATGGAAAGTTTCGATTTTATGTAGAGATATTCTTAAAGTGAAGAGGTGCTGAAATGAGTACAACATTTAGAAAAGCCATTTAGTTTTGCTGGCTTTTTGCTGTTTTTCTTTTTTATCAAATTTTAAAATGTAATAACTAACTAATGGGGCAACGTGCGTAGGTGGAGGTAATTAGTGATGTTGTAGAAATACCATTTAAAGCATATAATGTTACTCCTCTTTCATTTTAATTTGCCAATATTTGCGTTAAAAATACTCGACTTAAAACAATTATGCCTCTGTTTTTTACCTTAATCTTGGCAAATTAACTCTAAAATACTTCCTAAAATTATATGCTTTAACTGGTATGTGGGAAAAATAAATAAAGGACGTTTTGAGTAAAAACGTTCTTTTTTTATGCGCGGTGTTGAGGTGATTGAATGGAATGAGAGAAAGGAAACCGAAGTTGCTGGATGCAAGGAAGCATTGAGGTGTCTTGAATGAATGTAATGAAACTACCACAGGCACATGGCAAACATTACTAATTGCTGTAACCTACACCTTAACAACGCGACAAGCTGGCCTCTTCACTAAAACAGTCTACTAGACTGTTTCTTAACGTTCGATCCGGTGGGGAAAGTGGACTAAAATTTATTACTTAGCGAAATGAAACAAACAAATACTTGAGATAAATAGAACACTCTTTTTATTCTTTTCATTTTTCCTTGATGAAAAACGAAACAAAAAATCAAGACTCACTTTTGTTTTTATTGAATTTTACTTTCTATTCCACTAACGAATCCAGACCGCAAGCTCTTTGGATTCTTACCGTTTCATAAAAATTAAATTCTTACAAAAAACAAAATAGGTCAGGTTAGATTGTAACTACACTTTATAATTTTACGATGTGAATTTTAATCTATAAACACTCACATGCATAATTTTATGGTGATTAGGTTGTTCGTTCGTTTTTTTAATAAAAATTTATTGCTTAGCGAAATGAAACAAACAAAGACTTGAGATAAGCGGATGAAATGGATGCCGAATCGAGTTCGGCACAGGCTTAGCGATGGTTTTGTGCAGCTTGAATGAGATAAGTGATAGATTTTACTCACGGATTTGCGCGTTGGATGAGCGGCTATTTAGTTCACGACTTTTTTATTTTTACGGGTGTTCATGAATAACGGCGAATAACATTTATAACTACAAATTTAAGCCGCGTGCGCCGCTATTTAGTTCGCAACTTTTCTATTTTACAGGTGTTCATGAATAGCCTAATTATTATTGACAGTAACTATTTGCGCGTTGGAAATCGGCTATTTAGTTCATGACTTTTCTGTTTTTACGGGAGTTCATGAATAGCCACAAATTTTATTTAGAAGATTTAATTGAGCGTTGGCTATGTGGCTATTTTACATAATGGCGTTATAGGGCAGAAAGTGAATGAATGTACCTATAACTGCGCATTATGTAACTTAGCTTTGGGGAGTTTTGTGTTTTATGAAAACAATAGCAAAGATTGCTTTTTATAGTTGTGTTTGAGTGTGCGAAAATACAAGCTTTAAAATGCAAGTACCTCTAGAATATTAAAACGCTAAACTTGTATTGGCGGGCCTTTCGACTGCGCTCAAGATAAACTTACAACACAAAAGGCAGAGGCTTTTTTTTTTAAAATACTGCTGAAAATAATAAACGCGTTTTTAAAATAAACTGGATTTTGTGTTGTGGGGAAATTGTTATCATGGTTGTACTTAAAAATAATTTACGTTGACCTTTAAAATCAGTTTATTTTATATTATTGACTATCCATTGTATAATAGTGTCTTTTCCATTTTTATAGTCATTCCAATTATAAAACAAAGATATATCTGGTTGAATACCTTGTTTTGCTTTACTTGATAAATTGAATTTTCTCTTTGAATAGGTGATTACCAATTTTGAATTCGGTAAAGTAAAACTATCCATATCTTGATATCCTGTGGGATTTGACCCAGTGGCTTGACCGACAATTTTAGCATTTAACAATTGCTTAAAGAGCGCTGCATTACTTGTGGCTGCTGAAAAGGTTTTGTTACTTGTTAAAACAAATACACCATTTTTCCAATCTATTGAATCCGCAAGGTTAAGTGCATACGCTAAAACTACACCCACATATAAATCGCCACCACCATTGTTTCGCATGTCTATAATAATTTTATGTTTGTTATTTATAGTGATATACCTTACTAGCTTTTCGCCAAAAACTTGCATATCATCAAAACTTGGATAACTTTCAAAGTTAAGATAAACAGCTTCTGTGTTCTTAATAGGTGCATACCATAAATAATCGAACATAGGTTTGTCTGGTTTTACTATCTCTGGAACGCCAATATTTAATTCTGTAAAATTCTTTTTATCTACAGTAGATTTATCTAATGCTTCTAAAGTTATTTTTATTTCTTTATTATTATCATCTAAAAAAGTAAATTCGGCAGTATTTCTGTTTTTAGTTATATCCAGATTATAAAGTAATTCACTTATTGATAAATATGAACCAGTTCTTATCACTTTTGAATTTTCATTCTCTACAAATTGTGCAACTTCTGAGACTTTGATTGAAACCTCTTCGATAGGAACATCATCAATAGCTACTAATGATCCCTTCAATAAGCTTTTATGCTCTTTAATTGCTTTTACTACTCGCCATTGATTATCGATATATTCTACTTCAAAAGGAAATCGATGTGTATCCATATTTCTTGAGGATACAGCTGTATGACCATCATTTATTCGTCTTGTTAAGCGCATTAGTTTAAGAATAATCTCAAAATCAGTTAATGAATCAACGTTGTTATACATCTTATTCCATTCATTAAAAAACTCTTCCTTAGGTACTGTATGATAAAGGTCTATATGTTTTTGTTCTAAAGACTTTTTATAAATATTAAGATCTTCTTTCCAATTTATTTTGTTTGATGTCTGTGCAAACAAACCGTTAATTGATAATAATAGTGCAATAAAATAAATAATTATAACTTTTAGAAATGTGTTCATCGCTTTATTTATTTTCGATTCTTTTGAGTACATCATAAACCAAAATCATTGCACTCTTAGAAGCCTCTAGTTGATTTAAAGATCCAGAAATATAAGTATCTAATTGTGGGCAATACCATAAAAAAGATGCTGTACTTCCAGAATGCCCTATCAGTTGTAAAGTAGTGTCTGTACCTGTTAATTCACCTAAAGAAACTTGCCTAATACCAAAGCCATAATTCATACCTTTAGTTTCATTCACCCAGTTTTGCATGGATAAACGTGTATCTTTCTTTACAAGGATATCGCTATTAAAAGCTTTTAAAAAAGTAATTAAATCGTGTGTGGTAGACACCAGTCCACCTCCACCCCAATCTGCACTTAAGCTTTTGAGAGATGATAATTCATATTGACTTGCATAGAATTTAACCATAGGAAGACTGTTATCTATTGCTGTAGATTTTAAGTTGATGTAGGAACTATTCATCTTTAAAGGTTGAAAAATGTGTTGCTTAAAGAACTTATCTAAAGATAAACCACTTACGTTTTCAATAATCAAGGCTAAAAGTACATACTCTGTATCTGTATAATGATAACCTTGACCAGGATTGAAATGAGGCTTCATTTTATCTTTAGTAAACTCAATCAATTCTTGAGGTGCCCAAATCTTATTCCTATCGACCAGTAATTGATTGATAACGTTTGGGCTACCATCAATAGTTTCGTCTGTAAAATAATCTGGTAAACCAGAAGTGTGTTGTAATAAATGAGCTATAGTGAGGTCGTTTGAATACTCTTTACCATCTAAAACGTGAAGATTACTCATCAATGAATCTGTTAAATATTGAGCGATGTTGTCTTCAAAATTTAATCTATTTTGATCTTTTAAAATACCAATAGATGTAGCTGTAAGCATTTTGGTAACACTAGCTGTGTAAAATGGCCTCTGTATAGAAATAGAATCTTCTTTGCTTTCAGCCCATTGTATATCGATTCCTCGAGTTTCAGAATACACCTGTAGAATACCACTTTTTATGTTCTCGTTTTGTAGTTCGGCATTTAATAATAGCGCAATATCCTTCTTAATTTCTTGCTGACCAAAAGCACCGAAAGACATAAAAATTAATAGTGTTAGTATTGTACTTTGTTTCATAATTAGTTCATTATTATACCCTTAAAAATTACTATAAAATTAGTTTTATTTTTAAAACCAACTAAACCCTAAACCTATGTTAAAAGTTACTGCATCTCTATGTGCATCTCCTTCTAAAAATGCTCTACCCATCACCAATTTGGACTGTACATTCAATGCAAAGTTTTTCTTTTTATAAAACTCATATCCTGTACTTGCCATAACTGCACATCCAAAATTCCAATCGTCGTTAACATTGTCTTTAATGTCGTAAAGTGCGGGTGAATCTATAGCTAAACCTATACCACCGTGAACCCACCAACGGTCTTTTACCCAATATTGTACTGAGGGAATAAAACCACCGAAATGCCTGTCATACTCCTGAAATTCGTATATATTACCTGGCATAGATAAAGTCAATGCCAACTTATCATTTAACATATAACCAAATTTTAATTCAGGGAAACTTATAGCTCCCTGCGCTGTATCAAATGTTTGAATACCTTGGCTGTCTTCAACACTAATAACACCAACACCTAGACTAAATTCAAAGATAAAACCTTCTCGTTTTGAAGTTTCTACAATAGTTGAATTGTTTTGTGCAAACGTTAGTGATGACATGAGTATTAAGACCAAAAATGTCATTTTTAATCGGATTTGTGTTTCAATTGTTTTCATAAATATTCGTTTTTTTTAATTGTTTTATACGTTGATGATTAAAGGTTGTAGATATTTCTTAAAATTTAAAGCCGATGTACAAGTTTGGCTCAAAAAGAAAATGATTTTTCCATTTATTATCTAGTTGTTTAAATGCTTGCGGTGTTTTTGTGTCAAAATGCCATACATTACAATGAACCTGTGGCTCAATAAAAAATTGTTTCTTTTTACCAAAAGCAATGTGATAACCTACATGGTATGAGTTGTAGAGTTTAAAACCATTGGCGATTTTCTTGTTGTCTAAATCTTTGTATGTTTTATAAAGTGGTAATACTTCTACAGCAGCAAATAATCCTTTCCAAAGCATACGCTGATAGGAAATACCAACTCCTGTTTCCTGTAAGTATCCAGGATAAAATTCAGTTTCCGTATCTATTTTATCTAAAAGACCATCCCACCATTGGATACCCATAGGCTGAAATAAACGCCAAGTAGCGAATTTTACACCTATGATATTTTTCGTATCTAATTCACGCTTTACGTGAAATTCGATATGTTTGGTATTGGTTCTTTCCCCAGCTTTACCAATGTTACCCAAGATAATGGCAGGAAAGCTGACTCTGTATTTAAAATCTGAATCCTTATTTTTCAAAGATACGTTGTTACTTTGTGCAAACACATTTAGTGTACAAAGTGTTAGGCAGATGAATACTAGTTTTTTCATTTTAATGTTTTTTAATTGTTCGTTTTTTGATTTATAATTTGATGTTGCAAAGATTCACTGAATTTTAAGGGCAATCGTTTTGAATTATAATTTGAAACCTTTTTGTTATTTAGTACTAATGTATTTTACCAAAAGAAAAAGGCTTAACAGATATATTGTTAAGCCTTTTATGCGTTTAGTTCTTAGATTTTATTTTAAAACAATGCTTCGGGATGAGAAGTTAGTTTTTCTATGTTTTGAGTAATTTTTTCAATATCCCATTCCCACCATTTTAACTGTAATAGTTTTGAAATGGTAACTTCAGAAAAACGTTTTTTAATAGGTATCGCAGGATTACCACCAACAATGGTATAAGGTGCTACGTCTTTTGTAACTACTGCTTTTGTTGCTATTATTGCTCCATCACCAATGTGAACACCAGGCATAATGGTAGCATCGTAACCAATCCATACATCATTACCAATTATAGTATCGCCTTTTGTTGGATAGGTTTTGCCTTTCATAGCATCTTGCCACGCACCACCAAAAATAGCAAATGGGTAAGCAGATGTGGCTTCTGTTATATGATTGCCACCATTCATAATAAATGTAACATCTGAAGCAATCATGCAAAATTTACCAATAATGAGCTTATCACCTCTAAAATCAAAATGGTATTTTACGTTTTTCTCAAAATTTGACACCTCTTCAAAATCATCGTAATACGTATAGTCACCTACTATGATATTTGGATTGTTAATCAAATTCTTTAAAAAACAAAGTTTTTTATAATTGGGTAACGGAAATAGGGTGTTTGGGTTGGGTGCTTTCATAGAGTCTTCATTTATTTTGATGATTTATAAAATACTATAGCTAAATATAAGGTTACGATAGCCTGACATTTTTCAATTATGGTTTCTGCTAAAAGATTACCAATGGTGTTTAAGATAAAAAAAACTGCAAAAATCAATAGTATTCTTTTTATGGTTTTAGCTGTAAAAATTGTTTTTACCAGTCTGCTTTCCATAGAAACGACTGCTCCTATAAACAACATTATAAGTAATGCCACACCTTCCAAAATATACATTTCTGAAATAGATTTTATTTTACCACCCCAAACTATAGTGTATGGAATGATTTGAAAAAAAACCAGTATGTGAAATATACAGTAGGCAACAATAATAATTAGGGCGACTCTTTGATATAATTTCATTTTGATATTTTACTATACTTAAATCGTTTTAACTTCTTGAAAATAAAAATCCTTTAAATGGTGCGCTCCGTAAGTTGGTGCTATATTATCCTCTGCCATAAGGGTTAAGAAAAACTCAATTGGCCCATAGGTTTTTACACTGGTAAAGGTTCTCAAACTCCAAATAGTTAGTTTTCGCATCCAATCTGGTAAATGAATGATTTTTATGGGTTTGTTTAATGCATTTAAAGCTAATTCACTAATGTCATTCAAACTTAACACATCTGGACCTCCTATGGTTAATTCTTTATTGGTTTCCTCTACATTGTCCACAATAAATGTTGCCAAATCTTTACCGTGAATTGGGTTAAATTTTTGATGACCCGATCCAAACAAATACACACGACCAGATTTAGCCATATGCAAAAAATCTTTCATATCCGAGAAAAAACCGTTGGGTCTTACTATGGTATAGTTTAATCCTGAAGCTTTTAAGGCATCAACAAATTTTTCTTTGGCTTCAAAAATTTTCAGTTGTCGGTATTTGTCTCCGTTGATTGCGGAAACATAAACAAAATGCTTTACACCTGCCTTTTTAGCTTCTTCAAGTAAATTCATATTCGCCAGATAATCAACATCCATATAGGTTAAACTGTCCTTTTGTCTGGTAATACCAATGGTAGATATTACTGTATCTATACCTTTGCAAATATCACGTAGGGTGTCAGGTTTTGTAACCTCTGCTTGTTTAACCTCTAAAAAATTTTCGTTATTATTTTTTAGTTTATTTGGATTTCGTACAATGGCAAGAACTTGATTTTGATTTTCGATTAATGCTTTCAACAAATAACTACCCAAATACCCTGTAGCTCCTGCTAATAATATGTTGGTATGTTTCATTACTATAAGTTTACTATGATTTTAATTAAACTCATTTGTTAATAATTGCTCAATAATGGTATTGCGTTGCATACCTGTATCGTCTTGTTGATTGCTTAATAGTACAATTGTAGCATCAAATTCCGGAATAAAACCAATCATACTCCAATAGCCATTAATATCACCACCGTGCCAATACATTGTTGTATTTCCTTCTTGGGTGGTAAACCAACCCAAGCCAAAATCTGTATAACCAGTTGGTACGTTTTGAGTAAATATTTCGGCCTTTTCAGCCTCTGAAAACCAACTTGTTTTTACAGCATTTATCCAAGTTTCCATATCTTTTGGGGAACTACTAAAATCGCCTGCACCAAAAGCGATTGGCATTGGGTAGGTGCTATTCGCACTACCATTTAAATAGCCTTGAGCGTGTGTGTTTTCATCTACTATATTTGTGCCCTTATAAGTAGCCGTCATTTGTAAAGGTGTCAATATTTTTTGTTGAATATAGTCGTGGTAAGACATTTGAGATGTTTCTTGAATTAATAAAGCAGCAATAAGAAAGTTTGAGTTGCTGTATTGTTTACCTGAACCTGGTGTAAAATCGAGACCATTTTCAGTAACTAATTCTTTAATTACTTCATATATATCTTCTTCATCCAAAGTTTCTCCTTGTTCGTGGGCTTCCTCAGCGATCAGTTGATAATTTGGAATACCCGATTGATGCGATAATAATTGTGCAATACTAATTTGACTACCGTTTGGAAATTCAGGGTCAAATTCATCTAAAGTTTGATTAAAACTATTGATTAAGCCATCACGTTTTAATTGGACAATGCCAGCTGCGGTTAATGTTTTGCTCACTGACCCGATGCGATAACCGAGATTGTAATCTTGTGCCAACGCTGTGGTTTGGTTTGCTATTCCAAATCCTTGTCTCACTAAATCGTTTCCGTTTTTAGTTACAATGGCATACCCTTGAAAATCAATTTCAGTTAGTAAATTTTCAACCGTTGTGTAATTGTTTGGTGGTGTGTTGTTATCATCATCTTTTGAACAAGATGTAAAAAGTATAATGGTAGTTACCATAAGTGCTACTAAAAATTTGTGTAAAGTTGTCATAACTGTTCGTTTTTTGATTTTTAATTAAAAGATGATGCAAAGATTCATCAGATAACTAAAGCAATCGTTCTGAATTATAATTTGAAACGAACTGATTAAGATTTGCTACGAATTGGCTTTTAACCAAGCTTTAGGGGTAATACCCTCTGTTTTTTTGAAGTAGGTATTAAATACACTTTTAGAATTAAAGCCACTATCATAAGCCAATCCAAGAATAGTGAGGTGTGCATTTTTAGGATCTAAAGCTATGTTTTTAAAATGATTTAAACGATACGAATTTACAAAGTCATTGAAATTAACATCAAATGCTTGGTTAACTAAATAAGACATTTTATTTGTATTTAACCCTAAAACATTTGCTACAAATTTTAATGTTAATTGGGGATTTAAATACGGTTCGTCTTCCTTAAAATAAGAGAGCAGTTCTACTTTAAGGCCTTCTATTTGTTGATTATCCAATAGAATTGAAGATGATTCTTCTTGCGCTAGTTGAAGGGGTTTCACATCTTCTACAACTAAATTTGACTGATTCAGTTCTGAAAATTCTTTGAAGTTATGCAATGGCTGTAAAAAAGGTTCTTGCCTAAAGTTGATTACTTGACCTCGTCTTAGACTTACCATTTCTTTTAAGCGAGAAAAACCAAGTTCTTTATGGTTTGAATTACATAAAATAAATATATCGTAAGGAACTAACATTGTTAATTCATTGTCTCCTTTAGACCATTTTGAAATATCATCATTTATTATTTCCGAATCCTTTTTATTAATGAGGTTAAACAATAGGTTTTTTTCTTCAATTAATGAGGTATTCTGAATAAACAAGTTAAACTGCTCAATGTCATTCAACCATATCAAACAAAAACATTTTAAATGATGTGCCAATTCTAGTTGAGGGTTCAACGTTAACGCATAGTCTATTGTTTTTAGTGCTCTATCAAATTGACGTTGATAGTAGTAAATATGAGCTAAGGTGTAATGATTGTTCGCCGAAAGCGGATCTACCTCTAATAATTTGTTGGCATATTGTAAAGCAACATCAAAAATACCGAGAGCAATACATAATTCTGCCATCGCTTCTAAACCATCTATGTGATTTGGGTTTATCTCTAATACTTTATTTATATGTAGGTAAGCATTTTTAAAATCCCATTCTTCCCAGAAAAACTTACCTACAAAAGATAATGGATATTCTGGTAAAGAGGTATCTATTTCCTTAGCAATTAGCAAGTTGCTTATTGCTAAATCCATCGCTTCTTGATAGGGCATATAGCCCCACATTGCCAATAAGCCATAGCATTGCAAATTGGCATAGTAAGCTTTTGCATAATTCTTATCGAGCGCAATGGCTTTGTTGTAAAATGCAATTGCTTCTTTTATACTTGCTGGGGTCCATTTTAATTGTAACGAGCGTCCTTTTAAAAACAATTGATAGGCTTCAATATTATCTGTTGGTTGCTTTATCAAATGGTCTTGTATTTCAAAATGTCCGAAATTGTTTCGGATTTCATCTGCAATCGCCAAACTAATTTCGTCTTCTAAGTCGAAAATGTTTACTAAGTCTCTATCATATTTTTTGGACCAATAATGAATGCCATCACTCACATCTATTAATTGAGCTGTTATTCTAACCTTATCTTGAGATTTCTTTACACTTCCTTCAAGAATGGTATTGACGCCCAATTGTTCACCAATTTTTCTAATATCAATATCCTTTCCTTTGAAGGCAAAAGACGAGGTTCTTGCAATTACTTTTAAACCGTTTACCGTCGTCAATGCATTTATAATTTCTTCAGTTATACCATCGCAGAAATAGTCGTTCTCAATATCATTGCTCATATTGACAAATGGTAGTACAGCTATGGATTTAGAGTTTATATGCACATTAAAATATTAAACAATAAATATAAACATTTCTCTTTATTACCTGTAAAATGGAAATTAATTATCTAAGTAATATAATTATAAACCTTAAATTTGGCTATCACTGCGCATTATGTAACTTAGCTTTGGAGTGTTTTAAAGCAATAATTACGCAATACTATTCGTTTTCTTTTTCAAGTATGTTTTCAATTTTCTCTAGTACAACTGGCATGCGTTCTTCTATCATTAAAGGATGAATATGTGTCATTACAACCTCTTCTAATATACCTAACTCTATCATTATACCTATTTGTTGGATTAGAAATTCTTTGATCACTTTTTGCGCATTTTTAATTTCCGATACAATCGTTGTTCTATTGTCTAAAACATAGATAATATCCTCTATATCGTGGCTTGTTCTATAATCTGAACCTCTATTGTTTTTAACGCAGCAGAAACTTCAGCCACTACAGCGATATTGATAATTCTATTTTCCAAAACCAAAACGTACTTTAAGTTCTAAATTAGCCAATTCTTTTTCTCTAGCTCTACCCACTCGTAGCGCATCTACCAAAGCTAATAATTCGTACAACTTAGCATCTTTTAAAGCAGCTTCTGGTACAGATGGATACAATGGAATTATACTTTGCCCTCTGACTGTTCCTTTTGCATAAGGCCAAACATAACGCTCTGTACTTTCAATTTTATTTTTTAACGGTGCTGCTGAATGTGAAGTTGGTAAACCACGAACTACAGCACCAGGTTTTTGAGGAAACACATAACGTAACCCATATTGTACTAATTCTAATAATGATTGTTTCATTACGGTTTTACCCTTTGGGTCTAATAAACCGGCATATTTACATCTTGAAACTGCCTCACTAATCTCTGACTGACTTAACCCCAAAGCTTCTGCAATTGGCTTTTGATTCCAAGAAGCATTATTGTCACTAACTATTTTGAGTAACATTAATACATCCTGTGGTTTTAAATACTTATTTTGTGCTTTCATACTATTACATATTGCGTATCGCGATATGCAATATTAATGATAAATTGATTGATAACCTATAATTTAGTTCTGTTTTATCGTGTATCGCGATATGCAATATTGCCCTATTTTAGTGATACATTTGAATTTATGAATTACTAAAGAAAAGTGAATGCATTTGCTTATCACTGCGCATTATGTAACTTAGCTTTGGGAATTATTCACTATTTTTATTTTAAAAAATTATGGGAAACCTTATTAAAGCAACATGTACCCACTGTGATTTTGAAAAAGATTTTAATTTTGGTGGAAATATGATGGATTTTACTGTTAATAATCCTGTGCCTGCTATCCATAAAAAATCAGGAAAATTTAGAAATGTGAACTACTTTAAACAAAAAGACACTAATCATTATCTCTATTATTTTGAAGATGCTTTGAAAGGTAAAAATAAAAGTGGAAATACCTACCAAAATTTTGACATGTTCCTAAACGAACACAATAATTATTGTCCGAAATGTAAAAAGTTTAGTTTGGATTTTATTTTAAAAGCTTTTACTGATTGATTGTTTTTAAATAAGTTAATTAATTTACTTATAACTACACATTATGTTAATATAGCTTTGGAAAGTTTTGTGTTTTATGAAAACAGTATTTAAAATTACTTTTATAGTTATGTTTGATTTTGCGAAAATACAACCTGTAAAACACAAGTACCCATAAAATATTAAAACACTAAACTTAAGCTAGATAGCCTTACAACTATGCTCAAAACAAACTATATAACACGTTGGCAACAATAATAAAACAACCCGCCGGAGTAAATGATAAATACAAATATTAATTCACATTAAAGTCTAAAAAATTAAGTTTACAATTAATTTAGATATCTGGGGATATATTTAAGCAATAAAAGTATTATTAAGAATTCTTTATCATTTTTTACACACTCCAATTTATGAAAAAAAATTTATAAAAAAATAATCAAGATATTTCTTTTACTTTATTTTAGATATATGTATATTTGATATATTTAATTTAAATAAATATATAATTATGAAAAATATAATTTATGATCCGAAGGGATTCAGTGACTTTTATGAAACTAATCTTGGTAAAAGAGTTTGGGAATATTTACAAACAGAATTAATTTTTGAATTAATGAGGTTAGCGACAGATTTTAATAGACCAGCTGCAGAGGGAATTGGGGATAAGCTTATCGAAAAGTTTGGAAATGAGATTGATAATGATAAAAACAACAGGATTAAACAAGCCATAGGTCATATGATTCGTGCAATAATGGAATCCCATAACTATCAACATGTAAAATCTAGTGTCCCTTGTTCCAGGAAAAATGAATTATTTAAAAACGCATCGAGGTACAGTAAAATAGAATAGGATGTACTGTAAAATTTTGGCCATTTTATTAATATTGGGTTGTTCAACTATTAACTGTTTATACTTAATTTTTTCTGATTAGATATCAAATTTATTAAAAGACAAACTTAAATCGTATAAAATTAATTATTGGTTCTAGTCTACTTACGAAAATCCTATCGAACTTTCTATCTGTGATTTATTTGCTAATTTTGTAGATCTTATATTAATAATCTCTCCATTTTCTAAAAAATTAATCATATCAATCTGATTTTTTAATTACCCATTTCTTTTTAACCTCATATAAAATGCCTGTTTATATTTCTTTTTCACAATAGTAAAATGTTTCTTAAAAAAGAATTGAAAAACAATAAAAAGGCAATTAACTTTGAATATATTTTTACAAACAACTTTATAAAATTTTATAAAATTGTGTAATTAACCTCTTGTTATTCTTATTCCAAGTAAGAGTTATTATTACCCCTAAAAACATAAAAAGTAATATGACTGTAATTAAAAATCGTTTTCCACATAATCTTTAAAAGAATCGTATATTTTTTTCATTTTTCCAGAAGGAATCCATTCATATACAGAGCTATTTGATGTATTTAAAACCAAATACATAGAATCTGTCCCAACATCTTCTAAAACAATGAAGTTTTTTTTCAAGCAAAAATTATCTTGCAACTCTTTAGTTTTTTTTAATGCATTAAAAAACTTTTTATTACCCAAACCAAATATATCTCTTCCTTTTAAAGAAACGAATCCATATTGTTTTAAGAACTCTATATAATCAGATGGTAATTTACCATCTATAATTTCTTCTAACGTTATAATCTGTTTGCTTGATACTCCTGGTATTGAATTATCGATATTTTTAAACATAATGCCTATTTATAATTAGTTATTTGAATTCTCTATTTGTGCTGCACGTTCTTTCCAATGTTTAGCTCTTTGCTCATTGAATTCCTTTCTATCAATTTCGGAAGGCCCTACTTTAGTATGTAATATATTATAATTACCATTGTATTGATGTTGTTCATTTGTAAGCTCAGCTAAAGGACTGTCATTTTGTTGACCGATGTGGTGTAATTGATATGGATTTCCATTTTCGTCAATTGGAGCATAACCAGCTTTCATCCTCTCTAAATTTGTTTCAGATTCATTTCCCGGTATACCTAATGGAGTATTGTAGTCTATATTAGTTTGAATTAGCACCTCTCTGCCATTTACTATTTGTTTTTCTAGTCCCGCGTTATCATAAATTTTTTGTTCCAGAACATCAATACTCATATCTTGTATACTTTTGAAGCTTGCTTCCAAAAGTTGATTCTCTACCTCTAAAGCTTCCAACGAACCATTTTCAACAATATCCATCGTTTCTAAGGGAATATCTTTTACTGCTAATTCAGAAACCTCTTTTAAGGTTTTAATTACTGTTTCTTTGGCTGCCTCCCCTAATATAGCTTCAATCATACTGCTTTTTTATTTAAAAAATAACTATCCTTCACTTCATCAATGTTATGAACATTCGCTTTTAACATCATATTCTTAGCCAAAGTAGACACTATTCTATTTACAAAATCTTCATCTTTCATCCCCCAATAAAGGGACAAATAACTTTTTAAAGCCAAAAAATCTTCTTCCTTATTATGAGTAAATAAATTATGAAGCACTTTTTTTACCCCTTCAGGAATTCTATTATTAGCTCTATAGAAGCCTTGTGTTAGAAAACTAAATATCTGCTTTATCGCATATTGAGAATACACAACTTTATCAAACTGACTACCCGAAAGTATTATTTCTTGTTCTAATGCTTTATTAAAAAGTTCTATTTTACTTTTCAATTTTGAATACTCAATTGTACAAAGAGAATTTAATAACCTTTGAACGACTACTTTTCCTTTTTGCCCTAAAACAGTAGATAATTCATAAACCTCAAAAGGATGCAGTGTTTCTATTTTGTTTTTCTGCATTAACTTATAAACTTTATTATCACTTGCAGCTGCAGAATTTATATTATTAATCATTGCACATTCCACAGGCCGCTCCATCCCTTCTTTATGAACAAGTGCAAGTCCTGTAACTAATCTACTCATATACAGTGCATCATCATCAGAAATACTCAGCGAACCTGCCAATAATGACTGATCGTCTTTTGAAACAAGACGGTGTACAATTTTTGTATTCGTATTTTTTATAACATCTGGAGAAATCTTTGAAGGAATTTGTTCTACTACCGCTACTCCCTGACCAAGAGAACGCATTTCTGCTATAACATTTGTAAACAATTCTACTGCTTTTCCTTTAGGATTACCAATTGATTCTGAAGTTTTTTCTGTAGATACATTTTTTAATAAACGATGCGCTTCTTCTATTACCATAAAATGCTGTAATCCTTTTGCCCCCATTCCAGGGTTAACAGCAGGATTATCTTTCTGACGATATTGACTAATCATTACCAACATTAAGCCTACGAAAAATGCTTTATCATCATCGTCCGCTAAACTTTCCATTTCAAGAATTGTATTCTTTTTCAACAAATCTTCCATTGGATGAAAATCGTGCGTATCAAACATCATTCCTTTAGCTCCAACAGAAAGGCTTTCGATACGTACAACAATAGCAGTTCTTATATTATCCTGTAACTCTCCTTTATATGCTAATTCATTCTTTACATAATTTTCAACTTCACTTTTTAAATCACTTAGAGTTGGAAAAAAATAAAGATGCTCTTTGGTATCATACCCGCTTTCATTATAATTACCGACGGAATATGTAAAATATGGATGAAATCCTTTAGTAATATTCCAGCCTTTCTTAGCGTAAATATTATGAATGCACTTTTCTACAATGGCTGGCATTGGACCATACAAAGAAAAACTAGCATTAAAAATTGCTTTCAAATAATCAATATGCTCAGATAAATGTATTCCTTTTTGGACATAAAAAGGATTAAATCTTATCGGGCTAACTGAAGCATCTCCAACAGTATAAATGTTTAAATTATTTTTAAAAACATCATCTGCAAGCAATTGCCTATAATCTCTTTTAGCAGATTCTATCACCAGAAAAGGAATGTTTTCTTTTAAGGTTAAATCTTTCAATATAGTTTTTACTGTTGTTGTTTTACCACTACCTGTTAATCCGCAAACAAACAAATGTTTGTTTAAATCTTTTGTAGTGATATTAATAAATGAGTTTGGTATAGGATTACCATAATCAGCAATATTACCAATTTTTAATCCATTATTATCATTGATATCATTCAATGCAAGCGCTGGCATTTTTTTTATTTCAAAACCAGGTAAAGACTCAAATGGAGGAGATGATATAAAGGCCAATTCTTCACTTGTTATATAAGATGATAAACTTTTAGGAAAGATTGAATTTTCATTATTATTGACTGGTAAAAATAAACTTTGATTTTCCTTTAAATCACCTATAAACATTTGTGAAGGAGGTAGTAACTTATCACTTGGTTTTGATAATTCTCCCAAAAAGCTACCTCCTAAAATTTCACAAGTAATTTCATCTTTTGCTGAAAAAGCAATAAATGTTTCCCACATACCCGTGTTAAAACCTTTAACAGTACGCTCTAATAAATGTTCTGTTAATTTTTCGAGCTCTAATGCAATTCCATTTTGCTGCTCATATGAAAGGGATTCCGATATATTAATGGTTTTTGATTTGTTAGTACCATATGATTTACTATTTGTGGTTGTTTTAGACCTGTTGTACGAGTATCCTGCTACAATTATACTTAAATTAAAATTATGACCACGAGTTTTAGACTCTCCAGTTGTATTTTGATCAGTAGTACCTGTTGTATTTGTTATACCTTCATCATTCCCTTTAGTTTGTTTTGCTAAGGAATGAAATTTATCTCGTAAGCTTAAAAGTTCACTGTATGTATATTGTTGGTCTTGTGAATGTAGTGGCGTAGAAATTATAGCTAAAGTATATTCTTTACTGTACAAGCTTCTTATTACAGATGCTATATTAAATTTAACCTTTTCATCATCAACTTTAAGTGCTGGTATCCCAGTTATTATACCTCCTTTTGTATAACCATTAGAGAGTGATGAAAACTTTGTGCTTTCGCTATATTCAATTTTTTTTCCTGGAAGAATACCCTTTATCAATGAACTGAATAATTCAACATCTTGATTTGTAGTATTTTCTCTTTTTAACCCCAAATAAATTGTATTTCCGCCATTTTTACCAGAAATAATAGTAGCAACCGTAATACCTGATTTGCTTGCAGCAGACAAAATTGTATTGTACCTTTCCTTAATGAAAGAAGGAATATCTTCTTCTTTATTGTTAACTGAAATTTCTGTTAAAGGGAATAAGTAAAATGTATCTAGCCAATTATTAGGAGCCTCCTTTGTACCATATGAAATAGGTTTCTCATTTGCAGCTATATCTAACCAAGGCATTAATTTTTGAATGCCTAAAAATAATTCTTTAGAAATATTTTTCAATTCAATAGGAGGGTTTTGTGCTTTATCTCTTTTCTCTTCCATTTAGATTTTTAATTTAAATTAGAATTTTCATCAACAAACTTTTCAAGTTCATTGTTATAAGCAATAGCTACCTCATTTAGCCAAAGATGTACTTCTTTTTCTGTGTTTTTAAGGTAGTTTTTTACATCCATTCTTATATTCTCTCTAGTTTTAATAGTTGATTTGTCATATGTTAATTTAAACATTAATGCAGAAATTATTAGTGTTACAAAACCAGAAATAACAGCACCTATTATACATACTGGTGTTAAAGTAATAGTACCTGAAGCACCTGCAACAAAAGTTACACTACCTGCAATAAAAGCATTTCGTTTTCTGTTGTCTTTTTGGAATTCTATAGCGTTATTTATTAAGTTTTTGTCTTCTTTTAAATTATTAGCAAACTCAATAATTTTTTCGTTTAGTTTTGCATCATAAAACCTGTTCTTTGTTTTTATATCCAATTTTTCAATGGCTTTTTGTGCATCACTCATTAAATAAGTCAATAATGTTTCTAGCAACATTTCAGAATTATAAATTATCTCTTTGGGTATGTAATCAGACAAGTGTTTTACTGTCATTTCGATTTCAAAATCATTATGTAATTGATTTGTAATATCTAATCTGATATTATCAAACTGTTCTTTTACATCTTGTTTAATATTATTCATAGCTTACTTCTTCTAAAATTTCGTCAATACGTTTTACATCATTAGGGATCTTGCTTCGTTTTTTTTTTAAACCATCTATTTCTACTATTATTTCCTCATTCTTTTGGCTTTTTTCTTTTTCATATTTTAAATCCGCCTGTCTCTCATTGATTGTTTGATTTACTTTATTCGAGACATCTTCTAAATAATTTTTTATAATATTTTTAATTTGAGTTAAAGTGTCAGTTTTTGTTTTTTGGATATATGATCTAACTTCAGTTATTATGCTTGAATTATATTTCCCCTCGTTAAAAACTTTCTCTGAGCCTACTTTAATTTGATTCTCTCTAAAGACTCTTGCTATTCCAATAGTCAAAATATCCCAAGCATCAACCTTTCTTTTTTGATAAACATCTTGAATTTCATATGATTGATTCTTTGCAGAATTTTCAATTGCTTTTAAATCAATTTTGGGTACATTTACATTATAGGTTTCTTTAAATTTTAGTGCTATTTGATCTAAGTGCCTTGCAAAAAAATCCGTTAATGAATTAGAAAAAAGAGTAACAGCATCAGCCATTTCATTTTGAAAATCAAGCGCTTGTTTTTTAATACTTTGAAGGTCTTTTTTTGTGTTGATTTTTTCTATATTTTCATTAAAAACCTGGTTAATGTTTCTTACTACTTCTGAGTTTATATTACCTCCAAACTTTACTTTAGCTTCTAAATTTATTTCATTAACTTTTAATTTATAAGCATCCAGTTCTCCTGAAATCTTTTCTATTTCTCTAGCAAAACTTTGTGGACTCTGTTTTTTTTGGTTTAACCTGTTTATTTTATCTACAATTAATTTATCTTGCTCATCATAACCACGCTTTATTGTTTCTAAAACTTCCTTTAGTTGTAATTGAGGAGCTTGCATTGAATACTCATCAATAGTTGTATAGATTTGTTCAAAGTTTGAAGCTTCATTAATTACATCCTTAAGCTCTCTTTCTTCGTCTTCGGCTTGCTCTCTATATGACGATAGTAATTTCTTTTTGCTTTTATTTTCTCTAATCTTTTTTAATGAAACTCCTGCTTTTAGTTCATTGTTTATTAGTTCTAAAACACTATCTACCACTATAATTCTCTCTTCAGATATAATCTTACCATACAAACGTTTTGCCTCATTTAACAACTTTTCTACTTCGTCTTCTTCATACAGACCTTTATGCGTTAAAATTAAGAACAAATTTTCTTTACTTTTGTTAGAAATTGTTTTGTTTACAAAATCCTTGAACGACTCTGATTCAATTGGTTTTATAGGATGCACAAATAAAATAGCATTTGCTTTTTCTAAAAATTTTAACGAAATATCTTGTACACCACCTGTTGCGTTCACTCCAGGACTATCAACAATTCTTAATTCTTCGAAACTCCAATTTAAAGGATAACCAAAATTTATCTCTATAGGTATTTTACTTTTTGGAGTATTTAAAATATAACTTTCAATAAGATCTTTTTCATCTTGTAATTCCATTCCAGAAATTGCCTCAAGATTATTAATAAACTCTTCAGTTACCTTTACGTAATCATCTTTTATAATGTATTCATTTAAAGCTGTGTGAGGAATATTTCTATACTGATTTTCTATGCTACATATTGCTCCTAAACGTTCTTTTGCTTTATCAATTTCAATAGTAGATAAATCGTCAGATACTTCTTCAGTACTTCCATCTGCATACACTACTTTTAAATAAGAAGTTTCTGATTTAAATATTTCAACGATTGCACTAGTGGCTTGTAAAACATCTGAAGGTAGAATTTCTTTTCCGAGTAAAGCATTGATAAATGTCGATTTACCTGCTTTAACTTCACCCGCCACAGACAGTAAAAACTTACCTGTTTCTAAAGCTTTCACTCTCTGTTTTAGAAAATTTAAATCAACTCCATCATTAACATTTCCTTTTTGTTCTATATAATTGTTAGCAATATCAATTGTGTTATCTCTAGATACTTTATAACTATTTCCTATCATTTTCTTTTTCGTTTAAATAACTTTTTCTTTTGCAATTTAACATTTCTAAATAACTATTTTAGAAATGCAAAAATTAATATTTACAATTTCTTTTAGTAATATTTAATTCTACTTTTTTCTTTTTAACTAGTATGTCTCATAATTTTAAAATAGTAAACAATCTTAGATAATCCTCCCATTTTGCCTTATCTATTTCCTTTAGTTCTGAAGCGACAAGGTTTGATTTTATTTCAAAATCTTTAAACCTTACAAATACTCTTGATTTAAACAATTCATTAGCTTCAGTTCTATCTGATTGCATATATGCGTTTGGACCAGGATTCGTTATCATACTTTGATCAATCGTCTCATCCACATCCAATAACTTTAATACAGTACTTTCATTAAAAATATATTTATTAAAATTTTCTTGATGTGCAGCAAAGAAGAATCCTATTTCTGAATTTAATTCTAAGCTACTGCTATTTGCTAAAAACCATAATAATCGTTCAATTGAATTTTTAGCGACAATTAAACCTTTGTTTAGTTTTTGTGACATTGGAAAACTATTTAAGGATTGAATTGCTTTTCTATAGCGTAAAGGATCAACATATAAATTATCTGTATTTATTTTATCATCCTCTGTTTCAAACAAAATAACATCTGACCAACTAAGTGACCATGGAACTATATTTGGTGTTTCTGAAATAGCATTTCTAATTGTAATATCTTCATAAAAACGCATGTGCTTTTCTGAAGCATGATATGTATAGCCATCTAAATAAATTGCAACTTCTTTAAAAGCTAACAAGGTGTCTACATCTGTTATAACCTCTTCGTTTTTAATTATTTGAATACACTTTATTAAAAAATCCGTTCTTGTATTTACTGACACACCATCTTTTCCCCCTAAATTTATTTGTGGTCTAATTGCATACGTTATACTACCGTTTAAAATGGGCAAGGATAAACGATAGGTTTGAATACCATTTTCTTTTACCTCTTCAAAAACTAGGTTTTTATCACTATGCTTTTCTGTATACTTTCTTAAGGCATGGATAAATTTTAATTCCAACTCACTTTCCTCAATCATTCCAGTTTTTGTTAAAGAAGAAATACCTTGATTGATAGGCTCCCAATCTTTGGATTGCTCTACAATTCTTCGAAAGATATCTTCAGCATTTTCTCTACTTAAATCTGCTCTATTGTATTGGTTAGAGTATGTTAAAATACATCTATAACAGCCATCTTTACCATGGTCTTTACAACTACATTCTTTTATGGCTTTGTAGGCTTCATTCAATAAAATTGTAAATTCATTTGGATCAAATAATTTCTGCAAATATCCTGTACCCCCTGGGATGGTGTCGTATAGTATTAAGTATCTATCAAATCTTTGTGTGGCCTCGTTAAACTCTGAATAAAAATCAAATGCCACATGATCAGGGTTTCCTTTATAGTATTTCTTTAACCCTAACTGTAAACCTGCTTTAAACATTTGTTGCGTAGCCTCATTTAAAAACTCTTGAACAGGCAATAAAATTTTAATGGCTTCTGTGTTGATACTTCTAAATAAAAAAACTTCTTCAAAGATGTCATTTGGAACATTGTTATACTCTTCTTCTCTATGTTTACAAAATCCGTAATGAAATTTTTTATCTTGACTGTTTAAAACTAAATTCGGTTTAGAAGTTGATTTACCACAATGCTTACAGGTTACAAAACCATGTCTTGCAATATTTTCATTCTGATTTATCGTTAAATGACTTGCATTTAAAGTACCTGATCCTAAATTTATTTTTGTTAATTCAACTTCTTTTACATATTCAATTCCAAATGGTATTTTAACCATACCCCAAGTACCTGCTATTGTATTTGGATTAAATTTAAAATGTGTTGAAACTGTGTAATGTGTTTGTTCTCTTTCATCTTTTGCATCTTTAAGGGTAGATTTTGTTCTTGAATTTACTGATTTTACAGTTTGTAATTTTGCAAATTTGTGTGTATTTGAAGCAGAGTTCCAAGATTCATGGCCACACTTAGGACACATTCCTTTTTCTGCTTTTAAGGCATCCTCTATGTGATCACAGTTTCCACAAAACCTCATCGTTACTAAACTCGATTTTTCCCCACTCCAGTCATAGGTATTTAAACCTGAAATTTCTAATCTATTCCCCTGACTATAGAAAAAATTATCTGGAGCAAATTCTTTTAAAGCTGAAGCAGAAGAACGTACAATTTCAAATGATTTATTTTCAGGTTCTTGCTCTGCACCTTCAGGTTTAAAACCATAGACGTGTGCATTTAAAGTAACCCCAGTTTCTGGAAAAGCATAATTGGGTAACACCCCTACATTTGTAAGATGCTCTATGACTTGCCTTAATTCTACAGACTTTTTTAATTGCCAAAGTGCTTTTTTCTCTCTTGTTAATTCTTTATGTTCTTCATCATTTGCACCCAATTCTTTTTCTTTGATATATTTATCAATATCATTTACTTTTTGAATGATAAAAAAGAATTCGTTTTTTAAACTTTCGAAAACCCTTAATAATTTTTGTCGAAAAACACCTTGTTGCAATGCTATTTTGATATCATCAATAATAGACATATCAATTTGACCTTCATACATTATTCTAAAGGCTTCTATTAGTTCTTTTTGATTGTCTAACACGAAAGCTAATAGCTGATTTATAAAGAATCCGTTGCTACTTATCTTACCCGATTCTAATAAACCTAATTGTTTAATTAAACCCGGTATTTGATGTCTTTCAGGATCTTCTTTTGTCCAGCTATCAAAACAATAGGCTGTAAAATGTCTAAACAAAATATCTTTGGCATTTAAGAAACAACCTGGTGTATTGATATCCCCTTCCATCATTTCTTTAGGCTCTTCATAGTAAAACAAATCATGTGCTTTGTTTTGAGCAAAATTTGTTATTAATGCTGTTCCTGATGAACGTCCTGCACGTCCTATTCTTTGTAGAAAATTAGATGGTAATGGTGGAATACTAGTATTAGTTGCTGCATTTAGTGAACCTACATCAATACCCATTTCTAAAGTAGACGTAGCAACTAGGGTATTTAATGAATTGTATTGAGGCCTTTCTTTAAAATCATATTCTGTTTGCTCTCTAACTTTTCTATCTAAAACACCCGTATGCTCTGAAGCGTATATTCTTGGAGAATTTTCTCTATTGTAAATGAGGTTATAATAGTTGAATTCTATTTTTTCTGCTTTTATATATTTACCAGGGCACCTATAATTTATACATGCTGTACCTTCTGTTAGGGTATCATTTTTAGCAACGTTTAAAGTAGAGGTACACTGATTACAACTATAGCTGGCAACCTTATTACTTATTATAATTTCTTTGGGATCAATTGCAAAGTTCTCTCCATCTCTAGCTGTTTCACTATTTAGAATTTCTACTTGTTCTAATACTAAAAATAATTCTTTATAAAACTCATTAATAATGGCATTATTATCTGGTGCAAATTGAAACGATTTTTTAAAATACGCATGGAACCAATTTGTTGTTTTTGCAAAGGTGCTATCAATAACCCCTCTATTATCTGCATAATTAACAATTAACTTAGGGAATCTTGCTCTGTGATGAAATCTCTTGTTTAAATAATGCTTTTTATTATATGTCCAATTTAACTCTGGTATTTTCAGGTTCTTCTGTCTAAAATTCAATAAATAATCGTGATCTACAGCACCGCGAATTCGTATGCGGTGTAAACAACCATTTATAAATTTCACAAAATCTCCTTGTTCTATGTGCTCTAACATATTTTCATTTAACCAAGATTTCATTTCAGAAAATATGGTCTCAAATTTTTCATGATTAAAACTAGGTGCTGAGGAATTTGTTTTTTCAAGAGTTCTACCAATACTTGCATTATAACCAAATTCTGAAATAATTTCCCAAAATACCCGAGTATCAAATTCCTTTTCAAAGGTTTTAGAAAATGAATTGGTAGATAAATTTCTAAAATCTTCCACTCTTGCCTCACCAATTCTATCTGCTGGAAAAAATCTATAGAAATACGCTTCTAAATGTTTTTTTTCTGTTGGATCTGCGTGCGTTTTCCAATACTTTATAAAGGCATTCTTTACTGAGATTAAATCTACAGGCTCATTAATTTCATTAATTACCTTTTGTAAAGAAGCTCTAAAGGTAAATCTGTAATTTCTAGACTCAATAAAACCTGCCTGATGTGCTGCATCTTGTACCCCATTTGTGAATGCCAAAACTTTTCGATATCTCTCTTCACGCTCATCTAAATTAGACGCTAGAATTTGACTTGTTGTAATCGAATTTAAAGTTGCGATACGTGTACCAATAATACTCATATCGTTATTCGCATTACATTCTGGACAAGTATGTATCGCTTTATTTTCTTTTACTTTACGATATGCTAATAGATTAATACTGCGCTCTCCTGGATCATTGCCAAATTTTAAATCTACCTGATGTGCAAAGGTTGTTAGTGCTGCTGTAGGTTCATATTCTTCTATTTTGTAATGTGCTGCTGTGTTATAATTTACAAAATAGATGTTTTTATGATTGCTAAAATATTGTTCGTATACTTCTAAAGGGTCTAATTCAAACTGATTTCTGTTGTCTTGCTTATTGGCTAACCAACCACTTGCACCACATTCTCTACAAAAATAGGGTGGTAATGCTGCAGCCTCTCCTTTTCCCCCAATTTTATCTCGCCAAGTAAATTTTGGTTCTTCAGAGAAAACTCGTAATACACCACTTAACTCACGAATCCATATTTGAATTTGCAAGAATAAAAAAGGGAAACGTTCTTTTTCATCCGCTTTTGCCTCTGCTATTAATGCTAAAATAGATGTAATGACTTCTTCTTTTGGATTATATCCATACTCGTCATCATAATCTAGAATCGAATTAAAATTTGCGTTTAGTTTATTTAATCTTTGAATTAACTGATTTACAGATACAATTCCCTCACCACAAAGGGTACTGATATCCTTTACGATTTTTAACTTCTTTAATTCACTCGCTAATTTGTATGCAGAAATAGATTCTGGAATTTGCCATAATTTTTTCTGTCTATTAATATAATCATGATACTCTTCATCTAATTTTAATCTGCTTTGTTGTATACCCAATACTCTTGGTAAAAAAGTATCCAATTTACCATCTGGAATGGAATAAAATTCTTCGGAAGATAAACGATGCTCTACAATAACAGATTCTGGTGGAAAGTTTTCACCAAAAACATCTGAAGCATATTTGGTTAATAGCTTTACAGAATCTTCTCCCTTACCAATTGTTGCTGATGTACCTACAGGACATAAATAGTTTTCTGGAATTGCTAATTTTAATTTTAATCTGCGAATTAGATTTGCAACATCCGTACCTTGTGCACCATCATAGGTATGTAATTCATCCAACACTAAAAAACGTAACAATTCAGGATTTTCAAAATTATGAGACCATAGTTTGTTATAATTATGACGCATTAACCCATAATCTAACATCTTGAAATTGGTTAGCAGTATGTCTGGAGGATTGCTAATAATTTCCTCTCTATTTTCAATCACATGGGTTTCACCCATTTTGGTTGGAAACTTATTTTTATTTTTTCCTTCCCCAATAAACAAACCCGCTGTAACTTTCCCTTTTAGTTTGTCATCCTCAAAAATGGCTTCTGCCAGACGTTTTGCTTGATCTGTAGCTAAGGCATTCATTGGATATAAAATGATGACTTTTATTCCTCTTTCCTGTCTATGTTTATAGCAATAATCTAAAATCGGAAACAAGAACGATTCTGTCTTACCCGAACCTGTACCTGTAGTTAATAAGGTTGGTTTTGGTTTATGACCATTTTTTGTATGCAAGCGTTTAAAAGCCTCAAACTGATGTTTATATGGTGGGAAACTTGGTTTAATTTCTATTGGTAGCTCTTCATCATCTGTATAAGTTACAAAAGGTAATTTTAAGGACACATAAGGCCCTTTAAAAATTCCGTCTTTTGGATGTTGAATAAAATTATAAAAAGCTTCAGATACTGCTTTCTCTTTAAAGCTAAATGTCGCTTTTAGATACTCTAATATGGATTGCTTTACTTCGTAAGCTTGTTGTAGTGGTAGCATAATTTGTTAATCTATTTTTAACGTAATTATATAATCAGAAGGCATTGCATAAAACATATCATTATTTTCAAAATCAACATCACTTGTAAATAACCCTCTTTGAATATGAACTTCTTCGCCAATTACTAATGCTATTTCAAAATCTTTTCCTCTCTTTAAAGCCTCTTGTTTTTCTGATCTACTTAAATGAAAATAAGAACCATTAAAAGACTTTACTTCTAAATATTTCCAACTATTACTATCCATAGGTTTATACCTTATATCATAGTGTTTGTTATCAGATTTATCTGAAGTATTCGAAAAACTAGAGACCCATTCCACTTCAGCAACCTCATCACTTTCTAATAAGGTATTATAAGTAAGTTCTTCTGCTTTTTTACCTGCTCTTTTGTTACGTTTTATATCTTTATCAGTATGATTCCAAGTTCCCCCTCTACCTTCTGAGTTTTTAGGTTGTTTGTGAATCACTTTTTTTGAACTACTAAAGATTAATTTTCCTATTACTTTTTCTGAATTGTCATTTTCTGATTCTGAATTCTCTGACTCTTTATTGGATACTATATAAGCTTTAATCTTTTCTACATTACCAGGAAAATATAATAAACTTCTAATTTTATCATCCTCAATTTCATTATCAGATATGTTATTTTCTTTGAGGAGTTTTAGATAATCAGTTTGGATAGTAATCTTATTTTTTTCTTCTTCTATCAGTTTAAATCCAAATACTTTGTCTACCTCTTCTTTTAAAATTTGAATGTAATTTAGATTTAGTTCAAATCTATATTCAAATAACATGTCTCTTACTTCTATAGACTTTATGAAATTTTCATATTTTTCTTGAGAATTTATCAATAATTTATGTTTACTGCTAACTTCATTTAATGCTGACCATAGGCAGGAATTAAAATACTTTTTATAATCTAAAACTGTTGTTTCAAAATTAAGTAGATGATAATTTACTAAACCATCGGAATCTGAATCAAATAGTTGACTTATTGGAACTCCGAGTTTACTATTAATTTCTCTTAAAAAGGCCACCGATTTTTCTGTGTCTAAAATTTGATAATCAACACCAAAATTCTGCTTTACCATATCAAAACCAAAATCTTCTAAAACAACTTGTGATAATTCTTTAGAATCTTTAATAGTACTCGCTAAAACTAGACCATTATAATCATAAATTTTTGACCAAAAATTAATTTCTTCATTAGATATCCCTAAGAGTTCTAGAACTGTTTTATACAACTCATTTAACGACTTAACATCTATCAAGTACTTTGTATCTGTTAATGTATTCCTGTCCTTAAACACAGCTCTATAATCATCTTTATGATCATTTACCTTAAATACCGTACATAAAATTTCTGCAAATGCTTCACAAACTTTTGGATTGTCTTTTAAATCTTCAAGTAGTACATTTTCTTTAACACCTAAATAATACCCTCTTCCATTAGGTTTTGGTAAAAACTCTCCAGGTAATAATTGTTTTTCTTCACCCACTTTAATGCTATAAGATAATGAGGAAACAATACTTATTTCTGCCTTTTTAAGCTCTTCAGCTTCCGCCTTTTGAATAGAATTATTTATAGACCTTAAACGATACGTCAATATATAGGGTTTGATTTTTGTAAACCAAGATTGAAAATCTGGAGAAATGACACTTTCTTTGATGGAATCTTTGTCTATTTTTATTTCAATATCTTTAAATGTTTTAACACCAAAATATCTTGAAATTTGACTTTCCCCTAATCTTTTTGGTAAATCAATCATCCAGAATTCATCAGCTATTTTAGATGGTAGCGTAGAATTATCACTGTAGTACACTTCATCAATAAGCTTATATTCTTTTTGACTTTTCCGTTTAGCAAAAAGTTTATAGTTCTTTTCGTATTCTGAAAAATCAATTTCTTTTTTTGTTTTAAAATAACTAAAAACTAAGTTGTACAACTTACGAGCATATTTCCCCTCTAAATCCTTTTCAGGAAATTGTTCAATAATATTATAAATTTCTTCTGGTTCTATATCATAAATTGACAAATTAAGATCAAGTATTTTTAAAACTTTATCAATATCTACTTCATCAACTTGCAATTCTTTAAATACAGGGTGGTCAAAATCTATTGAGTTATACCCTAAATCTTTAGCAAAATCTAATTCTTTAATAAACTTTGAGTCTATATTTTTTAAGTAAAGCTCCTTTATTTGATAATAAATGAATGAAGGCTTGAAATTAACTGGAGTTACTTTATTGTGATATGAATAACTAAATGTATCTTGATTATCAAAATTTAATTGATTGAATAATTTTACATCGGAAATTAACCAAGCAATTAAAATCTCTAAACTAAAGTTTTTATGATTGCTAATTCTTTCAAAATCGGAAATTTGGATGACATTGTACTCTTTATGAACTTTACTATCTGGCCAACTTGTATTTCTAAAAACAAAATTAGAATAATTGTCTATCTGATCTCTATTCAAATATTTAGGTTTCGTATTAGTTTTTGTTAAACGATTTACCCCTAACCAACCAAAGAAATTTTCTAAGTATTCATAACCTCCTTCTTCTAACTGCCAAAATTCATTACCCGCTACATAATCTTTGTCTTCAAAAATACCTTTGAATATTATTGATGTAGTTTTTCCTAATTCATAATCTTCACCCAAATACAAATCACCAGCAATACATAAATCTAAATTTTTATTTAAAAGTGGTATATTCAAATTTATACTATTCCTTCTTTCAGGATTTACTTGATAAATAGAAAAAAGTGATTCTACCAAGCCAATAGCTATATCATTTATTTTTTCATCTTCAGCTAACTTTATTTCTTTATCTGAAGTAGTTACAATATTTCTAATAACATCTGTTATATCATTAGACCCAATATTTACCACCTCTGCAATTACTCTTTTTAATGGTCTTGATTTATGTTCTTGTCCATTCCATTTATTTGAAACCTCTTCCTCTAATACAGACAGTAATTCTTCATACAACTCACCTGACATAAAAGAAATATCAACATAACTTGGTATAATATACTGTTCAATATCTGCTTTAGACAAAATAAATGCCTGAGAAGTTTCGGGAATAACACCATCTTTAGTATCTAATAATAAGGGTAGTTTAACTTTAGAATTATGAATAGTTTTAAATGAATTACCCATAAGCAGCTTTATTAAAAGTGCTCTTTCTTGTAAATTAGTTATTTGATGGGTTACGTTATTAAATATTTCTAACCATCCTTCAAAAGTATATTCTTTGCCTACATAGATTTCAAAATCAAGTTTGTTTGGGATTAATAAATTAGAAAATTGTTCTTGAACATTATTTCTAATTACCCAATCTGAAAACGCACTACCATAAAATATAGCGTCTTCTAGTTTACAATATGTCCCATCTACACAAGGATAAATTTCTAACTCATCTCTTAGTTCTTCTATCCTACTATGAAATTCCGCCAATTGTTTATCATTACTTATTCTTTCAGGTAACATAAACTGGTAAGCATCCCAATCACTTTTTTCTTTTCTAATTTTATTTTCAGCAATTTCTCCAAGTGCATCTGCTATTATGGCCAATAAATCTTCATTTTCTATTGAGCTATTTAAATAATTTCTAGACGGATCTAAATCGAATGTTGCGTGAATTAAAAAAGGTAAATATGTGTATTCTTTTGTAGGAAAATGCGTAAATAATTTTGAGTCTACGTCTCCCAAATTGTCTTGCCAAGCAATTTTATAACTGAAGTATTGTTTCTCATCTTTTACTTCTTTATAAAATACTTCTCCTGAGTTTTTAATATTCCAAGTAATGTTATTGATAGTGATTCGTGTATTCGATTCATTGGTAGTTCTACTAATATTTTTAGTTAATTCATTTTCACTATCTGTAATACTAATAGAACTTGTATGGTTTAAAAACAATAAAATTTCAGGTGCTAAAAAATTTAGTTGTTCTATAATATTAAACTCTTCCTCTTTTTTATAATTTAATTCTATGGTAGTTTCAAAATTGGAAGTTTCTTCATTGATGTATACTCTTGGAATGGCAAGAATAGCGAATGGCACTTCATTTTCACTTAAACGATCTTTATTTTCTAATATTAACTTGTCCTGGGAACTTTTACTTAATTTCTCAAATTCTTCTTTGGCTATTTTTTCTGAAAAAACTACTACCTCTTTTTGGGTTATAATCTTGACTTCAGACACCCAATTTAAAATAGAGCGAAACCCTAATCCTTTATTCCCGATAAATTCTTTTTTCTTACTCGAGGTACTAGCAACCATTAAAGAAGCAATCCCTTCCTCTACTGTAAAAGGTGTTCCATTATTAGAAATAGACAACCTATTATTTTGTCTATCTAGATTTATGTCTACAACATCTGTTCGTGCATCATCTGCATTTTGTAGCATTTCCAGAAGCTGTCTACCATTGTACGATTTTGTAGTTCCTTTTTCAGTTCTAAAATCTGCTTTTATTCTGCTTATATCTTTATAAGTGTTGTAATTCGCATTAATTAAGTCATTAATGTCAGTAGCAAATTTTGTTATTTCTTTTTCTAGCATTTATTTTTATTATTTACCCTCTTTATTCACCCTCTTTAGGTACCAATAATCTTAAAAACTCCATAAATACTGGACCCAATTTTATTTTATTTACCCTTTTATTCACCCTATTTAGGTTCCATATAGTGTATTTCCCAAGTACCTCCTTTGGTACCAATCCTATCTAATAACCCAAGTTCTTTTAAAACTTTTAAATTATTATCCATAGGCGTAGCGCTAATACCTATAATACGTTCCAGTTCTTTTTTAGTTATTTTATTATTACTGTGAATTGCTTTTAAAATAGCAATTCGCTTATCTGTCAAACTATCTACCCACTTATTTATCCACTTATCAAAATCGAAAGAACGATTTAAAGTGACTGTAAACATACCATCGAATGAAAATTGAGGAATAGGAAGACCATGCTCTTGCATTACTTCTTTTATACGCCCAATACCCGAACCAATTTGTTCTACCATTCTCATTTTAGCAAAAAGCCCAAAAATTAGTGGATTCCTACTATGGCTCCTTTTTCCAAAATCTTTTGGAGATACTGCACTTACTAAGCCACCAGGGTTGGAAATTTCTACACGATTCTCAAAAAGCTCTATGGTTATTCTAGCTCCTTTATCATAATAATCTCTGTGAGCCAAAGCATTAATTATGGTCTCTTTAAAAACAATTTCAGGAATTTCCCAAACCTCTTCTCTGGGACCAGTAGACCCTTCAATCTGGTACCTTATATTTAATTTTGTTTTTAACCAATTGATAGCTTCTTTGTACTGGACATACAATGGACCACCAAAAGTTTTATCATCTATTATATATCTTTTGTCCAGACCCTCAAAAGCCACACAGCGAATTACAGCAGTTTCAATTAAATCTTGTGGTGCCTGACCAAAGAATAATACGGCTCCGTTCTTAAACACACCTTTTTGGTCTTGTAACTTTAAATTAGCAAATACCTGGTCATTAGATACACCACTTGATAATCTAGCTTCAGCTCTAAACTCATTAAAATTAACTAAATCAACTTGAGATGAACCATCAAAGTTTGGACAAGGTGTTTCGTCAAAATAAATTCTATCCGACTGCTGGAAAAAATCCCTCATTTCTTCCACAGTAGTTAGCTTTTGTGTATTGGGACCATTACGTACATAAATAGCACCACTTAAAACATAAGGTTTTTGTAACCCAGATGGCACTTCTACTACCCAAATCTCTAATCCATTTACTTGTACAGCATATAATGGGCAGTTTAATGCTGGTGTTATTTCTCGTATAGAATTTTGAATTGCAGAACGTTTACCGTTATCTATAGTAGCACCTTGTAATACGTTATCATCATCTACACCAATTAACAATGTGCCTCCAGCAGCATTTGCGAAAGCACAAATTTCTTCCGTAATTTTTTTCACATTAGCTGGCACTCTAATTTTAAACTCTGCATTGTAACCTTCTCCAGATGCAGCTATGTTTTTAATGTTTTCTGCTGTCATCATATTTGCTCCTCTTTAAAAACCTCCTCAAAATGCGCCCAAGCCACCTTATAATCTTCTACACGATCACATTTATCAAAAGGGGCGTGGTAGGTTATAATTTTACCTTTGTATAACTCACTTTTTTCTATGGTATGCTCGTAGGTTTCTCCTGCTTTTAGGTCTTTAATGTCTCTCCAAACAGGTCTATCTACTCCTACTCCCGTTAAACCTTTAGAGCAGGTAAATACAATATTACCTGTGGTATCATACCAAGTATCATCTTCGTTTTGTTGTAGTACAGGAAACTGTACGTTGTAAATTAATATTAACTCCTCTAGGGTTAACCCTAAAGCCATCGCAGTAATCACATCTATCTCTACCAACGCTTGCCTGCGCTCAAACCAATTGCGTAAAGGTGTTGCCCATTGCCATTCTTGGGTTAAGGTATTAAATGGTTTTAAACGGGCATCTGGTTTGCTCCAAGTATCTTGTTTAAAGGCTTCTTGGAAATTACATTCCCATAATGGTGAATAATATTTATTTAAACAATTTAGTTGTAGCGTCCTTAATTTTAATGTTTCTAAATAAATTTCAGCTATCCCTAGTGGTAAAGTTTTTAGTGTCGTGTCATATAAATTTGACTTCCCAACAGATTTGATAAAAAAATCCAATATAAGTGAACTACATAAACCTGTAAACTCAATTAAATTACAACTATTCTTAAATCCAATTGAAATGAGCCCATTTGTATGCATATTATTTTCGGGAAGAATTGATCCAGTCAAAGTTCTTTCTCCTGTAATTGGTAACATTTTCCTAAAGGCAACTCTATTCGAAAAGTTGCGATTATTATTTTTATAATTAGATATATTTAATCGAAAAGAAAAGTCTGGAATGAAATTTTCTTCGACTTCACATAGGTTTATTATATCATAATCTTTATTACTTTTCTGCGTAGATCTTGGTCTTTTATACAATGGATGTGATACGAATAGCATAGGCCCATTAAATAACATCAATGATAAATTTTCATCGTTAGCTTGAAAATGCCCTTTGATAATATTGTTTTTATTTACATCATTAGTTTCATCCCAAAACTGGCTGATATCTTGTTCATAATCTTTAACACGACTTTTGAACGACCCCATTTTATCTAAAATATTTATGATAGGGCTTGCATGGATAGAGACGAGTCTCGTTTCCAAGAAATGCTCTTCTCCTCCAAATGTTTTTCTAATTATTTCTAGTTCCTTTTCTTTAAATTCAACAACACGTTTTCTATGTGCACGTGTATTCCATTTAAAACCACTACTATCCTTAACTTTATAACCTCCCGAAATTCCAACGCCAGAATGTAAGAATGATGCGGTAATTGTTGATGGATCAAATAAATTATTTATAGAAAAGAAATTTATCTCTTCAATACTGCCAGCATATATGTTTATACTAAATAATGTTTGATTATGAACATCACTAAATAATTTTATTTCATTAATAAATTGAAAGTGAAACTTTAATCTTTGATACACAATTCTTCTTAATAAAACACCTCTAGGGTCATCAAAAATTCCTTCTGGATGAATCAACCCTAAATAACCATTTTTCGATATTAATTGGAAACCATTTTCAAGTATACATTTATAAAGGTTTGTTTGCTGACCTTCAAGTAGCGGATAATTTTGTTTTGAATTCATAAATTCAGTAGCAGATTCTGTTTCAATATACTCTGAATAGTATGTTTGTTTTTGTACTTCAGTTTTCAAAAAGTTTTTTTGTAATCTTCTTACTTCCGGTGCAGCTACATTACGAATGGATAATTCAGGAAACACTTCACTCATTAATCCTTTTTCCTCAAAAATCACCTTTAACCATGGTGGGTTACCAACCGCCACATCAAAACCACCACGTTCTTTAAACACTTCAATAAACTCTAATTGGTTATGAAAAAACTTGTATTGGTCTGCCAGTTGGTTTACAATTTTGCTGCGTTCATTTTTAAATAAAGAATCTGGGTTGCTTTGTAAGGCTTCACCTAATTTTTTAAGCGCTGCAGCTTTATCTTTTCTATAACTTTTAAGTGTGTATTGGGTATTGGGCTCTTCAAATAAGCTGGCTTGTTTTAAGGTTGGTTTTGGTAAGAGGTCTTCTTCTATTTCTATTTCTACCTCTTCTAATAAGCTTAAATCTATGTTTATAATTTTTTCAATATCGTCATACCATTGTTGACGTGTTGGTAGTTCTTTGGCATCGCGCATGTCCCAAAACCATAAAGCACACCAATAGTCCATAATGAGTTTTAGTTTGTAATAGGGTGCATTGGTATTGTTACGTTGTGCTGCTAGTTGTTCTTTTTCATCATAAGAACGTAAACCTAATTTGCCTTGTTCCTCATCTTCATAAGCGCCAAAAAAACCTCCTTTGGTTTTGGTTTGGGCATTGATACTTGCTTGAAACTTGTAGTGTTCCTCTAATAATAAATCAACAGCTTTAGAGAGTTTTTGTAAACGTTGGTATTCCTCACCATTAATAGGTGCGCAAAAACTGCTTTTCCAAGAACTTACATATTTCGCTTCTTCTTCAAACTCATTTTTTAAGAGTTTAATTTTTGCAGACGGCACCATGTTTTTATCAGGTAATAAAAAATGGTAGATTTCATCTTTTCTACGTTGTATGCCTTCATTGTGTTTAAAATGTAGATGCTTTGGAGCTTTGTCCCACCATTCTTTTTTAATCGGTTTTTCTCGTTGTTTTTTGGTACCTACTTTAGAAAACTCTACACTAAATGCTCTCTTATGATACACTTTTAACCAAGCACCGACTACTGCGTTTCCCACTCCTAAACGATACCCAAAAAACGGGGTTTTCATATCTTTATGGATTACGTTTAGCCATAAAGATAGTTTCCCCAACTCAATTGCTGTTGGATTTAAATCGACACCATAGGTATTGTTAGTTGCGATGTAGGCTTTTACTTTTTGCAGTTCTTCACGGAATTTTTCAGGCGAAATTTTTTGTTTGAGTTCTTTTTGGCGATAGCTTAAATAGGCTTCTGCCAATTGGTTGATGAGTTCGTTATGAAAAGCAGCTGCACCCATGGCAGGTTCTAGCAATTTGAGTTCTAACAACTCTAGTGCTTTCATTTCGCCATTTTCTACTTTTTCTAAAATAGATTTCAGGGTGTATTTTACGGTACATTGTGTGAGTACCTCTGGTGTATAGTAGGAAGCCGATTTTTGACGATCACGACCACTTAAACGATATACAAATTGCCCTTTTGGTATGATGACTTCTTTACCTTCTTTATTTTTTAAAACCTCAGCATCGTCAAAATCGTTACGTCGTTTACGAGGCACTAATAAAGTACCTTCTTTGGGTTTGTTTTTTGGGTGGACTTCTATATAATCTTGTTCCGCATAAAACCCTCTAAAGGCTAGTAAGCTTTCGTATACAGAACCTAATTGGTTGATGCCTAAATTGGCATACGAAATACGACCACGTGCTTTACCTTTTTGCTTTCGTGAAAGCGATAATTGACAAATAACATCTTGCCACACATAGTTTCTAAATTTTACACCTTGTAATTGGTTGAGTTTTTCATCATCAAACAATGGCGAATCTATATGTCGGATTCTAAAACTTTTGTTACTTCCGTTTTCATTTTCGCGATAGCCAGCACTCATCAATTGAAAAAGTTGGTGTAAAGATTCGTGAAAGAAATATCCATTAGCAGCATGATCTGTTTGTAAGGGCGTTTGTTCTAAATCGCGTAACATTTCTAAGGAATATCCTTTTTGATAGACACTATCCGAAATGGGTAGAATGTCTAAATCGGCTCTGGATTCAGCATAAAACACGAATAACAAGCGATAAACTATGCTTAAACAATCGTCTTTTACTTGGGCTTCAAAATTATCATCGGTTTCATCAAACTCCTGTGAAAGCACTTTTTTTCTATAGTAAATGGCTTCATTAGCCAAAGCTTCTACTGCATGAATGATTCCTTCTTTTAAATCTTTGGTAACCTCGTAAGCACTTTTATGGCTGTCTTCTTCTAGTTGATCCATCAAAACCATATCACTCTCTGGAGACAACATTTCTTTGGATAGTAATAAGTAGAATAATGAATAATACGTACGAGTGATGGTTGCTTCTGAAAAGAACTCTTCTAAATCGAAATATAAATACGAACCTCTAAACCATTTTTCTACATCAATTAAAAACACCACATTACCCGCCAACAACAAAATGTATTGCGGACGTTCTTTTTGGTCTAATAAGCATAATTGGGAAATTGCCTTGTTGATAATGACAGGTGAAATTTTAAACTCGTCTTTTACCTTGAAAATTCTACTCCATTGTGCTCTGTGGTATTTTTGTTCTTTCGATTGAATTTCTTCGTCTTCGATATTGTAACGCTGCTCAAACAAACCATCAGGTTCTTCATCACCTTCTTTAATTAATGGTTGCATTTCCATAATCATCATATGGAGCTTATCTCCACGATACAATTTGTGACGTACAGGTAATACTTCGGTTTCACTAAAATGGAATGGATCGTTGTATTGGTGATGATCACCATCAAAACCTAATGCATTTAAAACGTGTGTGTGAAATTGATGCGTTTCGTATATTTTATCTTTTGTACGTAGTCGCCCTTCTATAATCGATTGTTTGTATTTAAAATACTTATCTTTTAAAGGGCTAATTCTTTTTTGAAGTTCTCTTTGATCTTCTACACTGTACCCAGATTTGGCATGTACTTTTTTAACGAAGTCTTCGTCGAAATAATTGGTCGCAAAAAAATCGCCTATGTTGTCTATAAATTTAATCATACCTATGCGTTAAAAAATACTGCCATTACTTTAATATATGCTTCCTGATCTGCTAAACTCATTACGTTTTTTAAATACTGACTTGAGTCTGCTGTAATTGAATTAATCTCTTCGAGTTCCTTTTCCTTTTTGTTTTTCATAAAGTTAGTATCGGCCGTATTTTCAAACTTTACTTCTAATTGTTTTAAAGATGCTTCCTGCCATTTCATTACCTTTTCTTCCTGCTTTACCATTTCTTCAAACATCTTCGATGAAAGCTTTCCTTGTAGGGTTTTCATGTGTTTGTGTTGCGCAAAATCTATAGCTATTGGTAATTTTTTATGTAATGCTGCTAACTCTTTTGCTGTAATATTTTCATCATACAGTTCTTCTTTCAATTTATAAGTTTCTAAAAACTCTAATATTGGCATCGATTTTATTACCTTCTCTTCTGAAACTCCTACAACAAAAAAGTCAGAGATCACAGGTTGCCCTAGATTATTAGAAATTTGCCCTTGTAGCACGTACCAAGCACTATTTTCTGGTAGTATTGTACTTAATTTAGCCGCTAACGCTTCGTTTTTAGGTACACTAGCCTCTAACTTGGTCATGTAATATTTAATTGCTGGATGCAAATCAAACAAGACTTGAAACTCTGCCCATTCGTCTGTTTTCTTACGAGCATTTTCTATAGATTGTTGTACTAAATCCTTATTGGTAGTTAGTTTAAAAAACTCGTTTATTTTTGGTTTGGATTCTGAAGGTAAATCGTATAAGATTTTATTGAGTTCTTTTGTATTGTTTAACTCTAAAAACTCATCTTCCTCGTATAAGGAAAAGTCTTTTGAGTTCATTAGGTTTTCAACATTTAACTGATTGAAAAGCGCTTTGTAATATGAAAAGTCGTTGTTAAAAATGGTCAATTGTTTTTCAAAAGGATTGTCTGTGATAATTGATGCTGTACTGTCATCTTCTGTAATAAAAGCTGCACCGTAATCGAAAGTTTCTAGCTCCTCTAGAAAGTCTTCATTTTTAGTTTCAATAGCTTTTATTACTTTACTTTCTTCCTCTTTTGCATTATACAATTGCATGATAGACCCAATATCTCCAAATGTTTTATGCTTTTCTTCTTCTTTTTTAGTTAGATTGTTAATGATGTGTAAATCTGTTCTGATGGCTTCATCTTCTGTTTTACCTACCAAGTAATAGATATAAGGTGTATTTTTTTGACCATAACGATCTATACGTCCGTTTCTTTGCTCTAACGTGATTAAAGACCAAGGAATATCATAATTAAACATTCTATTACAATAGTAATGTAGGTTTACCCCTTGTGAACCTGCATCAGAACATAATAAGATTCTAACCTTACTATCTTCTTTACCAAAATCTTCTATGATATGTTGTTGCTCTACATCTGTATCTGAACCACTAAAGGATTGAATTGCTTCTGGTTTTAAACCAAAATCTCTTATTAAGTTTTCTTTTAAATATTCAAGAGTTGCAATGCGTTCTGCAAAAACTACATATCGATCATCTTTTTTCTTACCAGACCAACCTAACTCCATTAAGGTTTTTTTGAACTTTTTGTATTTGCTATCTTGTTTTGATTTCAAAATATCTTCTAAATACACTCTTAACTCATTTAAGACCTCTAAACTATCTTCAAAATTGGTTGACTGCCCCCCTATCTCTTTTACTTTTTCAATTCTATTGTTGATAGACTTTAAGGCTGCATAAGGAGAAGACATAAACGATTTGAATATCATAATAGAGAATAATAAATCGTCTTTAGATTTCTTATTTTTTAATGCCTGTAAACCTTGAATTTTTAAAGTTTGCTGGTAACGTAAAAAGGCCAACTCCTCTGATGACAACTCTGTTTCTAACCTAATAATTTCACGATCTTGAAAATTGGCTCTTACTGCATCTTCGGTAATATCATTTTTGAAACGTCTAACATAATATGGTTTTACATCATCGTTTGTATAATTACCGCTTTTTGGAATAGCAGTGGGTTCAATCATATTAATTAAATTAGCAAAACTCTCTTTTTTACCATTGTGAGGTGTAGCTGATGTTAAAATTAACGATTCACACTGTTTTGCTAAAAACTGCGCTAAATCTCCTCGCTGACTTTGGTTGTTTGCTACTGTATGACATTCATCAATTACTATGATATCCCATCTAGATTTTTCTATATAATGCCTAAATTTTGCATTATTTTTTAATGTATCTATTGATACAATTGTTTTGTCGTAATAATCGAATGGGTTTTTGTTTGCGGGAAGTTGGGTTTTTATTTTAGCAATTCCTTCGCTATCTAATCTTACCAATGGAATGGCAAAACGATTCCATAATTCCTGCTGAAATTGACCCAAAATTGACTTTAATGCTAATACCATAATTCGCTTTCCTTTTCCTCTTTTCATCATTTCAGTGATGAAAATTCCAACTTCTATGGTTTTTCCTAAACCAACTCCATCTGCAATTAATAAACGAGGTCTTGGTAATTGTAATGCTGTTAAGGTTGGTGTTAATTGATATTCAGCAACATTAAAAGCTGCCTTTGTAGCGATGGTAATTTTATCTGAATAAATTGTAGAATTTCTGAGATGGGTTTCAATATATAATTTTGATTTTCTGTATCCTCCTTCAATATCTGCAGTAAAAATAGTATCGTTAGGATTTACTGCCTTTATTTGATTATCAATTTTAGTATCAAAAGCAAAACGCATTCCTTTAACTAATTCACTAATACCTTCTACATCTAATAACTGGCTACCATCTGAATTATTTATAATATTTGTTATTAAAAAATCTTCTCCTCTTGTTGAAATCCTTTGCCCAATAGTAATTGGTTTTACTTGCATTCTTTTTGGTTATGGTTGATTTATTTAGTCTTAGCACAATGAAAACTAAATTCCTGTTCTAAAAATAAATATGTGATAATTTTTAGCAATTTTTATCAAAAAAAGATAAAAACTAAAGGTAAAAAAAAGGCTTCACATCTACAAAAAGAACCAAAAGAATTTAAAATTTATTATTTCCGTTTGTCTTTTGAATTCTTTTAAAAGGGTTTGGAGTATTTAGTGTTGATGATTTGTGGAAAGGATTTTTAATGTTGTGTTTTGAATTTTTAATTTAGTTGATTTATTAAATTTTGTATTGCTCCCAAGACCTCTTCATAGGATAGTGTTTTATGTGTTTCTATTATTTGATTGATGAGTATACTATGTTCTTTTTGATCTACTGAGTCTATCAATATTTGTTTAATAGCTGCTAAATCATCAGGATATTCCTGCAATATTTCTGAGACATCTATACCTAAAAGCATTGCACCCCCTTTTACCAGTGTAAAATCTTCGGTATAGATATCATCGTAGTATTCAGTTGCTGCTCGTTCTTCATTTATTGAGAGGTAATTTTCTAAAATGAACCCAATATCATCAGCATCCTTATTACTTTTATGATTACGATCTTTCCAAGCTGTAATTTTCAAGAGAAATATACCGCTTAAAGAGGCTATCTGTATTTCTATTTCTTGATCTATATTTACCTTTAGTGAAGCCTCCTCTACTGCATCAAAACCTAAAACTGACATTGCAAAATCTTCATCTGGTGGCCAAAATATTTTACTATCTTGTTTCATAATATTTCCAAAGGGTACAATATCTAATATAAATTTTCCTTGATATATAAATCGTTGCTTTTGATCTGGGTCTTTAGTGAAGCTATCTAGCTTTACGATCTCTTCTTCAACTTTCTGCCATTGTACCCAATCATTAACTGTTATTGCGATATCTAAATCGTATGTTAAACGACCAGATTTCTGATTATTTAATTCCATAACAATATCTCGAGCAGTTGCACCTATAACAAAAAAAGAAATTCCTGTTTTTTTTAAAATAAGTAGTTAACTCAATTAAAATGGGCTTTATTAGTGGGTGTGTAAATTTAGCACTAGATATATCTAAGCTCATTTTCTAGTATTTGTTTTGCAGTTTCAATATTTCTACCAAAACCACTGTTAATTAAATCTGCATATATTAATAATGCTGGTGCTGTTTTTTGATTTTCAGAGTCGTTCTTCCAGAATTTTTGTAAAATTTCTATTTCTCCATTTTCACTTGGTACCAGTTTTAGTGATCTGGCAACTTCAGATAAATCTAGATCTGTAAAAATTGTAAATTTTTCTGGTCGTAAATTATGTGTAAGAATTGCAGCACCTGGTTCACCACCCCATAAAATAGCGCCATCATTAATATCTGTGTTTATATTTTTCCATTGTTGTTGAAAATCTTTGTCTAGAAAACGCATTTTCTTTCTTGAAATACGAGGTTTCAACACTGAATTATATCCTACCATCCATCGTTCAAGTAGCTCGTTTTTATTTTTCAAAACACGCTTATCATCAGTTTTTAATAGGTAATTCAGCTCTTCTAATTCTGCCATTACATTACTTACAGAACCAATAGAAACGTCTGCTTTTTCTGCAATTCTTCTATATGAATATTGAAGGTGTTCTTGCGTATATAATAATTGAAATATTATTTTTAATCCAGCCTCTTGAAAAGCACGAGATTGATTTGTCTTTTCTTTTTTAGCTTTTTTTTGACCTTCTATTAAAATAATAAGTTCATTGTATTTAATAAATGCATTTCCTGCTGTATCTATATAATTTATTTCACGTTCCTTTAGTTCTTCTGTTGCTTTTTTAGAAATATATTCTGCAATTAAAATAATAGGTCTTTTACTATATAGTTTCGCCTCTTCAAGTTTAGACAAGATTAAACCTTGATTTGAAGTTCGCACAGTTTTTTTTGCTTCTACAATAAATTGCTCGTTTTTGATTCGCAATAGCGCATCATATTTTGGTCTATTACTACCTATTTCAATAGGAATATTAATCAACTTCTCTAACTTAGAGATTGCTTCATATATAAAGTCGTTGTTTCGATACATAACATAGTGTGTTCATTATTTTTAACTGTTCAGTGACAATGAACACTCAAATATACTGAACATTGTTATAATTACCTAATAAATTTTTAAACAAAAAGGTAAAAAAAGGCTTCACATCCACAAAAAGAACCAAAAGAATTTAAAAATTATTATTTCCGTTTGTCTTTGGTGTAATTTGGAAAAGCTATTAGATTAAAGGACTCTCTTAATCGACTTCTAATTCTATTGCCATAACATTGTTCTAATTCTGTGGTTTGTGGTTTGTGGTAATAAAAACTACATCTTAAATGCTTTTTGCATGAGTTGAATTTCTTTATTTGAAATGCCTATTTTTGTTGCCAATTTTTTCCAGGAAGTAACTGCAGCGAATACCTCATCTAAAATAGTATTCATTTGATTTTCACCTAAACGAAAATATATTCCTACACTTTTTGCTAAATCATAATCTAACGCATTGTTATCCATATCTATATTTAATGCTAAACCCTCTTTATCTATAGATGGGTTGAGGTCGTAGGCAGGAGAGAGTTCCCAGCCATCATTTTTAATGATGAACCCGTGATTGCGTAAATGATCATCGGTATTTGAAATGGCAATATTAAACACCATACGGCGCCACAGTTGCTCGAGATTACTTTCTATATTGCTACCATGGTTTTGAATGAACTCTGCTAACTCTAAATAGCTAGCTTGATGATCTCTTATTGTTACTTCGTTATTACCAGTCATGGTCATTGCTGATGCAAAATGAATTCTTTCGCCATTTACTCTATCAAAGCGTTTTGTAAAAAAGGTATGGTAATTACCAGTTACCTTTTGGATTTTACATTCGGACATGTGAATACCCGCTTTTAATGCCAATTGATAGGCTAGAAATTCCCAAGCAGCTTTGTCTGTGGTGTCATTTTTTGCAGGCAATTTTGCTATCCATAAATTTTTTTCGTTATCTAGAATATTAGCTTTGGGTCTGGCACCACCTAAAGAGGATCCTGGAGCCATTAAAATAGCAAGCCATTGTCTAGCTTCATCGCTTTCGGTATCATTTTCAAGGTTTTGAGCAGCATCTTGAAGCTCACGTATTGAGGACCAAGGTGGTGTTGGTGTTTGGTTGTTATTATCTAAAAATGGGCCATTTAGGTCTGTTTTAAATCTTAATGCTCCCATTCGGCTTTCATCATACACACCGAGTAAAAAGTCGATTTCATATAGTGTTTTTGCTTTTTCGCCAATTGTTGCTGCTTCTTGTGCCGCTCTTCTTTTCATTAATGTGCGTCCCCAGGTATCTGGCATACTATCTAAAAAGACACCGAAATTTTCTTTGTTATTTGGATATTGTGGACCACTATAAAACTGAATATCTGGATCTAACAACATTTGGTTTTTAGATTTGATCCATTTTTTATCATACTCAAAACTAAAGGCTTTTTTTCCTTTGGCATATAGTGCTGAAAGGATGCCTATTAATTCGGGTTCTTGCATTGGTTTCCAATGTGCGTATACGTATATGTCTAGTTTACCTGTTTTCATTCTGATACTATCCTAGAGATTGCTTTGTCGTTTCACTTCTCGCAATGATCTGTGTTTTATAATAAATCTAAATCTTGTAATTTTCTTCCAAATTCATCATCAGCTGCCAGTTTTAAGAAATCGTCTTGTAAGCCTAATACTCTTAATACATTGAAATAGGCGCCTATAGCGACGCTTGGGTTGCCTTTTTCTACTTGATATAAGGTCATTCTGACGATATCAGCTCTTTCAGCGACTTGAGTTGTTGTTAATTTACGTCGCTTTCTAGCTAATTTGATGTTTTCACCTAACTGTTCAAGAATTACCAAGTGCTTTGGAAATAGTATTTGTTTTTTCTTCCCCATAATGCAATAATGTATATATAATTATACAAATATATTAATAATGTATAAAATAATATACATTTAAAATGTTTTTTTTATATTCGTTTATCTTTTGAATTATTACTAAAGGCTATTAGATTAAAAGACTCTCTTAATCGACTTCTGATTCTATTGCCATAACAATGTTCTAGTTCTGAAGCCGACAGGTTTGTAGTGAGATGGGTTTTAGTTCTACGACTGGATTCTGGATGACTGAAAGCATCGTATCGACTTAGTAAAATTTCACCCATTACATTGCATTCGTTTCCGTAATATTTTAGATTACTTTCGGTTCCGAGATCGTCAAAACAAATGATGCCTGCTTTTTTTTGATGTAATCTTGGTTTGCTGTATTTGTGTATTACGTCGTAACCTTCTTTTATGAATTCAAAACTTACTTCTCTACAGGATTTTACATAGTATTTTTGGTCTTTTGGGACTAAGAATTTTAATAATGTCATTAATGTGGTTTTTCCACAACCTATTGGACCAGACAGCAGGATTCCTTTTTCTAAATTGATATTGCACCTTTTTACCATTTTTTGATCTTGTAAAGCGTAAGCTATCAGTTTGTAAATGATGGGTTTGTCTTCTTCGTATATTTTGAAATGATTCCCAAATAGTTGTTTTCCTTTGGATTCTAACCAGTTTGTGGTGTTTTGGTAGTTGTACATGTTCGTTGTTCGTTGTTCGTTTTTGGTTGTTGGTTTATCCTTTCATTTTTTCTTGATAGATGCTGAACTAAATTCAGCACAGACTTCACATAAGATCTAGACTTAATTTATTTTATTCTAATCTTTTTTGCATCGCCCAAAAAAGAAACAAAAAACGCTAGTCTTGAATTTTCAGCGGTCTTCTAGGTTTTCAATTACTAAATGAAATGAACTCGCTTTGCTCAAACAGCATTTCATTTTACGTAACTTTCAAACAGAAGACTACTCGCTTGCAAATTCTATGACGTTTGAGATTGTGACTTTGTTTTATGAGATTGCTTCTTGTTCATGGTTTTCTTTGTTGGGGTGATAAAATGTTTTTTTACTTCATATCATTTTGTCTTGATACTATATGAAACAAGAAATCAAGACTCACTTTTCTTTGTTTCTTATTATTCTTTTCCATTGATGAAAAAGTATTCAAAAAATCTAGGCTGCATATATTTTTAATTATTTCTCATTCTTTTTTGCATTGATCAAAAAAGAAGCAAAAAAATCTAGACTTGGATTTTACTCAGGTTGTTCGTATTTACTTTATGGACTTCGTGAATAACTTCGTTATTTCAGCGGTCTATTACGTTTTTAATGCCTAAAATAAAAGAACTAAGCTATGCTTGCTACCTTCAAAGCAAAATACATTTTGATTTTTGGTAATGCTTCAAACAGCTTTTATTTTTACAGCATTTTCAAACTATTGACGCTCGTTTACAAATCCTATGTCGGTTTTAGATTGTGATTTTGTTTGTGATATTGCTTTGGATTATAGTGTTATAAATAAACAGATTTTCACGTCGTAAACTCCTCGCAATGACATTAGAGTGGTTCTGAGTAATCTTTATCAATGGCTGTGTTGAGGTTTTGTGGTTGAATGGATGTTTTTGAATTATTATTCTGATTATATTTTAAGCTGTTGAGCATCCAGTTTTTTGCTGCTGCTTTCCAGTTTTTCATTGGGGTCTTACCTCCTACTAACCATCCATTACTGGAAAAATAGTTGTAAAATTTGTTGGCTTCGATTTCTGGAAAGTTTTGTTCTTCGAAATATTTTATTACTTCTTCTAAAACTGGTTCTTTACTTTTATTTTTTTGACGCAACTTTTTTTGTTTTGAGACCTCTTCTAAATTTTCTACATCAGTAGTTTTTGATTGCTCTTCTTTTAATTTATTTATAGTGTTTGTACTATTTGTATTGTTTATATAAGATACCTCTGCTTGTTCATTAGTTGGTAGGTTACTTGTCTGCTGCTTGTCTTGCACTTGTTTAGTATTTGATTTCTTTTTGGGCTTTAAATTTTCAGAAAAATTAAACATATACACCATACTCCCTTTATAAGGATTGTAGGATGGTTCGTATCTTAAATACCCTAGTGCATGTAAATTTTTTAAGCATTTGTGATAGGTGGCTTTTGAGCTGATTTTACTGATGCGCATTACTTCATCTCTAGAAATACTGATGGGATTTCTGAATCGGTTGCAGTTCCAGAATTGAAACAAAGCAATGTATAAGCTAATATGTGTTGGATTTAAGGTATGATCGTTGATGACTTTATCAAAGAAACCTGTTAAGTGTTTTATATAATTCATATTACTCATTTGTATTTCTGTTTACTTTGTTTTGTTCCATTACTTTTAAAATTTCTTCATAAGAGTAGAAAATGATTCCCCCTATTTTGGTATAGGTTAAGGTGCCATTGATGCGTAAGTTTTGTAAAGTGCCTGGAGAAATTCTTAATAAACTTTTTACCTCTGAAGATTTTAACCATTTTTTGGGTTGCTCTTCTTTTTTACTGGTATTGATTTCGTTGATCAGAAAATTGAGTGCATTTAACAAGTCTAATCTTGTTACTTGTTGGTGTTTTAGAATGTCTAGATTTTCGGTTTCTGGGAATAGATTTTTTAAGTTTAGATGCATATTGATTTGTTTTACATTAGAATAAATTGTTCTGCTACAAAACAACTGCAATTGTATTATTTCTATTGACAAGGTATTCGTAAGGTGGGTGTGATTTTTTACTAAAAGGTTGTAAACGACTATTGTTGTTGAATGTAAAATTTAAAATGAATGTCAGTTCAATTCTCATCGACAAAGAACACTTAGAAAAGTATCTATTTTAAATATAAAACCACAGGTATCCCAAGTTGGGTATTATAGATCTTCTTCGTCTAACTTTTGGTTGAGGTTGTCTGCTAATTTATTTAAGAATTTAGTTCTAACCGTTTTTCGCAATTTAATGTCTTGATAAATTCTATAGATATTATCTTCTAATTCGATATTGAAAATTTTTCCCAAATGAGTCGCTAATTCTTTTACATCGGTATTTCCATTATTGATGAGTCTAGCATGTTTTAGAGCATAAATCAATTCTACCAGATCTATTTTGGTGCCTGACCAGATGTAGTTTACAGGATCTCTAAAATTTGCTGCTCCTGTTTTCTGATTTATTTCATCAATCTTTCGTTCTAAATAATTTACTAGCATATCTGAGCTGATTAATTTGGCAACTTGATATTCGTGAGAAGTAGATATTTTAGAATCGAAATACAACTGCATTGGATCGTCTCTAAAAATGTCTTTATACGGTCTTCTTACAAAATATTTGTGGTCATTATATGTTGCTCTTGACCTGTAATATTCGAAAAAATCACGATCTTCTCTGGTTTTTACAGATAGTTTATTTATGGCTTTTATGTAGTGTTTCCTTTTTGCTTTTTTACCAGGAGGCAATGTTGATTCAATTTTTAAAACATTTTGATAAAACAATATTTTAGAAATTAAGGAAGGTTTTAATTCTTTAAAAAAATAGATCTCCTCTTTTTGACATTCAAAAGAATAATTCTTTACCCATTTATTGAGCTTTTTTAACTTCTTTTCTAAAAATGAAATGATTTTTTTGACACCTAACAATAGTGTTGGATTCAGAACTTTTGAGTGATACAAAGTCCCGCTCCAATTCTTGAAAGAATGGTGTGCAAAAAGAATTCATAGCAATTAAAATGAGTTATTTTGAGGACTACAAAATAATTCAAAATGTATAAATTCTATGAATTGATACCCTTAAAAAGTTATTAACAGGCTCTAAACTAGCCTATACCTTGACTTTTTGTTAAGGTGTGATTTTTACTTAATTTTTGTTTTAAAATCTGCATATCGTGACTCACTTTTTTGTCTAATACTTTTGCATAGTGTTGTGTAGTTCTTAGATTTTTGTGCCCTAACATTTTACTTACACTTTCTATGGGTACACCATTAGAGAGTGTTACTGTTGTAGCAAAAGTATGGCGTGCAATATGAAACGTAAGGTCTTTGTTGATTTCACAGATTACCGCAATTTCTTTTAAATAGGCATTCATTTTTTGATTGCTAAAAATAGGTAGAAGTGCATTATTTGCAATGCATTTTGGATGGTCTTTGTATTTGTCTATGATGATTTGGGTAACTGGTAATATTGGAATTTTAGATGCTGATTCAGTTTTTTGACGATGGGTGAATATCCATTTATCACCATCAATTCCGATATTAATATGTGATTGAGTTAAGTTCTTTACATCTATATATGCTAAGCCAGTATAACAACTGAATAAGAAAATATCTCTTACTAATGACAAGCGCTCTGATGCAAACTCTTTTTCCATTAGTTTTTGAATTTCAACTTCAGTTAAATATACACGTTCTACTTGCCTAATTTTAGATTTGTAGTTACTGAATGGGTTTCTATCTATCCAATCATTAGCTAAACAGATTTTTATAATCTTGTTAAAGTTCTTGATGTATTTTACTGCTGTGTTGTTACTACAATTTCTAACTGATCGTAAATAAAATTCGTAATCTGTTATAAAGGCATGATCTATTTTTAGAATATCGATATCTGATACTTTATACTTCCATTCTAAAAACTCTTTGGTGTGCTTTAATGAGGTTTTATATCTTTCTAATGTTCCTGGTGCATATTCTTTACCGACTAATTCTTTTATTCTTTTGTTATGATCTTCGAAAATTGGAATTAAGGTTCTTTGTTTTGTTTCTTCTCCTAATATTTTGCTTTTAAACAATTTTGTTGAGAATGGAATTTTTGCATGAATGAATTCCATTTGAATATCAATAATCTTGGTTTTTAAAATGTCAAGATGCCTATTTATTGAACGAGCTTCTGCAGAATGTCCTTTTACCTTGCCACCAGCCGTGGACCATTTTTCGGGTTGTACAAATCTACCTGTGCTAAATTCGATTCGTCTTCCATTGACTGTAATGCGTGTGTAGATGGTACAAAGCCCTTTACTGTTTACTTTTGATTTCTTTGCATAAAATAAAATTGCTGTTTTTGTTTTCATTTTTGGTAACCTTTAAAAATTCATATTAAAATTATAGTGACACCGAATTCAAAACAAGATGTACTTTTTTTGAACAGGTTTTAGTCAAGTTTTAATTTTGAAACCCTTGATATCAAAGGGATCCAGAGAAATTCGGTGTCACTTATTTTTGTGATTTGCAAGTGACACCGAATGGGTCTCGATTTTTATAAGATTTAATGAATTTTATGTGTTTTCCGAAAAAGAAAAAGCCCTTTAAAACCTAGATTTTAAAGGGTTTTGATGATTTTTGAAAATCTATCAGCGGAGAAAGAGGGATTCGAACCCCCGGACCTGTTACAGTCAACAGTTTTCAAGACTGCCGCATTCGACCACTCTGCCATTTCTCCAAGTGTCTCATCAGGTATTTCCTGAATGCGGATGCAAATATAGAAAGCTTTTTTATTTTGTGAAACAAAAAAACGAATAATTTTTATTTTTTTTGAATATCTTAAAATTATAATTTTATCTTACTAAAAATCAGCTATTAAAGATATTTAATAGATTTTAGAAATCATTATAATACTTTTTGCTTACAAAAAACTATAGCGTACTTTCATTATATTTGTATCAAAATTATAATTTTTAATTATGTCATTTAATTCTTTTGGAAATTTATTAAAAGTAACAACTTACGGAGAATCGCACGGAACTGCAATTGGTGGTGTAATAGATGGTTTTCCTGCGGGTTTAGAAGTTAATTTCGAAGCAATACAAGAAGAACTAAATAGACGTAAACCAGGGCAATCTAAAATTGTTACCCAACGTAAAGAACCGGATACTGTAGAGTTTTTATCTGGTATTTTTGAAGGTAAAACCACAGGAACTTCTATTGGTTTTGTAATTAAAAACACTAACCAAAAAAGTAAAGATTATAATCATAATACAAATGTATACAGACCTTCTCATGCAGATTATACTTACGATCAGAAATATGGTTTAAGAGATTATAGAGGTGGTGGAAGAAGTTCTGCTCGCGAAACTGCAAACTGGGTTGTGGCTGGAGCATTAGCTAAACAATTGGTGGCTAACATCAAAATAAATGCTTTTACATCTTCTGTAGGTGATATTTTTATGGAAAAACCATATCAAGAGGTAGATTTTTCTAAAACAGAAAGTAATATTGTTCGTTGTCCTGATGAAGTATCCGCAGAAAAAATGATTGACAAAATTAAAGAAATCAGAAAAGCTGGAGATACTATTGGAGGTACCATTACTTGCGTGGCTCAAAATGTGCCTGTTGGTTTGGGTGAACCTATTTTTCATAAACTTCATGCTCAATTAGGTGGTGCAATGTTATCTATAAATGCAGTAAAAGGTTTCGAATTTGGTAGCGGATTTTGTGGTGCAAAAATGAAAGGTACTGAACATAATGATGTTTTTAATGCTGATGGTTCTACTAAAACCAACTTGTCTGGTGGAATTCAAGGTGGAATTTCTAATGGAATGGACATCTATTTTAGAGTTGCTTTTAAACCTGTAGCCACAATAATGAGCAGTCAACAAACAATTAATTCTGAAAATGAAGTTACAGAAATTACAGGAAAAGGAAGACATGATCCTTGTGTTGTACCAAGAGCTGTACCCATTGTAGAAGCTTTAACAGCTTTGGTTTTGGCTGATTTTATGTTGCTAAATAGAACTAGAACAGTTTAATATATTTGATCAGTATTTTTTATTTTTTTTTCTTTTTTACAATTACAATCAAATTCATTTACTTCTTTTGGTCATTTCTTAAATATATGTTTACTTTTAGAGTCTATTTTTTAAATATTGAACTCTAATAGACTTTATTTTATTGATATTGTGCGTGCTTTTGCCATTTTAATGATGTTGCAAGGGCATTTTATTGATACGCTTCTAGACCCTATTTATAGAGATAAAACTTACATACTTTATAAAGTATGGTCATATTTTCGTGGAATTACAGCCCCCACTTTTTTTACCATTTCTGGTTTAATTTTTACGTTTCTATTATTAAAAGCCAAAGCGAAAGGCAACGAAAAATTGAGAATTAGAAAAGGCATCATTAGAGGTTTATTTTTAATCTTTGTTGGTTATTTAATAAGAGTTCCTGTTTTTCAATGGTTTACAGGTAGCTTTAACACTTATTTTTTAGTGGTAGATGTTCTACAGTGTATTGGTTTAAGCTTAATTATTGTTATAGGTCTGTATGTTTTATCAGCAAAAAATCTTCAAATTTTTTCTTTATTAACTATCATTACTGGAGTACTTATTTTTATTACTGAACCTTTATATCGCGAACTTACTTTTTATAATCTACCACTTGTATTAAGCAATTATATTTCTAAAAGTAATGGATCTATTTTTACAATAATCCCTTGGTTTGGTTATGTTTCTTTTGGTGCATTTTTGGCAACTTTATTCCATAAAAATTTAGATAAAAAGCAGTTTAAGTTAAAAATAATCGTTGGTTTTCTAATCGCTGGGTTCCTCTTAATTTTTTACTCTTCATTTATCTTAAGTGAAATTGCCAAATTTACCAACATAAAATTATTTTTAGATGCTGCATATTTTAACTATTTATTTACAAGATTAGGTAATGTTTTTTTGTATTTTGCTTTCTTCTATGGATTTGAAACCTACTTAAAAGTACCTCTAATTTTAAAAATAGGACAAAAAACGTTGTCTATTTACGTTATTCATTTTATTATTATTTATGGAAGCTTTACAGGAATTGGCTTAAAATTAATAGGCAAAACCTTATCTCCTCTACAAGCTGTTTTTGGTGCTATTGCCTTTATGGCTTCTGTATGTATTATCTCTTTTTACTATGTAAGAACGAATGCATTTTTATACAAGCATTTAAGAAATTTTTATTTTAACCTAAAAACAAAGTACTTACAAAAAAGACTTTAACTTTTATGAAATCAATATTCGTAGTCACTTTTCTTTTTTTTATCAGTAGTTTACATGCCCAAGAAATATATTTTGATAGTATTTCTAAAGTTAAAAAAAGAACCTACAAATACAAGAAAATTGATGGTAAAAAGCTAAAACTAGATTTTTACAGCCCCAAAAACATCAAAACGGAGTATCCACTGATTGTATATGTACACGGAGGTGGTTTTTCTGGAGGAAAACGAAATGAATATTACATTAAAGATTTTGCAAATTTTCTAACACAAAGAGGTTATGCTTTTGCCTCAATATCTTATCGTTTAACAATGAAAAGTAAAGGTTTTGGTTGTTTTACTAATGCTTATGATAAAATAAACGCCTTTAATATGGCATCAAAAGACATCAGTTTTGCATTGCAGTATCTCTTTAAAAAGAAAAGAAGATTTAACATAAATAAAAATAAAATAATTCTTGTGGGTTCTAGTGCTGGTGCAGAAGCTATTTTACATTTAAGTTATGTGTATGAGAATACCATTTTACCTAAAAATTTTCGATTTGCAGGAATGATTAGTATGGCTGGTGCTATAATTTCGATAGATAATATCAACTTAAAAACAGCAATTCCTACACAACTTTTTCATGGAACTTCAGACAAATTAGTACCTTTTGATGCTGCTCCTCATCATTATTGTTCTAAAAATGATGTTGGGTATTTGCCTCTTTTTGGGTCTCAAACTATTGCAAATCAACTAAAATTAATCAACAAATCTTATTATTTATACGCTGTTAAAAACGGTGATCATAGTTGGAATTCAAGACCTATGTATCAATGTAGAACTGAGATTTTAGATTTTTTATATTATGATGTTTTAAAACAAAATAATAGACAAACTGAAATCTACAAATAAAAAAAGGCTGTCTAAATTAGAAGACAACCTCTTTTTGCTAGGGATAAAATTTTCTATTTCAATATTCTATCTAAATCATAAAAGTAAAATTGTTTGGTATCATTCATAGCAACAAACAAACCACTTTTAAAGGTTTTATTTAATGGCACTGTTACCACTTCACAACCATCTGTGCTAATTGTTGTTAAATTTACGGCCTTTATAAATTCGTTGGTTTTTCTGTTAAAAATATTAAACTGTCCTCTTTGCTGATCTGAAACAATAAGAAAACCTTGTTTGTTTTTCATTTTTGCAATGGCAATTCCTTCAATATCTTCTAAAAATTTATCACCTCCAAAACAAGAAATCTCTTTACTACCTTTTGATGGTTCTGCGTAATATTTTCGAATACAATGCATTTCATCAGCATAATAAACAAAACCCATTTCTTCGTCTACAGCAATTGCTTCTATTTCTTTCTTTTGGCTAAACTGTCCGAATTTTCTAACCAATTTTGCTGTAACTTTGCTTTCTTTTGGTTCAAGTTTATACTGATATAAATAGCCATTTTGTGGCCCAGTTTTTCTACCAACAATGGCATATAATGAACTATCTATTGGCGATTTGTACAGGGCAATACCCATAGGTAGTTTTAGGTTGATATCAGTTTCATCTTCAAAAACTTTAAAACCACCATTGTCTAAAGGTTGCATATCTGGAATGGAAAAAACTCGAATTTGTTGTTGCTCTCTTTCTGTAAACGCTAAAACATCAACCTGAGTAGAATCGTTGAGTTGAAACCCATAAATTAAATCAACATTATTGGGTCTTTTTATATTTCTGATGGTTTTTTCTTCAATAATTTTACCTTGCAAATCAAAAGCATAAATAGCACCATTGGTTTCTTTATCCGTTCCAAAAACAATGCTTTTTTCGGGGTCTTTGGGGTGTATCCAAATTGCAGGATCGTCTGTATCGTTAATTGTTTTTTCTGTAATTACATCTGGTGTAATTGGAGGTAGTTTACTTGTTTTTGCACAAGAAAAAAACAACAAGCTGCCCACAACTAGAGCAGCATTGTTGATGAATTTTATTGGATTTGAAATCATATTTATATTTATTTTATTCTAACTTATCAGAAAAATTCTAAAGACTAACAAATTGAAGATTTCTTGATTTTGTTCAAAAAATAAAAACCAATTTACTTACCAAACAAATCATATTTTAATCCTAATTGTATTCTTTGTCCATAGTATTCCATCTGCATTGTTCTGTTAGCTTCACCTTGATAATATCGTAAAGGTTGATCTGTAATATTGGTTACATCAGCATAAATACGTAAATTTTTGTTGATGGCATAAGTAGCATTGAAATCTAAAAACAATTGTTCATCATAATAACGATCTTCGAAAGCATTTCCACCAATTTCATCAATATAAGCATCAGAAAAGTTTACAGAAACTCTTGCAGAGAATTTTTTATCTGTATAAGCCAACGAAGCATTAAACATATTTGGTGCTGTGTTTGGTAAATCTAAATCGGTACGCTCATCTCCATCTTCGTTTCTAATTCCGTTTGCATCAGAAGTTAAAAAGGTATAATTTGCATATACACTAAAGTTTTTTAAGAATGATGGTAAAAAGTCTAATTGTTTTTGAAATGCAACTTCTGCTCCAAAAATAGAAGCATCATCGCCATTTAAAGGCTGAAAAACTTCAAAACCAGTACTGTTTGCACCAAATTCATCAGAAGTAGTTTCTCTTTGAAAGGTATAGATAAAATTATTAATTCTTTTGTAGAATATACCACCTGATAAAATTCCTACATTTTTAAAATAGGTTTCTGCCATAAAATCGAAATTCATAGATGTTGTTGGTTCTAATTCAGGATTTCCTAAAAAAACCTCTTCATCACTTTCTATAATATCAGAAAAAGGAGTAATATCTACATAATTTGGTCTTGCCAATGTATTTGTCCAAGCAAAACGCAATACAGTGTTATCTGTTGCATTGTATTTAAAATGAATACCTGGTAATACATTTGTATAACTGTTTTCTGATGTTGACGTTCCTTGTAAATCATCTTCATCTAAAATTTGGTTACCAGTTGCAGACAAGCTAGTGTGCTCTAATCGAAGTCCTAATAAAACACCAAGCTTTTCTGTTATCTGCTGATTGGTCATTACATAACCTGCCCAAACATCTTCTGTAACGTTAAAATTGTCTCTTAAAAATTCGTCATCAACAGATTCTCCACCTGTTAAATCTAAACCACCTAACCAAGTTTCATCTGGAAATAAACCTGCATTATATCTACTGCCCGCTAAAAAATCGGCATCAGTATAATCTTTTGTAGGGATAGCTGCCATAGTAGCAAAACTACTTTCTAAATCGAACTCGAAAAAGTTATTGTCTCTTAATTTTTCTTTAAAACGACCTCTAGCACCAAATTTTATAAAACCTTCCCCTTTACAAAACCAATTGGATGGCATTTGAAAGTTGACAAAAAAGTTGATATCTTTTTCATCTGTGTATTGATTTTCATTAGTGATTTCATCAAACTCAAAAGAAGATACATCATTAAAATCTGATGAATTTACGGCTGTAAAAAAAGGAAACTCAGTATTGTTATTGTTATTAATAATACTGTATTCTGTAGCAAAAACGGCATAACGCTCATCTAAACGTTCTTCTGATGCTTTTGCATAAGATGCCAACCAATCAATTTTGAATTTTCCTGTTAAGTGCTTACCCCCCAAAGTATAATTTTGCATTCTTTGGTCTTCTAAACGTCTGTTTTGGTTTCTATCATTGTCTATACCTCCTTTAGTTTCTCTTTTTACTTCTACTGGAAAACGAATTGGTAAATTATTATCTAATGCAAAATCATTTTCTGCAATATCTTCTGCATCTAAAATTCCGTGTTCTAACACAAAACGATTCTCACGATCATCTCTCCAGTTATACATCGATTTTAAATAAATGGTATTGTTTGCATTAAATTCGTAATCGAAATTTGCAGAAAAACTTCTACGTACACGTTGCACTAAATAGGTTCTTTCTTCTAGCACATTGGTGTACGGATTTACATCTAATTCAACTTCATCTCCGTTTGTGTTTGTATATGCAAATTGATTTGCCCATTCTGCCTCTACATTATCCGAACCAAAATCATTATCATTTACAGTTGCAGATAACATCCAACCAAATTTCTTGTTTTTAGAACGATTACCCACTAAAAAAGAACCATTTAAAATTCTTTTGTCTGTAATTGTATTGATTCCAGAACCTGCTGTAGCAGATAATCTAAAATTTTGTGGGGCAGTTCTGGTTACTAAATTTACAGAACCTCCAATGGCATCTGCATCCATATCTGGAGTTACAGCTTTGTTTACTTGAATAGACTGAATCATATCTGATGGAATTAAATCCATTTGAATGTTTCTGTTATCGCCTTCAGCAGACGGAATTCTGCTACCATTTAATGTTACCGAATTTAATTGAGGAGACAAACCTCTTACAATTATATTACGAGCTTCACCTTGGTCTACTTGCATAGTGATACCAGAAATACGCTTCATGGCATCTCCTATATTTACATCAGGAAACTTACCAATTTGGTCTGTTGCCACAACATTAGTGATATTGATGTTACTTTTTTGTGTATTTAATGCCTTTGCTTGACCACTTAAGCCGGTTCTAATTTGTATTTCTTCTAACTCAAAGCTAGCATCATTTAAAGTATAATTTACTTTTAACGTTTTATTTGCTAAGATTTCGATTTCTTTAATAACATCTTTATACCCTATATAAGATATTTTTAGTTGATGTTTACCAGACGGAATTCCGATAATGGTAAACTTACCGTCAAAGTCTGATGTTGTTCCTTTTTGTAAATCTACAACAAGAATATTGGCACCTGGCACATATAACCCTTGATTATCGGTTAAAACTCCGGTTAAATTTCCTGTTTGCGCTTTGCTTTGAAAAGCTAAAAACGACAGGCACAATGTTAGTAATGTAATTTTAAGATGTGTAGTTGATTTCATTTTTAAATTGAATTTCTTGAGCCGTAAAATTACTTTATAGCAACAATGAAGTACATTACGCAAATGAAAACAAAAGGCTAAATTTTTAGGTTTTTAAACTTGGTTTTAACAATAATTTTAAATGAAGTTTACATTTTTTTTAATCGTTTTAATTTTTCTTTTTATTACAATACAAGGGTACTATTTGAAAAGTACATGTAGGTGTGTCATTTTAAGCGAGGTAGAGAATTTATATATGATTATAAAAATTAAAAATTTCCAACTACGTTAAACTTCGTTGGTAATGACACTATCAACTAAAAAAGAATAACTATAAACTGTATCATTCGGTTCTTAAAAAAACCACTTGTAACTCTGCTGTAACTTCTACTTCTTACTTTTGAATAAAAATGAACCAGTAAACGAATTAAAAATGAAAAACATAACAGCTAAAAACATAAAAAAACAAGCCTTACAAATCAATAAAAAAGCATTAAAAACAACAGAAAAAACAGTTTTATGTTCTTTTAATAAAATAGAAAAAGTTCAAAACAAAACAGACAAACTTTAAAAAAAAGGATTTCAATTTTCTGAAAAACAACAAGATAAATTTTTTGATTATCTAGAAATCAACAAAAAAATGATTTGGAAAAACATGAATAGAACCTTAGACTTTTTCAGCAAAAAATAAACTGTAACTCATCTGTAACTCACAAACTTTATATTTGTAGTATTCATTTTTAAAGAAAAAAAAAACACATATAATGGCAACAAAATATAAAAATCACGAAAAATTAGGAAAAGCCAAAGCAATATTTAAAAAAATAAATAACGATTTAATTGATGCTTCTTTTAACGCTATAGAAACTACGGTTAAAACAGGAGAAAAATGGCAAAAATTAACGGCTAAATTAGCAAAAAAAGCAGAACCTTTAACCAAAAAACAAATCAATATGGTTGTAGAAACTGCAGAATCTATTAAAGGTCAGTTAGACAATAGTACTGAGCGTTTAAAGACATTGGTTGGTTATGATCAAGAAATGTTAGAAAATGCAAAGAAAAAAATAAAAGAAAATCCTTTTGTTGAAAAAGCTGAGGAAATGAAAGACAAGGTTGAGAAAGAAATTGCCAAAAATAAATTGGTAAAAAAAGCCGAAAAAATGTCTGAAAAATTAAAGCAGAATATTTCTGAAACTATTGATGATGTTAAAGAAAAAATTGAAGATTATACAGAAGATGCTTTAAATACCGTTAACGAAAAGTTAGAAGACGCTAAACCTGCAAAAACAAAAAAAACTACCAAGAAAAAAGTAGTTAAAAAAGAGGTTGCAGTAGAAGAAAAAATTGTGGTTGAAAAAGTGGATGAAATAGATGATTTAAAAGTAATTAAAGGTATTGGCCCAGTTTTAGAAAAGTCTTTAAACGAATTAAATATTACTGCCTATAGCCAGATTGCAAAAATGACTATTAAAAACATGACAAAATTATTAACTGATGCTGGTATAAACGCAAAAATTTACGACTTATCTGGATGGAAAGCACAAGCTAAGTTAGCGTTAAAAGGTGATATGGAAGCTGTAAAAAACTGGACAAGAAAATAAATATTAAAATTAAAGATCAACAAAATTAAAACCATAAAAAGCAAAAGTTATGACATCTAAAAAAGTTAAAAAAGCAGATTTTACTAACAAAGTAGATAAAACCATAAAAAAGGTAAAAAAATCGGCATCAAAAGCAAATGAATTTGCTTTACAAGCAACAGAAGAAATTGTTACAGAAACTATTGATGTTGCTAGTCAATGGCAAAAAGTTACTGAAAAGGCCTTAAAAGGAGGAGTGCAATTACTAGACAATCAACAAAATATAGTATTTGATGCTCTAGAAACTTATAAAAGTCATTTTGTAAAAGGCAGAGAAAGGTTCCGTAAAATCTTTGCATAATTTTTCTTGACATAATTGTAGCAAACCAAGTTAAAATTTAACTTGGTTTTTGGTTTTTATAGAAGTCATTTTTGTTGTAACCATAAAACGTTTCGTATTTTTGTAGTATATATATTTTTATGGGAAAAAAGAAAAAAATCTCTAAATTAGACATCCTTACTTTGTATATGGATTTGGTTGCTGAAACCAAAACGAGACCAGATGATGTAGACAGTTTTTGTGATGCAGTAGAATTAGATACAACTACGTTTTACGAGCATTTTAAATCTTTAAAAAAAGTAGAAAAAACTATTTTTAACGAATTGTTTAAAAACTCTTTAGAAGTTTTAAATGAAAGTGAAGAGTTTGCTTCTTTTGATGGTAAAAACCAATTGCTAAGTTTATACTTTACCTTTTTCGAAAACTTAAACTTAAATAGAACCTATGTAGAAGTTGTTTTAAAAGGTTGTAAAAATCAATTAAAATCATATAAAACATTTGCTGCTTTAAAGAAAAGTTTTATCCAATTTATAGATAATTTAAGCCTCACCGAAAGTATTTTACCTATTGACGGTTTAGAAAAATTTCAATCTAATATTATCAGCCAATCTGCTTGGGTTCAACTGATTGTTACCATTAAATTTTGGTTAGAAGACAGCTCAGAATCCTTTGAAAAAACAGATATTTTTATCGAGAAATCAATCAATACTAGCTTCGAGTTAATAGAAAACAAATTCCTAAAAAACGTATTTGACCTAGGGAAATTTGTGTACAAAGAAAAATTCCAAACAAAAACGGATTAACGTATGAAAAAAGCCAGTAAAATTCCGATTACCAAAATTCAAAGAGCCTCTAAACTTGTAAAAACAGGGGCAAAAGTAGGTGTGAATTACTTAAAGTATTATGGAAACAAAATTACAGAAACCGAAGAAAAAGCAAGAGAACAGCTTAACAAAAACAATGCAGAAGATATTTACGATAGCTTAAAAGACTTAAAAGGAAGTCCGTTAAAAGTAGCGCAAATGTTAAGTATGGAAAAGAGTATTTTACCAAGAGCATACGTAGAAAAATTCTCTTTGGCACAATTTTCTGTACCACCACTTTCTGAAGCCTTAGTATTAAAAACATTCAAGAAAAGTTTTGGTAAATTTCCGTCTGAAATATATGATAAATTTGATGTTAAAGCATACAATGCTGCAAGTATTGGGCAAGTGCACAAAGCAGAAAAAGATGGTAAAAAATTGGCTGTTAAAATTCAATACCCTGGCGTTTCAGACAGTATAAAATCAGATTTGGCATTATTAAAACCTTTTGTAATTAGAATGTTTAATATGAAAGGAAAAACTTCTGATGAATACTTCTTTGAGGTGCAAGACAAACTCTTAGAAGAAACCGACTATCTTCTTGAAGTTCAACAAAGTAAAGAAATTGTAAATGCTTGTAAAAATATTAATCATCTTGCTTTCCCTAATTATTATACGGATTTTTCGTCAAAACAAATCATAACAATGGATTGGATGGAAGGTATTCATCTATCTGAATTTACGGCTAAAAATACCGACCAAAAAATAGCAAATCAAATTGGGCAAGCCTTATGGGATTTTTATATGTATCAAATCCATATATTAAAAAAAGTACATGCAGATCCACATCCAGGAAATTTTTTAGTGTCTGAAGAAGGCGAATTGATTGCCTTAGATTTTGGTTGTATGAAAACCATTCCTTTAGAATTCTATAATCCGTATTTTGTTTTAGCAAGAAAAGAAACTTTAGACGACGAACCTCTTTTTGTAGAAAAAATGTTTGAGTTAGATATTTTAAGAAAAGAGGACCCTAAAGAAGAGTTTGAATTCTTTAAGGCGATGTTTCACGAAATGTTATCCATTTTTACACAACCTTTTCACGTAGAAGAGTTTGATTTTTCTGATGCTGAATTTTTTGGGAAAATTTCTGAATTTGGTGAGCGATATTCTAAAAATGTTGAGTTGCGTTCGTACAATGCAAGTAGAGGATCTAAACACTTTATTTATATGAACAGAACCTTTTTTGGATTGTATAATCTAATGTTCGATTTAAAAGCTAAAGAGATTAAGATTAATAATTTTATGAATTTGTAAAATCTTTATTACTTTCGTGTTTAGTTAGGTATTAATATAATTTTCTTGTCATCTCAAACCTAGTCGAAAAACTAGTTTGTTTTTTTTTACAACTTTCGACTTAAAAGAAAATGACATCAAATCAAAATCAATTACATCTATGCTAATTATCGGAATTGCAGGTGGTACTGGAAGTGGAAAAACTACAGTGGTTAATCAAATTGTAAAACAATTACCCAATGATGAAGTATGTGTAATTTCACAAGATTCGTATTACAAAGCCACTGATAATCTTTCTTATGAAGAACGTACAAAAATAAATTTTGACCATCCAAGAGCAATAGATTTTGATTTACTCATTAAGCACCTTAAAGAGCTTAAAAAAGGAAAAACAGTAAACCAACCTATTTATTCTTTTGTAACACACAATAGAACAAAAGATTCTGTAAAAACACACCCAAGAAAAGTGGTCATTGTTGAGGGAATTCTCATTTTTAATAGTGAAGCATTAAGAGATTTATTTGACATTAAAATCTTTGTACATGCAGAAACAGACGAACGTTTAATTAGACGATTAAAAAGAGACGTAGCAGAAAGAGGTAGAGATGTAAATGAAGTTTTAAATCGTTATCAAACCACATTAAAACCTATGCATCAGCAATTTATAGAACCTACTAAAAATTTTGCAGATATAATTATCCCTAATGATAGACGCAACACTGTAGCTATCGATATTGTACGCAGTGTAATTAACGAACGTTTGTAAATAATCTCTAAATGAGTTTTTTTAAAGATTTAAAAAATAATTTTATATTTAAACTGGTTACCAATGTTTTTGTAATCATATTAATTCCATTTATTATATGGATGTTGTTTTTTGATGAAAATTCTTATTTAGTGCATCGTAAATTTAATAAAGAAATTGAAGATTTAGAAAGCACCATTTCATTCTACAAAGCAAAAATTGAAAAAGATAAAGAAACCATTAAAAAACTTGAAGATTCTTTAGAATTAGAACGTTTTGCTCGTGAAAAATATTTAATGAAAAAAGAAAACGAAGACATCTATATAATTGAATTTGATACCGTAAAATAATGAGCGAATTTCTATTTGATGAGTTTAACGCAGTTTCACCTGCTGCTTGGAAACAAAAAATTCAAGTAGATTTAAAAGGTGTAGATTATAATGAAGCTTTACTCTGGCACACAGATGAGGGAATAGTTGTAAAACCATTTTACACCAAAGAAGATAGAAAAAACACTAAAATTCAACTTCCTCAAAAAAAATTCAATATTTGCCAATCTATTTTTATAGGCGATGAAAAAGTTGCAAATTCTTTAGCAATAAATGCTTTACAAAGAGGCGCAAATTCCATTACATTTAAAGCCACTAAACCATTTAATCCCAATAAATTACTAAAAGGATTTGCTGGCAAAACACTACTTTATTTTCAGCTTACTTTTTTAGATGTAGAATTTCAAACCAAACTTTCAGAATTTTGTGATTCTAATAATACATTTATTGAAACAGATATTATTGGCAATTTGGCTGAAACTGGAAATTGGTTTTACAATCTTAAAAAAGATCATTTAGCTGTAGAAGAAATTGTACCATCATCTAACCATTGTATTTCGGTTTCTGGAGATTTATATCAAAATGCAGGGGCAAATTTAACGCAACAATTGGCGTATACCTTGGCACACGCAAATGAATATTTAAATTATTTTGGTGGTAAAGTTGCCCAAAAAATTCATTTTAAGTTTGCTGTAGGTGGCAACTACTTTTTTGAAATTGCTAAACTAAGAGCCTTTCGAATTTTATGGACAGCTCTTTTAAATGAATATGAAATACAAAATACAGAGGCACATATTTTTACGCAACCAAGTTTACGCAACAAAACCTTATACGATTACAACACCAATATGTTACGTACAACATCAGAATGTATGAGTGCCATTTTAGGAGGTTCAAATACTATTTCTAATGTTGCCTACGATCATATTTATCATAAATCTAACGAATTTGGTGAACGCATTGCTAGAAATCAGCTCTTAATTTTACAACAAGAAAGTTACTTTTCTACAGCCCAACATTTTGCTAATGGTACTTATTATATTGATGCTCTTACACATCAATTGGCACAAAATGCATTAATTATTTTTAAACAGATTGAAAAATCAGGCGGATTTTTAAAGCAATTGAAAAATGGCAGTATCCAAAGAAAAATTAACGAAAGTGCAGCAAAAGAGGAAGCTAAATTTAATGCAAATGAAATTGTTTTATTAGGTACCAACTTACAAAAAAATCTTGCTGATAAGATGAAGTCAAATCTAGAGTTGTATCCTTTTGTAAAACAAAGACATATCAAAACAATCATCACTCCAATTGTCAGAAAACGACTTTCTGAAACGATTGAAAAACAACGTTTAGACAATGAGTAGAAAAGATGTATCCAAAATTAAATTAAAAAGTTCTGAGTTTAGAGTTCAGAGTTCAGAGTTAGATGAGCAGCAACTCATATCTCGAAAGCATGAAAATTTCGCAGCTGGTATCGCTCCAAATTTAAGAGGACCTTATTCCACTATGTATGTTCGCAGACCATGGACGATTAGACAGTATGCAGGATTTTCTACAGCAGAAGAAAGCAATGCATTTTATAGAAGGAATTTAGAGGCCGGTCAAAAAGGATTATCTGTTGCTTTTGATTTAGCCACGCATAGAGGTTACGATTCTGACCACGAACGTGTTCAAGGTGATGTTGGCAAAGCTGGTGTTGCCATAGATTCTGTAGAAGACATGAAGGTCTTATTCGACCAAATCCCTTTAGATAAAATGTCGGTTTCAATGACCATGAATGGCGCTGTTTTACCCATTTTAGCTTTTTATATTGTGGCTGCAGAAGAACAAGGAGTTGCTCTAGAATTACTTTCAGGTACCATACAAAACGATATTCTAAAAGAGTTTATGGTAAGAAACACCTACATCTACCCCCCTACTCCATCCATGAAAATTATTGCGGATATTTTTGAATATACCAGTAAATATATGCCTAAATTCAATTCTATTTCTATTTCCGGCTATCACATGCAAGAAGCTGGTGCTACTGCAGAAATTGAATTGGCTTATACTTTAGCAGATGGATTAGAATACATCAAAAAAGGATTAGAAACAGGAATGGATATTGATACTTTTGCGCCAAGGTTATCTTTCTTTTGGGCAATTGGTATGGATCATTTTACAGAGATTGCTAAAATGAGAGCAGCAAGAATGTTGTGGGCTAAAATTGTAAAACAATTCAACCCTAAAAACCCAAAATCATTAGCGTTAAGAACACATTGTCAAACCAGTGGTTGGTCTTTAACAGAGCAAGATCCTTTTAATAATGTTGCCAGAACTACCATAGAAGCTATGGCTGCCGCTTTTGGTGGCACACAAAGTTTACATACCAATGCGTTAGACGAAGCTATTGCTTTACCCACAGATTTTTCTGCTAGAATTGCAAGAAATACTCAAATATATTTACAACAAGAAACATACATTACCAAAACTGTAGATCCTTGGGCTGGCAGTTATCATGTTGAAAAATTAACAGAAGACATTGCCAACAAATCTTGGGAATTGATTCAAGAAGTTGAAGAGTTAGGAGGAATGACCAAAGCCATTGAAAAAGGAATTCCGAAATTACGAATTGAAGAAGCCGCTGCCAAAAAACAAGCAAAAATTGATAGTGGACAAGATGTAATTGTGGGCGTAAATAAATACCAATTGCAACAAGAAGATCCTCTGCATATTTTAGAAGTAGATAATGAAGCTGTTCGAAATTCTCAGATAGAAAGATTAAAGGATTTAAAGATAAAACGGAATTCAGAAGAAGTAGAAAAGTCTTTGGTACATTTAACCAATGCTGCAAAAACAGGAGCAGAAAACCTCTTAGATTTAGCAGTAAAAGCAGCAAAAAACAGAGCTACTTTAGGAGAAATTTCAGATGCGTTAGAAACTGTTTTTGGAAGACACAAAGCCGTAACTAAAACCATATCTGGTGTGTATAGTAAAGAAATAAAAGATGATAAACTGTTTAAAAAAGCAAGAGCTTTAGCAGATAAATTTGCGGAATTAGAAGGACGCAGGCCACGAATTATGATTGCCAAATTAGGGCAAGATGGTCATGATCGTGGTGCAAAAGTAGTGGCTACTGGTTATGCAGATTTGGGTTTTGATGTTGATATTGGCCCTTTATTTCAAACACCTTTAGAAGCTACAAAACAAGCTGTAGAAAATGATGTGCATATTTTAGGAATATCCTCTTTAGCCGCAGGCCATAAAACTTTAGTTCCTCAAGTAATTGCTGAACTCGAAAAATACGAACGTGAAGATATTATGGTGATAGTTGGTGGTGTAATTCCTGCACAAGATTACCAATTTTTATTTGATGCTGGTGCTGTTGGTGTTTTTGGACCAGGCACAAAAATTGCACAAGCGGCTATTGATTTATTAAGTATTTTGATTGATAGTGTTGTAGATTAAATAACTTATTAGTAACCCTTTATAGTAATTTACATAGCCCTTTTTTAAATCAAAACATCAATATAACTCAATATTTATTATATTGATAATAAAAAAACAATACCTGAACTGATGAATCACTTTATTTTGTAATCAAATAGTTTTCTATGAAAAAAGCAACGTATTATCTTAAATTTTTGATTGGTGCTTTAGCAATAATTATAGGAATATATCAAATGCTCAAAGGCAAAAATTTAAGCATTTATTATTACAGTATTTTAATTGGTATTGTATTAATAGGTACAACGTATTTTAACCATCAACAAAAAAACAAAAACCAGTAGTAGTTTAACTCAAAATATTAGCTGTATTAGATACATTGGCTTTCGGAATTTCATTAAAAAATTCGGCAGCTTCAGTATCTGCAACAGAACCATAAGAAGCTAAAAACGTACCTTTAATAGCATCACCAACACAAATTACATATAAAATTGACATATCAGAAGGATTGCTCATTCCTTCAAATCTATGTTCTGCAACAATATGAACTTTCTCGGGTGAAAATTCAATTTTACTAGTTACATCTATTAATTTTTGGTTAGCTACTCTAAAGTTACTCACATAACCTTTTGCTTGGTATTTTTGAATCAATTCTAACTCATTTCTCATATTTCTCATAATTTTTAATTTCTTTTAAGATAAAGAAATTTGTACAGAAAAGCAAACGTATAAAAAACAGTTTTGCAAAACCTTTACGAAATGCATTAAGCTTTACAGTAATTACGTTAAAAAAATCTTCCTAAAATGATCAACTTTGTACAAAACCAATAATTATGACCATTTTAGGAAATCTTATCAAAGGAGTTATCAATGTAACAGATACCCTCTCATCAGAAACAAATCATATTGAAGCCCAAGAAAAAGTGCTTCAAAATCTATTAGAAACTGCTAAAGACACACAGTTTGGTGAAAAGTATCATTTTAAAACTATTTTAATCAGTGACGATTTGCAAGAATCTTTTGCAGAGACTGTACCTTATTTTGATTACGATAAAATCAATAAAAAATGGTGGAGCAAATTACACCAAGGAGAAACTGATGTGACTTGGCCAAGTACACCATCCTATTTCGCACTAAGTTCAGGAACTACTGGAAAATCCAGTAAAAGAATCCCTGTTACTGATGACATGATTGATGCTATAAAAAGCTCAGGAATCAAACAGGTATTGTCTTTAAATAATTTTGATTTGCCCGCAGATTTTTTTGAAAAAGAAATTATGATGTTGGGGAGTTCTACAGACTTGCAAGAAAATAGCAATCATTTAGAAGGAGAAATTAGCGGAATTAGCGCAAGCAACATCCCTTTTTGGTTCAAAGGATACTACAAACCAGGTGAAGATATTGCTAAAATTGATGATTGGGACGAACGTGTTTCACATATCGCAAAAAATGCAAAAAATTGGGATATTGGTGCGTTAAGCGGAATTCCTGCTTGGATAGAATTGATGCTTCAAAAAGTAATCGAATATCACAACCTCAACAATATTCACGAAATTTGGCCCAACTTAAAAGTTTATACTTCAGGAGGCGTTGCTTTTGGTCCTTACGAAAAAAGTTTCAATGCTTTATTGGGCAAACCTGTTACAGTTATTGACACCTATTTGGCTTCTGAGGGTTATATTGCTACCCAAACCAGACCAGAAACTGATGCTATGCAATTGAATACCGATAACGGAATTTACTTTGAGTTTGTGCCAATGCATCCAGATTATATAAAACCAGATGGCTCGTTAAAGAAAAATGCACCTGCAATTTCTCTAAAAGATGTTGAGCCAGAAAAAGAGTATATTTTAATCATCAGTACAGTTTCTGGCGCTTGGCGCTATTTAATTGGTGATACCATAAAATTTACTAATGTTGATAAAGCAGAAATCAAAATTACAGGACGCACCAAATTCTTTTTAAATACAGTAGGTTCGCAATTATCTGTCAACAAAATGGATGATGCTATGAAACATTTAGAAGAGAAATTTTCGACCAAAATTTCTGAATATACCATTTGTGCAAAACGTTTTGAAGATGGCGAATTTTATCATTCTTGGTATTTGGGGACTGACTTAAATACCAAGGAAACTGAAGTCGCAAATGCACTAGATAATTTTCTAAAAGATGCCAATAAAAATTATAAGGTCGCCAGAAGTAAAGCTTTAAAAGGTGTAAAAGTGAACATAATTCCAGTAGAAAAGTTTTACGATTGGAATGACAGGAACAAGAAAAAAGGCGGACAAGTAAAAATGGAACGTGTAATGAAAGAGAAGAAATTTAAAAAATGGGAAGACTTTGTAAAGTAAACTTAAGAGAAGTTTTTTTTTGAAGCTATTTCCAGCTTTCACTACTCACTTTTTTTGCTGAAAAACGCAAAAAAGAGTTCAAACAAACCGTTCAATCTGGGCTAACAAAATTTGCCAACAGCAAGCTATAAAAAAAATACTTTTTCATTTTTAAATATTTTCTATTTTGTGGAAAACTAATCCTAATTAATGCTTTTCAAATTCTAAAATTGATTATTTTGTTGCAAGGTTAATATCGATTTTAATGCTTTTTAAAAATCAATCAATCTCAACAATACCAACATTTTATGTCTTTTGAACGCACTTTAGAGAAACTCAAAATTTTAGCAGATGCAGCTAAATACGATGTTTCTTGCTCTTCCAGTGGCAGCAAAAGAACCAATACAAATAAAGGGTTAGGAAATGCAACAGGAATGGGTATTTGTCATTCCTACACAGAAGATGGTAGATGTGTTTCTTTACTAAAAATCTTGCTCACCAATCATTGCATTTTCGATTGTGCGTATTGCGTTACTCGCAAAAGTAACGATGTAAAAAGAGCCGCTTTTCAAGTACAAGAAGTGGTAGACTTAACCATCAACTTTTATCGTAGAAATTACATTGAGGGTTTATTTTTAAGTTCCGGTATTTTTAAAAGTGCAGATTATACTATGGAACGTTTGGTGGCTGTAGCTAAAAAATTACGGTTAGAAGAAAATTTTAATGGTTACATACATTTAAAATCGATTCCTGGTGCTTCAGACGAATTAATGCGAGAAGCAGGTTTGTATGCAGATCGATTAAGCGTAAATATAGAAATTCCAACAAAATCTGGTTTACAATTATTGGCTCCTGATAAAAATTTTGAAGATTTTATAAAACCCATGGAAAAGGTTAAGAATGAAATTATTCAATATAAAGCTGAAAAGAAAATTATAAAAAGTACACCCAAATATGCTCCTGGAGGACAAAGTACTCAAATGATTGTGGGTGCAAGTGGCGAAAATGATTTTCAGATTTTAAAAACCGCGGAACATTATTACAAAAACTACAACCTAAAAAGAGTCTATTATTCTGGGTATGTGCCTATAAGTTACGATCATCGTTTGCCTGCAATTGGTAGTGAGGTGCCCATGTTGCGTGAAAATAGATTGTATCAATCTGATTGGTTAACGCGCTTTTATGGTTTTCAGACTAACGAAATTGTCAACTTAAAGCATCAAAATTTAGATTTAGATATTGATCCTAAACTGAGTTGGGCTTTACGTAATTTACACGAATTTCCTGTAGATGTCAACAAAGCAAGTAAACGAATGTTAGCAAGAATTCCTGGAGTAGGAATGAAATCTGTTGCCAAAATTTTAATGGCAAGAAAATACAGACGATTAAATTGGGATCATCTTAAAAAGATAGGAATCGCATTTAACAGAGCACAATACTTTTTAGTATGCGATAGTCCTCAATTTGAAAGGAGAGATTTAACAGCAGCCAAATTAAAAGGGCTGATTTTACAGAACTCAAAAAGTAAATATGAGAAAATGTTAAGTCCGCAATTGAATTTATTTGATAAATAATTTAATTTTTGACTGTCATTTTGAGCGAAACGTAGTGGAGTCGAAAAATCTCTACTTAAATAATATTAATTTAGATTTCTCCACAAGGTCGAAATGACATTAAAAGGGTAAACAATGCAAGAAAAAACACTCATTTATGATGGCACTTTTGAAGGTTTTCTATCCTGTGTTTTTTATGTTTTCGAATACAAACTCAAAGACGTTTCTATTCAAAATGAATATGTACATCAAAACGGATTATTTTCTGAAAATGAAACCATTATTACAGATATTAAAAAATCAGATAGAGTTTGGAACGGTTTAAAAAAGAAAGCATCTACATTAACATCAACCAAAATATATTATGCTTTTTTAAGTGAACAAGAAGGCATTGAAAATACATTACTAAATTACATTCAATATATCTTTAAACATCAACAAAAAGTAGATACCGATTTTACACACCCAAGTGTTTTAAAAACATCGAAAATTGCAAAAAATGTTAGCCGAGAAAAACATAGAATGGAAGCTTTTGTGCGTTTTAGATTAACAAAAGATGATATTTACTTTGCCAATATTGATCCCGATTTTAATGTATTACCGTTAATTGCTAAACATTTTAAGCGTAGATATGCAGATCAAAAATGGGTGATTTATGACATCAAAAGAAATTATGGTTTGTATTATGATTTGCAAAATTTAGATTTCATCAATCTAGATTTTCCAAAAAATTTAGATTTTACAAAAACAAATGCTGATTTTTTTGCTGAAGAGGAATTTGAATTTCAAAAACTTTGGAAAGATTATTTTGATAGCACAAACATTAAAGAACGTAAAAATATGAAGTTGCATGTAAAACATATTCCCAAACGCTATTGGAAATACCTGAGCGAAAAACAACCCAATTTATAACAACGCACTTTTCATATTGTCTCTCTCTTTCACCAAAAACATAATTTCTTCTGGCGATAAATAATAACGTCTCATCCGATCTTTATAAACTTTAGAAATCTCTGCATGATTTAAAATAAAATTTTTTGTTTTTAAGATGTATTTCTCCATTTTATGTTGCACTGCAAAGCGATCTGCTGCTCTTTCTGCTTCAACAATATGATTTTCTGAAAAGAGATATTTAATTCCGAACCAAATTAAATTAAATCTATTTCTGTTTTGGTAATCCATAATATGGCCTAACTCGTGGCCAATCCAACCAATAAAAATATCATCAGGAATATCTAAAGTTGAAAACTTTTTATTCGAAATTTTAAATTTCTCACTAATCAGTATTAAAAATTTTCTATCTTTTTTTAGCTTAAAAAAACTATCAAAAGTAGGCCTAGCCTGCATTGTAGATTTTTTAATGTTTTTTTTGAGTTTAAATTCGATATAGATATCTTTCAGTTCTGGGTAATGTGCTAACGCAAATGCTACTCTATCTTTAATAATTTTAGGTATTATGTGTTTTTCTGACATTTATTTTTGTAATTTTTAACTATTCTTAATACAGAAATATAATGGAATCCAGCAGAAAATTTGTGCTTTTATACTTAAATTTGTAACTCTTTTAAAAGTATTTTTTTTGATGAAAAATTTTCTGAATTTTCTATATTCTACACGCTTAATGGCCGTTCTATTTTTTCTATTTGCAACTGCAATGGGGGTTGCTACCTTTATAGAAAACGACTTTGGTACACAAACCTCTAAAGCGTTAGTTTATAATTCTTGGTGGTTTGAAACCATAATGATACTCTTTGTAATTAATTTTTTTGGCAATATTTTTAGATACAAACTCTTACGCAAAGAAAAATGGCCAGTATTGATGTTTCACTTGGCATTTTTATTTATTATTATTGGAGCAGGAGTTACCAGATACATTGGTTATGAAGGCATTATGTTAATTGATGAAGGTGAAACTACCAATACATTTTTATCAGAAACTACTTATGTTAATGTTATTGTAGACAATAATGAGGTACAAAAAACAAAACACGAACCTATTTTATTAAGTGCTTGGGGTGACAATTCTTGGGCTTTTTCAGATGATTTTAAAGGTAAAAGTTACCAAGTTGATTTGGTAGATTACATTCCGTGGGCAGAAGAAAAATTCACTGAAAGCAATTCAGGAGACGAATATTTGTTTTTGGTAGAATCGTCAAGCGGAAACAGGCACGAACATCGTATAAAATCGGGTACAGTTCAAAACATTCACAATATTTTGGTGGGTTATAATAATGTTGATAATAATGCCTCAATCAATATTTTTAAAAGAAACGACTCTTTAAAAATTAGCACAAAGTCTGATGGTGTCTATCAAGTTATGGCAACTATGAATAAAGGAACCATTACAAAAGATAGTGTACAAGATTTTAAATTAAGAGCGCTATACAATGTTGCTGGTTTACCATTTGTGGTACCTCAATATCCAGCAAAAGGCAAAATGGAAATAGTTCGTGGGCCAAAAGATGATAAGAAATTAGATGTTATTGTTTTAGATGTAAAAACAGAGAACGAAACCAAAAGAGTTTCACTTTCTGGAGGGAAATTTAACAACGACAATGCTAAAGAATTTTCTGTTGACGGATTAAATTTTAGAATGTGGTATGGTGCAAAAATCTTAAAAACACCTTTTAGCGTTAAACTGAATGATTTTCAATTAGAAAAATATCCAGGTTCAGAAAGTGCCGCTTCTTACGCTAGTGAAGTAACTGTTATTGATAAAGATGATAAATTTGATTATCGCATTTTTATGAATCATATTTTAGACCATAAAGGCTATAAATTTTTCCAATCTAGTTATGATTTGTCTGGCGAAAGAGAACAAACTCATTTATCTGTAAATCATGATTGGTGGGGAACTTTTATTACATATTTAGGATACTCACTTTTATACACAGGAATGATTACTATTTTCTTTGCTAAATACACGCGTTTTGATAGCTTGAAAAATTCACTAAAAAAGATTCGTAAAAAGAAACAATTACTTAGCATAACTGTTTTATTGTTGGCTTCTAGTTTTGCCTTTACTCAAGAACACGAACACGATCATAGTGACCCTAATCATACACACGATACCAACCCAACAACAGATGCTACAGAGCCTCATACTACTTTACCTACTACCAAAGTTAGCGCAAAGCAAATTGACTCTATTTTAACAGCCAATTTGGTATCTATTGCACATGCAGAAAGTTTTAGTAAATTGGTAATTCAGGATGCTGGTGGTAGAATGAAACCTGCACATACTTTTGCTTCTGAATTGGTGCGTAAAGTGGCACAAACAGAAACGTTTAATAATATGCAGCCAAGCCAAGTGTTGCTTTCTATTATAGAAAATCCAAGACTTTGGTACGAAGTTCCTATGGTGTATTTAGAAAAAGGTAATTTAAAAATTAGAGAACAATTGGGTGTAGCACCTACTGCAAAATATGCTCGTTTATCAGATTTTTTTACGGCTAGAGGAGAATACATAATTAAACAACAAATTGAAGAAGCTCAGAAAAAAAAGATTCAAAATAAATTTGAGCAAGATCTTATTAAAATCGATAGACGTTTAGGGTTGTTATACAATGCTATTGGTGGTGGAATTCTTAAGATTTATCCAATACCAAATGATGAGAATAACAAATGGGTTTCTCAACCTGAAACTACAAGTACAAAAGGCTTTAGACCCGCAGATACTGTGTTTGTACAGAAATCTTTACCTCTTTATGTGCAATTGCTACAAACTGCAAAGAAAACAGGAGACTATTCTAAAGCTGATCAAGTTTTAGATGGTATCAAAAAGTATCAAAAGAAATTTGGAGCAGAAGTATATCCGTCAGAAAAACAAATAAATATAGAAATTGCTTATAATAAATTTAGTGTTTTTGCAAAATTAATTCGCTATTATGGTTTGGCTAGTTTACTACTGCTTGTATTTGTAATTGCACAAATATTTAGTGATAAAAAATGGCTGAATATGATTGTAAAATTTGCAATAGGAATTGTAATTGCTCTTTTTCTTTTGCACACAGCTGGTTTAATTGCTAGGTGGTATATTAGCGGAAATGCACCTTGGAGTAATGCGTATGAATCTATTATTTATGTGGCCTGGACAACCATGTTATTTGGGCTTTATTTGGGTAGAAAATCTGCTTTAACCATTACAGCAACAACATTTGTTGTTTCCATTATTTTATTTGTTGCCAACATGAATTGGCTTGACCCTGAAATAGCAAATTTACAGCCTGTATTAAATTCTTGGTGGTTATTGGTACATGTTTCTATTATTGTAGCCAGTTATGGGCCGTTAACATTGGGTATGATTTTAGGAATATTTTCGCTTTTTTTAATTCTTTTTACGAATAAAAATAACAAAAAGAAAATGGATCTTAACATTAAAGAAATTACCATAATTAACGAAATGGCAGTGACTGTTGGTTTGGTAATGTTAACCATTGGTAACTTTTTAGGTGGAATGTGGGCCAATGAAAGTTGGGGTCGTTATTGGGGCTGGGATCCTAAAGAAACCTGGGCACTAATTTCTATTATGATTTATGCCTTTGTGTTACACATGCGTTTGATTCCTGGTTTACGAGGAAAATACACTTTTAATTTATGGACTATTATTGCATACGCTTCTATTATGATGACTTATTTTGGTGTTAACTTTTACTTAGCTGGTTTGCATTCTTATGCCAGTGGAGATCGCGTTATTACACCATCATCTGTGTATTATTCTATTGGTTTTGTTGCCATTTTAGGAACATTATCTTGGTTTAAATATGCAAAATATTACAAGAAGTAACTTTATTGCTGTAAGCTTTCAAAAACGGTGTAGGTATTTATCATAAGAAAATGTATTTTTGCTCCTCAATAAAAATTAAAGAACAATGTTCAATAAAAATATTAAATTAATTATAGCAGGTTTACTTGCTGCTTGGGCTATTTATGAATTTACTCAAGTGAATATTATGAACGGAATTTCCATTTTATTATTAGCTGGAATTTTTGTGTTGTTGTATTTTAAAAATGAGTTTATTTTATTGGCTTTTTTACAGTTGCGTAAACAAAATTTTCCGGCTGCACAAAAGTGGTTGGGGTATATTAAAAATCCTGAAGCTGCATTAATTACAAAGCAACAAGGATATTACAATTATTTACACGGCATTATGTTGAGTCAAACCAACATAACACAAGCAGAAAAATTTTTAAGAAAAGCAGTACGTTTAGGTTTATCTATGGATCATGACTTGGCCATGGCAAAACTACAATTGGCAGGAATTGCAATGACCAAAAGGCGTAAGCGAGAAGCCACTAATTTAATGGCAGAAGCTAAAAAATTAGACAAACATGGTATGTTAAAAGAACAAATGCAAATGATGAAACAACAGATGAAAAAAATATAAGTTTCATCGGTATTTTGTAGGTACATTCAGAAGTAAGCTAGACTTCTATAAAAACTTTAAAAAAGCTCGAGAAAATTATAATTTTTCTTGAGCTTTTTACTTTTCAATGTTTATGTACATTTTTTATTTGAACGTCTAAAACAAATTTAAGGTTTTTAATTTCTTTAAAAACAGATAAATAGCATAAAATCTTATGATTAATCTATTATATATTTGTTGACAATTTCTTCCTCAGCATCACTCACTGTCTTTTGGGTATACACAAGCTTACTTTGTAATCATCATACATTATCTATGTTTAAAAACAGTTAGTCCCTATTAAGGATTATTTAAATTTAATCGGTTAGTATGGGTTAAAGCGGTTTCTCTTTTTACTAGCTAGTACCTCGAATACATACAACGTATGACTTTGGTAATTAAAACTTGCACGATATCCCCTGTTTTTAGCTATATTTTACTTGATGCTTTTCTAAAAAGAAAATATTTTAAGTAAAGAGCAGAGTATTCATTAGTTGTATTAGGTAAGTTATTGCTCTAACCATTTTTTAAATTCTGAAACTTTTAAACGACTTACTATTGGTTTTTCGTCAACTTTTGCTGATATATTCAGAATAATTTTTCTATTAAAATAAGGTTGATATGAATTTATAGCTGCTCTATTAACCAACATTTGTCTATTTATCCTAAAAAATTGTTTAGGGTCACAAACGGATTCAATATACTCTATCTTCTTATAAACAGGTGATTTCTTACCATTGAATGCATGAAGATATGTTACTTCATTTTGGATACTAAAACAAGCAATTTCATCTACTTTAAAAACAATGGTTTTGTCTTTAAATTGACTTAAAAAGTTTTGCTGAAAACTTGGGGCTGGTTTATTAAATTCAACTAATTTCTTTGTGTTTAAATTAGCTTGCAATGTTTTATACTTTTCTAAAGCACTATTGATTTCTTCATTCCTAAAAGGTTTAAGAATATAATCTATTCCATTATTTTTTATAGCTTTCATAGCATATTCATCATATGCTGTACAAAAAACAACAGGTGTAATGATGTCTACATGATTAAAAATTTCAAAACTCAAACCATCTGACAGTTCTATATCAAAAAACAGTAAATGTAAATTTTGCTGATGCTTTACCAGATAATCTACAGCATCAACAATACTTTCTACTATTTTAACCACAAGAAAATCTCCACTTTCTTCAATTATTTCCTTTAAGAGATTAGCTGTGTGTAATTCATCTTCAACTATTAATATATTCATTAGCTGGGTTAATTAATTTTAATTTTACTTGGAAAATATCGTCTAACTTTAAAATAACCACACCTTGACTTTCACCTAAAAGCTTGTATCTTTTTTTTAACAATTTTAAGCCTGTTCCTGTTGTAGAGGTCTGCGTTAATTTTTCTTGCATATTATTACTTACTTCAATATAATCATTTGACACGCTAAGGATGCTAATGCTAAGCGGTTTATTTGAAGACATACTGTTGTGCTTAAAACAATTTTCAACAACAATTTGAAGGGCAAAAGAAGGTAATAGGTATGAACTATATTTTTTTTCTATACCTGAAATATCAAACTGAACGGCTTTTTCATTTCTACTTTTCATCAGATTTAGATAAGAATTCAACAAAGAAAGTTCTTCTGATAACGACAATGTATTTTCTTCATAATGCTTTAAGGTACTTCTGTAAAAATCTGACAAGCTTAAGATAAATTCCTCGGATTTATCATGATTTTTCCTGACCATAGACCTTAACGTGTTTAAACTATTGAACAAAAAATGAGGGTCCATCTGACTGCGTAGACTTTGTAATTGTGCTTTATAATTTTCTTTAGAAAGTTGCTCTTTTTCAATTTTTAATTTATCAAGTTGTTTTTGAGATTCAATACCATATTGTATGGTCAAGAATATAAAGGTTAGAAATAGTATTCTAATCGATTCTTTTAATTCAAAATTTAAATCCTCTTTAATGCCTATTGAATAGGCTAAAAATGACACCAATATTAAAAAAACAGGAATACAAACCACTAAAAAAAGAAGGCGCTTGTATAGTGGTTTAAGCACCCAAGAAAACATTAATAATTGCCACAAAGAATAAAGAACAATAGATGTGTATATCCATTGATATATCATTGGAATAGCACCTGTCGTTTCTACTTCAGATAAAAAAAAACCAACCCCAGGAATGGAAACAGATATTAATATAGGAAGTATTTTATTTATTCTTAATTTCATCATACTATTCTACCATCGGCTAATTCTATTATTCTATCACAATTAGAAGCAAAATCATCATCGTGAGTAACAGCTATAATTGTCTGTCCACGATCTCTTGCCAACCTTTTAAATATATCAAAAATATTATTAGTATTTTTACTATCTAAATTACCAGTAGGCTCATCTCCCATAACTATAGCAGGTGAGTTTATTAAAGCTCTTGCAATAGCTACACGTTGCTGTTGCCCACCAGATATTCGGGATGCTTTTTTATGTTCTTGACCTTTTATATCGAGTAATTCTATTAGCTCCATTGCTTCATTATATATTTCTTTTTTACTTTTCTTATTCAACTTTAGAGCAGGTAACATAATATTATCAAGTACAGTAAACTCTGTTAAAAGATAATGAAACTGAAAAACAAAACCAATATGCTCATTTCTAAAACTAGCTAATCTCTTTTTATCTTGATTCGTTATTTTTGTTCCATTGATATTTATATTTCCACTATAATCAGTATCCATAGTAGACAGTAAATATAATAAAGTAGATTTACCTGAGCCAGACTTACCTGTTACTGCAATAAACTCTCCCTTTTCTACTTCAAAAGAAATATCTTTTAAAACGTGAAACTCTGTTGGTGTGTAAAAGTATTTGTTAATATTTTGGACTTGTAGTGCTTTCATAATTTAATGTTTATCCTCTTAAAGTGTCTACAGGATCTAATTTTGATGCTCTTAAAGCAGGCAAATATCCCGCAACAAAAGTTATCATAATACCGAATAGAAATGCTAGAATATAGTCTTTTGGGTTATAGTTCATTGGCAGCGAATCCATAATGCCTAAATCAAAAGGAAGGACATCTATAATGCTTGAAAAAATATATCCAAAAACTAATCCAATTAATCCTCCAATCACACCTATAAAAATTGATTGTAAAAGGAAGATTTCTATAATATCATTACGATTGAATCCCATTGCGTTAAGTATTGCAATCTCTTTTATTTTTTCATTAACAGTCATCGTCATAATATTATAAATTCCAAAACCTGCTACCATTAAAATAGTTAATGATGTTGCCAAAGCAATTATATTACGTAAAAGTTCTCCTGAGTCCATTTGAGCATTGCCTTCTTGCCAAGCTTCTACCTTATAATTGGTTAGCGGTTGGATTTTCTCTGCGACATTAATTGCATTTTTATGTTCGTCTATATCAATCATTAATTCAGTAGCATAACTCTTATTCTTACCTAATAGTTGACGGGCAACATTTATATTTACCAAAGCACGAGATCTATCTAAACCTGCTGCACCTGTTTCTATGGTACCAACAACTTTAAAAACTTTTGAAACACCGTCTGAAGTTTGAATTGTAATATTATCATTTAAACTTACTCCGACTATTTCTGCAAGACCAGTACCTAGAATAACACCGTCATTACGTTTATCTAATTCATATAAATCTCCTTGAATAATGTTATCATTAGTACCAAATAATTGATTCTCCTGTTGAGTTTCTATCCCAGAAAGGGTTGCATTTATTTTAGTAACACCATTTCTTATAAAAACGTTTTGATTAAGTTGAGCTGCATAACCCGTAACTTGAGGTATTTTTTTCAACTTATTTTTAATAGTCTCAATATCCTTAATACCTTCAGTATATCTAATACTTTTAGCATTACTAACTAAAATCAGTTCGTCGGTATTCTTTTCAGTACTAATTTTTCTTGGTTCGCCTTTGAGTTCATTATAAATTTTTATGTGTGACATTGCAGAAAATGTGATATCTGTTTGAATAGTATTTACGCCATCCATAAAACTATTCATAAATACGTACATAGAAATACCGAACATAACACTAAGCACAGCAGCTATCAGTTGTTTAATACGAGCCGTTAAAAAAACCTGAACTATTTTCTGATTGGTTGTCATTGTTTTACGATTATATCATTTTCATTGATACCAGATTTTACCTCGGTCCATTCATTATTACTAAATCCTATTTCAATAGGGATTAAGTCGCCGTTTTCTAACTTCACTTTATTGTTTTTTAAAAAAGCTGTTGGTATCAATAAAACATCTTTTTTTTCATCTATTTCAATATTGGCCTGTAATTGAGTGCCTGAAAATAATTTCTCTGGTAGTTCATCAAATCTAGCTTCGATTATATAAGACTGTTCAGCTTCATTAAAGCTTGGATAGATTTTTGAAACTCTTGCTTTAAACGTTTTATCCAAATATGTATTCAAACTCACAATGACTGTTTGATCTAACTGGATTTGTGTGATATCTTCCTCAGAAACATACAACTTAATGATATAGTTACCACTACCAATTTTTAAAACTTCTTCACCTCTACGCACAAGCTCACCAGGTTCTTTGAATACATTAGTTATAATTCCGTTGGTTTTAGCTTTTAGCGTATAATCATTAAGCATTGCTTGTTGCATATTTACTTGTTCTTTATTTCTTTGAACACTTAATTGTAATGCGTTTTTACGATCTTCATAGTTTTCTTGTAAACCTAATAGGTTGCTTTTGGACGTTTCGAATTGCAGTTTCTTTTTTTCATAATCTACCTGTGATACTGATTTTTTATTCCACAAGTCTTTGTATGTATTGAACTGTTGTTCGTCAAACAAAAGTTGTTCTTGAGCTTGAACAATTTGAGCTTTTAGATTCTGCAGCTGTGGCGAAGAAGTCATTGCATTCATTTTTGAATCATTAAATACAATTACTGACTCTTTTAGTTGACTCTTTTGTACATCACTATCAAGTATAGCAATAGTTTGATTGGTAGCAACGCTATCTCCTTCCTTTAAATTTAACTGCGTTAAAACAGCATCTACTTTAGCTGAAAGAACATATTCATTTTCCATTTCCATAATACCACTTGCAAAGACAACCTCTTGAACGTTCTTTTTTATTGGTGAAACCGATTCTTCTTTCCCACAACTTAATAGCTGAAGAAAAACACTTAAGTATATAAATTTTGTTTTCATTTTATTTAGATTCAAAGTCAATTTGACGAATGTATTTTTTATATTTTGATAACATCAATGATGCTAAACTGTTTAAATAATTATTTTGAGTATTCAATAGTTCTTTAAATTTCTCTAAGCGATTATCTAGACTTATAACTCCGTTTTGGTATAAATTTTCTGTATGCTGGTCGTTCTCTTTTTGTAATGCTAATATTGTCTTATCATTTTCAAGCTGTTCCATACCTTGTACAAACTGTAATTGTAGTAATTCATCTTCTTTTTGAAATTGCAACTTGGAACTTTCTAGTTCTAGCTTTTGAAGCTCTATGTTAATTTTAGATTGTTGAATTTTTTTCTTTAGTGAAAAGTCAAAAGGATTTAAACTTAAAGTAACCCCAAAAAGTTGTTGAGGTAAATCATTAGCGTCCGAAAAATCAAAAAACTCATCCGTTGCCCAGGTTTTGGTATCCTGATAAACTAAACTCAACGTAGGGTAGCGTAATGCTTTTGTTTGTTTTAATTGCGCTTCTACACCCAAAAGATTAGCTTCTTGAAGCAGAATTTCAGGATGTGTTTGTGTACTGTTTAAACTAAATTCATCAAACACTTCAAACCTATCATTTACAACAATACTATCTTGTGTGTCTAGTTGAGTTTGCAATTGTATTATATATTGTTTTAAAGAGCTTTTACTTGATTTCAGTTGACTTCCTATCTGTTTGAAATTAATTAAAGCTTGATTGTATTCGGACTTACTTATTATTCCTTTATCAAATTGATTTGATGCATTTTCAAGAATAGTTTTAGATGTTCGTTCATTTTTTTCATAAACCTTTATACTTTCTTGAGTAAGAATTATTGAGTAGTATGTAGAAGCTAATTGATTGTATAAATTGAACCTATTTAACTCAGTACTTGCTTTTGCTTTAGAAATATCTAATTTTGATACTTCGACAGCAAATATCTTCTGAAAATTAAGCACGTCCCATTGCGCCTGCATAGTACGTGAATATTGATATTTTGTACCAAATACAATCTCTGAGAATTCTCCTTCTGGTGCTGTTGGGTCAAAAATTTGTGCTGGTATTAAACTAGGTTGTAATGTAATGTTATCATTATAACCAAGAGATGTATTTATATCTGGTAATAGATTTGTTTTACTTTCTTTATTTTTTGACAAATACAACTGCTCATTTAAATCGGAAGTTTTTAGGATAATAGAATTATCATCAGCATAATTAAAAAGCTCTTGCAATGATGAAAACTCTATTTGACCGTGAACCGAATAACAAGTGAAAACATAGAGACAAACTAAAACAAGTTTACTCTTGTATCTTTCTTTTATCAGTTTAAAAATTGACATAACTTATTTTCATTTTTTTAATCTGATACAAAAATGCTATAAGAAATGATGCTCAACTAGTAATGAATTGGTGAACTGAACATTTTAAAGGACAAATTGAACAATGAGAACAATAGTGTATTAAAAAGGTGAGATTTCACTTAAAAACTAAGCCCTAAACCAACACTTATCGAATATCCTGTAAAACCTCTTATAGAACCAATATTGTTATCAAATTTCGAATTGGTATATTCGAAGTTTCCATTACAATACACAACTTTACCTAGTCTGTAGTTTGTGCCTAAAGAAAATGATAAAAAATTACTTTTTTCGACACTTTCCCATCAAGTGTGTAAGTTAAAAATTACAGGATTAGATTTTTCATAGTTTAATCCTGTTTTCAAATAT
>NZ_JBTLRD010000014.1:0-97635 GCF_054584775.1 Polaribacter litoreus | reverse complement strand
GTAAAAGTAAGAAAAATGAAGGCATAAAAAAAACGAATTGTGAGACACAATTCGTTGATTTTATTAGCTTTAAGCTTGTAGCGAAGACGGGATTTGAACCCGTGACCTCAGGGTTATGAATCCTGCGCTCTAACCAACTGAGCTACCTCGCCATTAGGTTTTGAGGGTGCAAATATAATTTATTTTTGCATACTACCAAGAGGTGTTTTAAATTTTTTTTAAATAGAATTAATACCTATCTTGTCATCCAAAGTTACACCCAATGAATAAAGTACAATACGAGTTAGAAATACCAATTCACGCTTCCCCAAATATGTTATATCAGTACATATCATCACCCTCTAATTTACAAGAATGGTTTGCAGATAAAGTTAATGCAAGGGGTAAAATTTTTACTTTTGAGTGGGAAGGTACAGAAGAACAAGCAAAACTAATTCACAAAAAATCAGATGAAAAAATCAGGTTTAAGTGGTTAGAGAGTGAAGATGACGAAAGTTATTTTGAAATTAGAATTCAAGTTGATGCATTAACTAAAGATGTTTCTTTAATTGTCACTGATTTTGCAGAAGATGAAGATGAAGTTGAAGAGTCTAAACAATTATGGGAAAACCAAATTGACGAACTAAAACATATAATAGGTGCGTAAATTATTACAAAGTATATATATTAACCCAACTTCTGGTTGAGTTTTTTTTTTGTCAAGATTCTAACAAAAAGCCTTAATTTTGCAACAATAAAATTTAAACAAATGATTAATTTTAATGGTGAATTGGTATTGGACGAAAATGTAAAAATTTCTATAGAAAACAGAGGTTTTAAATATGGTGATGCAGTTTTTGAGACTATTAAAGTAAATAACAATAAAATTATTTTTTGGGAAGATCATTACTTTAGATTGATGGCTTCGATGCGGATGTTACGTATGAAAATTCCAATGAATTTTACATTAGAGCATTTAGAAAAAGAAATATTAAAAACAATTGCTACACAAAATAGTGTAAATTCATTTAGGGTAAGATTAAATGTTTGCAGAAAAGATGGTGGTTTGTATACACCAAAAACTAATAAAATTGATTATGTAATTGATGTTAAAGAAAACACTTACAAAACCAAAGAAACTTATAAAGTTGATGTTTTCAAAGACTTTTATAATTATTCTGGATTATTATCAACAATAAAAACAAACAATAGAATGGTAAATACTTTAGCAAGTATTTATGCCAAAGAAAATGATTTAGACAATTGTGTAATAATTAATGAAAAAAAAGGAGTGGTAGAGGTAACCAATGCTAATATTTTTATACTAAAAGGAAACATTGTCAAAACTCCAGCGTTAACCGAAGGCTGTATTAAAGGAATTGCAAGAGGAAAAATAATAGAGATTATTACTAAAAATCCAGACTATATATTAGAAGAAACAAACATTTCTCCATTCGAAATTCAGAAATCTGATGAGGTCTTTATCACCAACGCAATTATTGGCATTCAGCCAGTGACACACTATAAAAAGAAAAAGTTTACTGCAACATTTTCTAATAAATTAATGCAAAGTTTAAATGTATTAGCAGTAACCGCTACTTAATTTAACTGAATGTCATTTGGGGCATTTGCCCAGATTTTATAACCTCCACCTTTTTGTAGTATTTTATTACGCCAAAGTGTATTGCTATCATTAGAAAAAATATCATCAATATCATTTTCAGAAATAAACCAAGAATTCGTATTTACTTCATCAACCAATTGGTTGCTACCCCAACCAGAATATCCTAAGAAAAAACGGATATCATTTTTTGATAAGGTACCAGCATTTAATAATTCTTTTAGCGAATCAAAATTACCACCCCAAAAAATTTCGTTATCTATGGCAATACTGTCTGGAATTAGATGTGGTACTTTGTGCACAAAATACAAGTTATCTTGTTCTACAGGGCCACCTTGGTAAATTGTAAAATCAGATTCAATTTCAGGAATTAAATCTTGTAATGTGTATTCAAGTGGTCTATTTAAAATAAAACCTACAGAACTTTTGTTTGAATGTTCTGTAATTAAAACTATAGCTCTGTTAAAAGAATTATCATTTAATATAGAAGGTTCAGCAATTAATAACCTACCCTTAAGTGGTTTTAGATAAGGCATAAGTAAATATATACAAAATATAGGAATAAAAAAACTCTCTTAAAAAGAGAGTTTTGTAATAAATTATGCTTTAGTTATTAGTTGACAGCATCACTTAACCCAGCACCAGCTTTAAACTTAGGTACATTTTTAGCAGCTATTTCTATAGTTGCTCCTGTTTGTGGGTTTCTTCCTGATCTAGCTGCTCTATGTGAAACAGAGAAAGTACCAAAACCAACTAATGCAACTTTACCACCACCTTTTAAAGCAGAAGTTACATTATCTGTAAAAGATTCTAAAGCTGCCTTAGCTGCTACTTTAGATATTCCTGCGTCTGCAGCCATTGCGTCAATTAAATCTGACTTGTTCATAATAATAGATTTTAAAAATTAATTGTATATTTTATTGCTAATAAGCCTAACAAATATAGACGTATTAAGGGTTTGCACCAATTAGGGCCTTAAAAAAACACTGTTTTGTTAATAAATACCCTTAAATTGTTAATAAAGTAAGTTGCTGTTACTAAAAAAAATGAAAAACCTAGTAAATAAAGGGGATTATAGCATCTTTGCGTTGTCAGAAAATGTAAATCCATTTAGTAAACTTATGGCATCCATTTTTTTCTTTCCTGCCAATTTAATTTCTTTAATAATTATAAACCCATCTTTTACGGCTACTTTTAACTGTTTTTTATTAGCAATTATTTTTCCAATTTCAAAATTATGAGGTTCTGCTAATGTATCAATGGCATAAATTTTAGTATAAATTTTATCATCATTATTTTTAATAGTAGTCCAGGCAGTTGGAAATGGATTTAGGCCTCGAATCATATTATAAATATTGATTAAAGAAGATGACCAATCAATTTTAGTATTTTCGGCATTAAGTTTTGGAGCAGACTTTTCTTCTAAATTAGGTTGTTTTATGGTAATAATATCACCTTTGCTAATTAAATCTACAGTTTTTGCAACTAAACTAGCACCCAAAAACATCAATTTATCGTGTAGAGACCCCACAGTATCAATATTGGAAATGGTGGTTTCTTCTTGTAAAATAATAGCGCCAGTATCAATTTTATCGTCTATAAAAAAAGTTGTTACACCTGTTTTAGTTTCACCATTAATAATGGCCCAATGAATAGGGGCAGCACCTCTATATTCGGGTAATAAAGAAGCGTGTAAATTAAATGTACCTAATTTAGGCATTTGCCAAACCGTTTTTGGTAACATTCTAAAAGCAACAACAATTTGTAGGTCTGCTTGTAAATTTTGTAGTTCTTTTTGAAAGCTTATATCCTTTAAATTTTTAGGCTGTAGAATAGTTAAATTTTCAGATAAAGCATATTTTTTTACTGCAGATTGATTTAATTTTCGACCTCTACCTGAAGGTTTATCAGGTGCGGTAATTACACCAACTATATTATAATGATTGTTTACTAAATGTTTTAAAATAGTTACTGCAAAATCTGGTGTACCCATAAAAACAATTCGTGTATCTTTCATATGTAATCTTTTAGTTGGTATTTGTTTTGATTATTTATTTGAACTTTATTTTCTGATAAAAGCTTTCGCAAATGTATTAAAATGTCTTTTTCGTTTGCTTTTAAATATTGATTTATTTCTTGTGATGTAAGTGCTTTTTTTTCTTTTAAAAGTATTGTTATTTTTGAGGAAAGATGTTTTGTTGTTTCTTTTTTTTCTGATAAACAGACATCACAAATTCCACATTTTTGCTTGGTTTTTTCATCAAAATAATCCAAAACTTGGATGCTTCTACAGGTTGAATTGTTCTGAATATAACTCAGAAAATCTGTTGCTTTTTTTTGTTTGAGATGTAAAAATTGTTTTATCTCTTTAGCACATAAATTAATGGTTCTGTCGTCTTCTCTAGGAACTAGAAACTTAATTTCGGCATCACTAATCACACGTTTGTAATTTAAAATTTTATCTTGATGCAACTGTTTTAGCGTGCTAACTACCTGTTGTGATGTAGTGTTGGTTTTTTGGGCTATTACAAATTCATTGATATAAACTTCTTGTTTAAATAAACCAGAATAAGTTCTTAATAATAAATTGATTAATGTTTTTGTATAAGTTTTATTTATGGTGTAAGAAAGTACTTTTTTACTACTTGTATTAAAAAGTATTGTTGATTTTTGATTAAATGTGTTAGAAATTTCTAAGACTCCATTATTTGATAAAATTTGTATCACCGAGGTTACTTTTCTTGCCGAAAAATTATAAGTTCTGCAAAACTCTGAAATTTGAAATTGATGCATTTCTTTGGATAATTCTCCTTTGATAATTCTAAAATATTGATATAATTTTCGATGGATTTCTTTTACCTCAATAATGCTTGGTAATGATTTTTTTAATTGTTGTTTGTAAATAGAAATATCGTGCTCATTTTTTAATAAAACTGCAAAAGATTTTTTTTCATTTCTACCTGCTCTACCAGATTCTTGGATGTAATTTTCTAAAGAATAAGGCAAATCAAAATGTACTACAATACCTACATTAGGTTTATCAATTCCCATTCCAAAAGCATTGGTTGCTACCATTATTGGTGTATGCTCAAACATCCAATTTTGGTATGCTGTTTCTTTTTCTTTTAGAGGTAAGCCACCATGATAAAAACTACTTTTAAACTCATTGGCATTTAAAAAGTTTGCAATTTCTCTGGTTTTTTTTCTAGTATTTACATAAACTATGGCAGGAGTTTTTGTTTTGGTAAAAATTTGTTTTAGTCTTAATAATTTATCTTCAACAGTAAAAACTTGATAGGCTAAATTTTTTCTATAAAAAGATTTTCTGAAAAACTTAGGGTTTGATAATTCTAAATTTTTGGCAATATCATCTAATACCTTTTTATTAGCAGTAGCAGTTAAGGCAATAAAATGTACATTTGGTTTAAGTTCTTTTAGAACTTTAATATTTCTGTAAGTAGGTCTAAAATCATGTCCCCATTCAGAAATACAATGCGCCTCATCAATAGCAACAAAAGAAATAGCAAGTTCTTTAATTTTTTGCTGAATTAACTGCGTTTGTAAACGTTCTGGAGAGATGTAAAGAAATTTATAACCACCAAATTTAATACTATCAAAAAGCGTTACAATTTCATCTAAAGACGCCCCAGATTTTATCATTGTTGCTTTTATATTTCTTTTTTTTAGGTTTTCAACTTGATCTTGCATTAAAGCAATTAGCGGAGAAATCACTAAACAAACTCCAGCTTGTGCTAAAGCAGGTACTTGAAAACAAATAGATTTACCTCCACCAGTGGGTAGTAAAGCAATAACGTCTTTTCTGTTTAAAACAGCACGTATAATCTGTTCTTGAGGTGCTCTAAATTCATTAAAACCCCAGTGATGTTGTAGTATTTTGTTAACATCAATCATAAATCGCAAGCAAGCGAATTGATTATAAAATTTGCTCGTTCATCCACAGATCCAAAAGGAATTGTGATAATTTTGTACCCCAAACTTTTGTAGGCGTTTAATAAAAAAGTATCAATAATTGTAGCTTCTTTAAAGCTTTCATATCGCTCATTATCAGTTGTGTGTATTTCTTTCCATGGAGAAAAATGAAAGATATAATCGTAGGTGTATTGTTTACTTTTTTTGATAAAAATTTCAGGGTAATCTGTTTTAAAGTAATTCAAATATGCAAAAACATCGGGGATGCCTCTATCAAAAAAAACAAAAGATGCCTCTTTTTTTTCGGCATTTAAATATTGCATTTCTCTACCCTCTAACAGCATTTCACTAAACATTAGTGGTTCTGATAAAAAAAGTTGCTCAATGCCTTTTTCTTGAGCTTGTAATGTAACTTCTCTAGAAACTTCATCAAAACAACACAACTTTTTTTCTTTTAAAGCATTTAAAACACTGGTTTTTCCTGTGGATGGCCCACCAATTAAGACGATTTTTTGTTGATTTTTTTGCAAGTATCTTATCTTAAAAATGATTAATTTTGACTTTCATTATGTCGCAATTTCCACAAAAATAAATGATTCGTATTATAAAACTAATTTTTAATGTAATTTTGTGTTTCATTACTTGCAAATACAGATGTAATTATGGAAGATAAAAAGGCTTTTTACATTAAATTGAAAGATCAACTAGAAGATACAACTAATTTTCCAGGAGATTATATGTATAAGTTTATTGTGCCTACTAGTGGTAATCAAATGCAAGAGGTGCAAGATGTTTTTGAAAATAAAGGAGCTGTAATTACAACCAAAAAATCGAAAACGGGTAAATACATTAGTCTTACCATTGTTTTAAAAGTAAAAAATGCAGAAGAGGTAATTTACTATTATAAAAGAGTTGAAAAAATTAAAGGAATTATATCGTTATAAATTTATGAAGAAGTTTGTTTTATTAGCAGGTTTATGCTTTTCTAGTGTAGTTTTTTCTCAAAAAAAAGATAAAGTTTTATTAACTATTGATGGAGAAAATACAACTGTTTCTGATTTTAAAAGAGTTTATGAAAAAAACTTAGACGCTATTGATAATGAAGAAGCTAAAGATGTTCAGAAAAATTTAGATTTATTTATAAATTATAAATTAAAAGTAAAAGAGGCTTACAAAATTAAGTTAGATACTATGCCATCTTATGTAAAAGAAATGGATGGCTACAAAAATCAGTTAGCGGCTCCGTATTTGCAAGATACTGCTTTTGTAAATAAGTTGGTTAAAGATGCGTATTACAGAACTAAAAATGAAATTAAGGCAAAGCATATTTTAGTTAGAACTCCTAAAATTCCGACGCCAAAAGATACTTTAGAGGCTTATCAAAAAATCACTAAAATAAGAAACAGAATTATTAACGGAGAATCTTTTGAGAAAGTAGCCGAAGAAACATCTGAGGATCCATCAGCAAGAGATGATAAAAAAAGAGGTAGAAAAGGAAACCAAGGAAATTTAGGCTACTTTTCTGCCTTTAAAATGGTATACCCCTTTGAAGAAGCTGCCTACAACACAAAAGTAGGAGAGGTGTCAAAACCATTTAGAACCCGTTTTGGATATCATATTTTAAAAGTTGATGCTATAAGACCTTCTAAAGGAGAGGTTGAAGTAGCGCATATTTTATTAACTAAAGAAACTAAAAATGCAAAACAATTAATAGATTCTATTTACAATAGACTAGAAAAAGATGAGCAATTTAAGGCTTTAGCTAGAAAGTATTCTAATGATACAGGTTCTAAATCTAAAGGTGGTAAACTAAGAAAATTTGGTCGAGGTGTAATGGTAAAACCTTTTGAAGAGGTAGCTTTTAGTTTACAAAAAGAGGGCGAGTATTCTAAGCCATTTCAAACTTCTTTTGGTTGGCATATTGTTCAGCTCATTAAAAAGCATCCTGTACCTGCTTTTGAAGACATGAAAGATGATTTAAAGCGCAGGGTAAAATCTGGGGTTAGAGCTCAGTTATCTGAAAAGGCAGTAATCAATAAATTAAAACAACAATATACAATATCTGATCACCAAAAAGCTAAAGATATTTTTGAAAATAAAGAAATCAGAAATATTGTAAAAGATTCTTTACAAAGTGTAATTTTAACAATCAACGAAAAAAAAATTACGCAAGAAGCTTTTGTAGCTTTTATCAAAAATAAAAAAAATAAACCTGTTTTTGATTTGTTTGAAGATTTTAAGGATAAAGAAATATTATCTTACTATAAAAATAATTTAGAAAAGACACAGCCTGAGTTTGCACACACCTTACAAGAATATAAAGACGGATTGTTGTTATTTGAGTTAATGCAACAAAAAATTTGGGACAAATCTTCTAAAGATACCTTAGGTTTAAAAAAATATTATACTACCAATATTAGTAAGTATAATAATAAAGAATTTAAGAAAGTTAAAGGTCAGGTAATGAATGATTATCAAAACCATTTAGAGGAAAACTGGATCGCAGATTTAAGAAATAAAAGCGTTATTGAAGTAAATAAAAAACAACTTAAAAAGCTTATAAAACATTATAATAAATAATATGCGCAACCATTTTGCAGTTCTTTTTTTTATATCTTTTCTTATAGCTTCTTGTGATTATTTAAACGTACAAGAAAAAGAAAATACATCATCAGAAATTGTTGCAATAGTAAATACAGAAAAACTTTTTAGAGAAGATTTAAAAGAAATTTTCCCCAGTAATATTTCTAAACAAGATAGCATTGTTTTGGTAAATGGGTACATCAATGACTGGGCAATAAAGCAATTGCTACTTAGTAAAGCCGAAGCCAATAGCTCACAACAAGATCTCGAAGAAATTAATGCGTTAATAAAAGATTACAAAGAAAGTTTGTTAATTAATAGCTATAAAGAAAGGCTCATTAAACAACAATTAGATACCGTTATTAATGATGAAGAAATCGAAGCCTTTTACGCAAAAAACAAACAAAATTTTAGATTAAACGAAGAACTTTTAAAAATTAAGTACCTGCACTTCGATAATAATATCATTAATAAAAAAGAATTTATAGAACTATTTAAATCTGATGATATTGATGATTTAGAAACGCTAGAAAAACAACAATTAAGCTTTAAATTTCATCAGTTTAACGACTCAATTTGGACACCATTAGATAAGGTTTTGTTAAAACTTCCGCTTTCTAAAGAAAATCTGTTAAAAAAAACAAAATATCTCCAAAAACAAGATTCATTAGGTTTATATTTGGTCGCTATAAAAGACGTTTTGCTTAGAAATGATGTGGCACCACTAAGCTACATAGAGCCAACCATAACACAAATGATTTTACACAAGCGTAAAATCGAATTAATTAGAGATATAGAAAAAATATTAGTAAAAGATGCAACAAAAAACAACAATTTTAAAGTTTACTAAAACCGCACTTTTTGTAACCTTATTTAGTTTGATAAGTATCAACACTTTTGCACAAGTAAAAATAGATGGGGTAGCTGTAGTTATTGGTAAAAATATTGTTTTAGATTCCGATATCGATAAATTTAAACAAGAAATAGAAATACGATCTGAAGGTAAAATAAAAATCTCTGACTGTGAAATGTTAGAAGAACTTATGCAACAAAAACTACTAGCGCATCATGCAATAATTGATAGTGTTATTGTTGCAGACCCAGAGATTGATGCTAGAGTTGATCGAAGTGTACAGTACTTTACACAGCAATATGGCTCTGTAGATAAGGTAATTAAAGCCTACGGTTTTAATGATTTAGATGATTTAAAAAAAGAACTCTTTACGGTTCAAAAAGAAAACTTATTAATCGAAAAAGAACAACAAAAAATTACCGAGAAAATAGATGTAACACCAGAAGAAGTTCGTTTATTTTATAATGGTTTAAAAGAAAAAGGAGAATTGCCAGAATTTTCTGCAGAAATTGAGTTAGCACAAATTGTAATTAAAGCGAAACCAACAAACGAAGAAATAGAAAGAATTGTTGATAAATTAACCGAATTAAAAAAAGAAATTGAAGATGGTGCAAGTTTTAAAATGAAAGCCATCATCAATTCTGATGATCCTGGAGTTACAAATAATGGAGGAAAGTACGAGGTAACAAAAGAATCGCAATTCATCAAAGAATTTAAAGAAATGGCATTTAGTTTAGATGTGGGGCAAGTTTCTAAACCCTTTAAATCTGAATTTGGTTATCATTTAATGCAATTGCATGAGGTAAAAGGTAATATGAGAGTTGCTTCTCATATTTTAATGCAACCAGATGTGCCAGATAGCAAACTAACCGAAACAAGAAACCAAGCCGAACAAATTGCAGAAGATATTAAAACAGGTAAAATAACATTTGAGGCTGCTGTAGAAAAATATTCTGATGATGATGAAACTAAAAATAGTGCTGGTTTAATTGTAAACCCTTATACAGGCGAGTCTACTTTTAACTTAACAGGTATGGACCCTGCTTTATATGCTAGAGTAGCAGAGTTAAAAAAAGGAGAACTTTCAGACGTATTTTTTGATGAAAACAGAAATGGAGAAAAAATGTATAAGTTTATTATGATGCGAGATAGAACCAATACACATATTGCAGATTTAGTAAACGATTATGTAAAGGTTCAAGAGCTAGCCTTAACAAAAAAGAAAGAAGAAGCTATTGATAAATGGGCGAAAGAAAAAATAAAAGATACGTACATTAAAATGGCAGATGAGCATAGAAAATGTAATTTTGTTAAAAATTGGAAAAAAGAAACAGGTAAATAATGTCCGACGTAAAAGCTGTTGATGATTTAGTAGTTAAATACAAATCATTACAATCAGAAATAGGTAAAGTAATTATTGGTCAACAAGAGGCTGTAAATTTCACCTTATTATCAATATTTTGTGGTGGGCATTCTCTATTAATTGGTGTGCCTGGTTTGGCAAAAACCTTATTAGTGAATACAGTTTCTAATGTATTGGGTTTAAAATTTAATCGAATTCAGTTTACACCAGATTTAATGCCTTCAGATATTTTAGGTAGCGAAATTTTAGATCAAAACAAACAGTTTAAATTTATAAAAGGCCCAATTTTTTCTAATATTATTTTAGCGGATGAAATTAACAGAACACCACCAAAAACGCAAGCTGCTTTATTAGAAGCCATGCAAGAACGTTCTGTAACTGTTTCTGGTAATCATTATAAATTAGACTTACCATTTTTTGTATTAGCTACTCAAAACCCAATAGAGCAAGAAGGTACGTATCCTTTACCTGAAGCGCAGTTAGATAGATTTATGTTTTCTATAAACTTAGAATATCCTACGTTTAAAGAAGAAGTTCAGGTTGTAAAAAGCACTACAAGTAGTGTTTCAGAAAAGGTAAATTCAATTCTTTCTGGTGATGAAATTATCGTCATTCAAAAATTAATACGTAGAATACCTGTTACAGATAATGTAATTGAATATGCAGTAAGTTTGGTAGGTAAAACAAGACCAAATTCAGATGCTGCTACAGCAATGGTAAAAAGTTATTTAGATTGGGGTGCAGGACCCAGAGCATCACAAAATTTAATTTTAGCAGCTAAAGCCCATGCCGCAATTCACGGAAAATATTCGCCAGATATAGAAGATGTAAAAGCAGTAGCTATTCCTATTTTATCGCACAGAATCGTAAAGAATTACAAAGCAGAGGCAGAAGGTGTTTCTATTGCAGACATTATCAATTCCTTGCTTTAGGCTTATTCGTCAGTAGCTATCTCAAAAAAACTAAACACATTACCTCCATAACGTTTGTCGTAATTATGGTTTTTATGTGTTGTTAAATCGCTGTGTTTAGAATGTTCTATAATTAAAACACCATCATCTTTTAATAGGTTTTTTTCAAAAACTACATCTGCAATTTCTAAAAATTTTTCAACCTCGAAATCGTAAGGAGGGTCTGCAAAAATAACATCGGCTTGTAAAGACGTTTTATTTAGAAATTTGTAAACATCACTTTTGTAAGTATTAATGTCTAAGTCAAGCTCTTTTGCAGTATTGTAAATGTATCTTATACAATTGTAATTGGCATCTATTGCATAAATGTTTTTTGTACCTCTAGAAGCAAATTCATAACTAATATTTCCAGTGCCAGCAAACAAATCAATGACAGAAATACCATCAAAATAATAAAGATTATTTAAAATGTTAAATAAGCCTTCTTTGGCCATGTCTGTTGTTGGGCGAACAGGGAGGTTTTTGGGTGCTTTTAAACGTCTTCCTTTAAGTTTTCCTGATATAATTCTCATTAGCCCAATAATATAAAATTAGAATGTTTAGGTAGTTTTAAATCGGTATAAATACTGTTTTCGCTTTCTAAAAACTGAATATTTTTTATATACTTATATGTAATGCTGTACAATTCTGATTCATTAGAAATATCTCCCAAAAAATAGAGTATAAATTCTTCTGTATTCAACTGGTTTTGTTCTGCTACAAATAAAATGTAATACATAAAATCTTCTTTAGACAAATAGGTAAATGTATTTGAAATAATCAATTGATTGCCATGTAGAATAACAATATCAAAAGTATTTTTAGAAACGTTTACGTACATTACTTTTTCGTCAGAACTATTGTTAGCTAAGAGTTTTTCAATTAAAACAGTACTATGGTGTTGATAATTGAACTCACCAAAATTTTGAAATAAAAAGTTGTTGATGTTTACATAAGGAATATAAACGTTTTTTGCAGCTATTTTTGGTACATCATCAAAAGTAATAAAATCAGTACGTAGGGTTTTTATGGTGTAGTTTAAATATGCACTCAACGAGTTTTCATCAAAATAGGCATTTGGTACAATAGTAAATAAGTTGTTTTGGTGAATAACATTTACCTTAATAAATTCTAACTGTAAATACTCTTCTTCGTTAAAAATTTGTTTTATGTTATCTAATAGCTCTTGTGGTGAATTTGAGTTGCCTTTAAACGCATACTTTTTAAAGAGTACCTTTTTGTTAGAATCTGCATTAGAAATACAAAAAGAAAATCCACCCAAATTAAATTGGATGGATAATGTTATATTTTTTGTTGTTTGTAAAGTAGTTGATTTATTTGTCAACACCACCTTTTTTATCATAAGAAGGAGGCCAGTTACCACCTGTACTAACTTCTTCTAAAGAACCAACAGAAACGTACTCACCTTTAATTTGATCGGTTTCAATAGCCTCTAATTCTTGTTTTACTAAAGAATTGTTTAAACCTTTTAAGATACCAGTTTTTGGTGTTCTTGCTCTAAAGGTTGGTACAACTAAGCCAGGTACTTTTTCTACTTCGCCAACTTCAATTTCAAACTCAGCTCCTTCAACACCAGGTACTTTAAACATCGATTTGTAATCTTTTTCTTTAAAATATTTTAAAACTGGTTCATAACCAATGGTATCTGTAACTCTAACCTCTTCATCAACCATAAGTGGTGCCCATGAAGATCCTTTGTTAACTCTTTTTACAACAGTTTTAGTTTCTGTAATAGCTAATTGAGCAGTATCTATAAATTGTATTAAACCTTGTTTGTTGTCTGTGTACTTACCAGTTACATCATAATGTTTAACTTGAGCATCTCTAATGATTTTTAAACTTTTAATTACCGGCTTGTATCTTTCTACTTTTTCTTTTGCAAAAAGAATAGGTTGCATTATTCCGTTGAAAATTTTAACCCCTAAATATATTGCTAAAGCCATTAGCAATATAGATGGTAACCACCTTAATTTTAAAGGTAAATATTTAACTATAACATAAGCAATAAGAACTGCTAACAATACAGCTCCTACAATCATTAGTATTAAACTCATTTTAATTTGTTTTTTAATAGTGTTATCGCAAATCTACAATTTTTTTTTAATGATAAAAATTTTTCTTTATAAAGAAATGTATCTTTGTTCATTATTAATTTACATGATAAAAAAAACTGCAGATTATTACAATTTATTGTTGCAAAGGTTTCCTCATAATCCTACACAAAAACAAGACCAACTATTAAAATTACTCAGTAATTTTTGTTTTACAGACGATAAAAACGCATTGTTTTTATTAAAGGGATATGCAGGAACAGGAAAAACAACAACCATTAGTACTTTTGTGAATGCGCTTTCACTTATCAAAAAAAAAGCTGTTTTGTTAGCTCCAACTGGTAGAGCAGCAAAAGTAATTGCGCTATATTCTAAAAGGCCGGCTTTTACAATTCATAAAAAAATATATTTTCCAAAAAAACAAGCTAATGGTAGTATTGACTTTGTTTTACAAACCAATAAACATAGAAACACTATTTTTATCGTTGACGAAGCTTCTATGATTCCTGATAGTAGACAGAATCAAAAATTATTTGAATCTGGTTCTTTGTTGGATGATTTGATTGCTTATGTGTATTCGGGTCATGATTGTAAATTGATTTTTATCGGAGACACAGCTCAATTGCCACCAGTAAAGTTAGACATCAGTCCTGCTTTAGAAGCAGATACCTTAACTTACGAATATTATAAAAATATTGATGAAATTGAGTTGGATGAAGTGATGCGTCAACACAAAAATTCAGGAATTTTAGCCAATGCCACGCAATTAAGGTTGATTTTGCAAAAAGATAACGATAATTTTAAGTTTGATATTGATTTTCCTGATATAGAAAGGCTAGAGGATGGGTATGATATTGAAGATGCTTTAGTAGATGCATACGATAACGAGGGCGTAGAAGATACTGCATTTATAGTGCGCTCTAACAAAAGAGCTAATCAATACAACCAGCAAATACGAATGAAAATTCGTGGTCAGGAAAATGAAATTTCTACAGGAGATTATGTGATGATTGTAAAAAATAACTATTATTGGTTAAAAGATTCTTCTGATGCTGGTTTTATTGCGAATGGAGATATCTGTCAAGTGCAAAGAATTTATAATATTAAAGAATTGTACGGATTTCACTTTGCAGAAGTTGTGTTAAAAATGATTGATTATCCTAATATGCAGCCTTTTGAAACAGTTTTGCTACTAGATACTTTAACAAGCGAAAGTCCGTCTTTAACCTACGAAGAATCCAATAAATTATATCAAGCAGTAAAAGAAGATTATGCTGATGAAAAATCGAAATACAAACAATTTTTAGCCATCAAAAAAAACAAATACTTTAATGCATTACAAGTAAAATTTTCTTATGCAATGACTTGTCATAAATCTCAAGGAGGACAGTGGAAAACCGTTTTTATAGAACAACCTTATTTGCCAGATGGAGTGTCTAAAGCCTATTTTAGATGGTTGTACACAGCAATAACCAGAGCCCAAGAAAAATTGTACTTAATTGGTTTTAAAGACGATTATTTTATGAATTAAAATATAGCATAACTGGCAACTATAGCCCCATATTTATTACCATAAGTGTATCGTAAATCTTTAGATTTGCTGGTATTGTAGTTAAAAATATAACCAAAATTAAATCTATTTGCAGTAAATTTAAATCCTAATTCCATATCAAAAACAAACGGAATCAGTTCTTTAGTAACATCACTACCAGTATTTAAAAAACTGCCTTGCAAAGTAGCATCATAAAAAGCATACCTTAAAGTAGGTTTAAAGTAAAAAAACGATTCAATTTCTCTATGGTATTTAGTGGTATCATCATTTAAATTAGTATTAAAAGCAATTGAATTTTTAATTGTTTGTAGGGGTAGAAAACTAAGTCTAAAATTTAAGCCAGAGGTAATGTCTGTATGAACAGTACCTAAATTTCCAGAAATTACCCAAGATGTATCAAAAGTATTAGATGCATCTTTACTTAAAAAACAGGTATATTCTGCGCCAATATTTACACCTAAAGCATTTTTAATTTGATGTTTCCAACCAGTTACCTCTCTATATCCATAGATTTGGTGAATAAAGTTTTGTACTTCATATCCTGCTGCATTTGGCCCAATAACACCTATTTGTAGGTTGGTGTTTAAGATTTTATTATCTTTAAAAACCCTTTTTATACCAAAACCGCCAAATAAATAAGCAGCAAAAGGTCTATCATGTTGGGTTAAAAATTCTACTGTTGGTCTATTGGGGGTGTACATTTGATGACCAATCTGCAACTCTAAAATTCTCTTTTCTAAATTGTGATTGTTAACTTTTGTAAGATATCTATAGGTAAAAAATATACCATTTGTATAATAACGATCTCTATTAACAGAGGTATATAAATCATTATCGGTAACTAAACTAATTTCTTTAGAAAACTTTTGTTGAGAAACACCATTAAAAACAAAAAAGAAGTAACAAAAACTCAGTATATATTTCATAGTTTACAAAGATACAATTGAATTTAAAACGATAAATATTTAGGGAAATTATAAAAAAGGTTTTATTTTAGACCAATCAAAAATAAGATATGCCTACCAAAGAATTTTTAACAGCTGATGATTTTGAAAGTTTACAAAATAGTGATGATTTAAAAGCATTAATAAAACAAAAAAATATACCTTTTGATAAGGTAAACAATACTCTTTCTTACACTAATGAATTACGATCTTTACAAGTTGAACTTGTAAAATTACAACGCTATATTTCTAGCCAAAATAAAAGAGTAGCAATTATTTTTGAAGGTAGAGATGCAGCAGGAAAAGGGGGAAATATTCGTAGGTTTATGGAACATTTAAATCCAAGATCTACAAGGTTGGTAGCCCTTAATAAACCCACAGAAGTAGAAAAAGGGCAATGGTATTTTCAACGATATATAAAAGAATTGCCCAACCCTGGCGAAATTGTTTTTTTTGATAGAAGTTGGTACAACAGAGCTGTAGTAGAGCCTGTTATGGGTTTTTGTTCAGAAAAACAATACGAAGAGTTTTTATTACAAGTACCAGAGTTTGAACACATGATGTATGAAGATGGAGTAATAATAATTAAATTTTGGTTGTCAATAACTAAAGATGAACAAGCAAAACGATTTGAAGCCCGAAAAGAAAATCCATTAAAACGATGGAAATTTAGTCCTGTTGATAGACAAGGGCAAATTTTATGGGATAAATATACCTATTATAAAAGAGAAATGTTTTCTAAAACCCATACCACTTATTGTCCGTGGATGATTATTAAAACCAATGATAAAAAGGTAGCAAGGTTAGAAGCGATAAGACACGTTTTATCGAGGTTTGATTATGAAGGTAAATCAAAAGCAGAAGTAGTTCTCAATCCAGACCCAAATGTAGTTATGCGTTATTATAGGTCTAACATTCATCAAATAGACTAAATGTTATGAAAAAATTAACAAAATCAGATCTAAAGAAATTAAATTCAAAAAAAGGTTTATTAGCATTATTATCTAAAGAACCTTTAAATGTTGATAGAGCTTTACGTTATGTAAAATACGAAAAAAAGCTTAAAGAATTACAAGTAGAATTGATACGTTTACAAACATGGGCTATCAAAAATAACGAACGTATTATTGTAGTTTTTCAAGGTAGAGATGCCGCAGGAAAAGGAGGAGCCATTCGTAGAGTTACAGAACGTATCAATCCACGTTTTATGAGGATTGTAGCTTTACCAAAGCCCACAGAAGATGAAAAATCACAATGGTATTTTCAAAGATATGTAGAGCAATTTCCAAAAGCTGGCGAAATGGTTTTTTTTGATAGAAGTTGGTATAACAGAGCTGTTGTAGAACCCGTAAATAATTTTTGCACACCTACAGAATATGAAATTTTTATGAATCAAGTAAATGATTTTGAAAGAATGATTTTAGAATCTGGCATTCATTTGGTAAAAATTTACATGTCTATTTCAAAAAAAGAACAAGCGAAACGATTTGCAGACATCAAAAGCGATCCTCTAAAACAGTGGAAAATGACAAAGTTAGATGAAAAGGCACAAGACTTATGGGAACAATACACAGAGTATAAAAATGCAATGTTCGAAAAAACAAATACAAAAATTTCACCTTGGAAAATTATTCGTGCAAACAGAAAAACTGAGGCTCGTGTAAACGTTATAAATCATATTTTAAAAAGTATACCCTATGATAAAAACTTAGAAATATAGTTTTAGCACTCTAAGTTTTTATTATTTTTAACCAAAAATTGCAATGCTAACTAAACGCCATATCCTAGTATTTTTTTTATTAATTGTTTCTTATTCTTTGTTAGCCCAAGTACCAAGAGCTAAAGTAGATTATGATACCGCAGATATTAATACAACACTTTCTGTAGCTGCTCCCGGAGTTTTAGTTAATGATACAGAATCCGGTGGCACTCCATTAACTGTAACACAATTCTTTATTAATGGTACCGTTTTTAATGCTGGAGACACTGCAAATTTTGGAGAAGGAAGCATCACCATTTTAGAAGATGGTAGTTATACTTTTGTGCCAAGACCAGATTACACCGGAAATGTAAGTACAATTACCTACCAAATAACAAATGGTACGTTAACAAGTTCAGCTAATTTGTTTTTAACAGTAGAGTTTACAGACAATTTACTTGTTGTAAGAAATTTAGGGAGCTGTAACCAAGGTTTTAATGCAAACGGAGAATATAAAATTGTTTATAGCTTTGAGTTAAATAATGCTAGCAATGCTAGAGATTTTCACGAAACAAGTTTAATTACAAATATTAATCTGATAAATAACTTAGAAGATGCTTTTGGAGCAGGATGTATAATTAATGTGGATAATTTGAGTGTTTTTACTAGAAGTGATTTTACTTTTGTAGATACTCCCTATCCCGAAGAATTTGATGAAACAGTTATAAACTCTGCATTTAGAAACGCAAGTTCAGACGCTATTTTTAATACAACAGCAACAAATTTAACATTATATCCAAGACAATCTATTTTTGTTTCGTATTGTGTAACTGTAAATCCTTTTTGTGATGGAAGACCGAATCCAACACCATCAGGTTCTGGAATTAGCTTTACAAATACAGTAACTGTAAACTCAACAAAAGGTGGAAATTCGGATACTACAACACTTACAGATTTTCATACTACAGAATCAGTAGTTTCTGCTGGCTTGTATGTGCCAGAGTTTCATAGCAATCAATTAGATCCGCCAGGAATTATAAATTCTGATGGTACTTATGATTATACCAATACTGTAGTAATTACAAACGAAGGTCCTACTACAGCTCAAAATATTAATTTTAATATGGGCTTAGGAGACTTTGAGGGTAAAGTAACTTTTAATGAAATACAAGTTACACAAGTTTCAGGGCCAAACGTTTCTATAAACTCCAATTATAATGGTGATAATGAAACAATGCTTTTAACAGCAAATAATACTTTACCAGTAGGAGAAACAATTATTTTAGAAGTCTTTTATGTAATTGGTCCTGTAGATAGCACAACTTATAGCTTTTTTAATCAAACAAGTTTTTCACAAACCCAAAGTGGTTTAGATGGTTTTAATGCTACAGATCAAAATAATCAAAAAGCATTTTCTTATGTTACTTGGTCAGATAATTTAGGGGATCACTTAGACCGTTATTACGTCTTAAATTCATTAGTTACAAGTGTTTCGTCAGCTTTATATTGCGATTGCTCTTTGGTAGGTATGCGTTTTTTATTCACTGCATCTTCAGATACTAATAAAGTAATTACATCAACTATACCAGAACCTAATGAAATACTAGAACATGAAGAAATTACCTTTCAGACAACCATAGAAAATACGAGTCAAGCTGTAGAGCTCGATAACCTACAATTGCAAGAAAATGTGAATAACGTTTGTGGTGTAAACATAATTTCTGTAAGTACACCAACCATTGTAAGTTCAACAGCTACAACAGATCCAATATTAAACCCGTCATTTAATGGTGTTAGTGATACCAATGTATTTGATGGAAGCTCAGGATTGTTAAAAATTAGAGAAAAAATAACAATCGAATATACAGTTGTTTTTAACGAAGCCTGTATTGGCAATAATACATCAATTTTTTCTGGGCAAGATCCATTAAATAGATTAGTAACATCATCAAATTCAGTAGTTGTTACAGCAGCTACAGATATAGATAACGACGGTATAACAAACGATATTGATATAGATGATGATAACGATACCATACCAGACCTTTTAGAATATAATGGAATAGATCCTTTAGGTGATGCAGATACAGATGGCATACCCAACTACAGAGATTCAAATTTTGGACCTGATGCAAATCTAGATGGTATTATAGATACTTTTGATTTTGATAATGATGGTGTGCCCAATCACTTTGATTTAGATAGTGATAATGATGGTGTTTTAGATATTGTTGAGGCTGGAAATGGCACTTTAGATACCAATAATAATGGAAGGACGAATAGCAATGTTGGTAGTAATGGATTAGATAATTCAGTTGAGTCAAATGATTCTAGATTCGCATCAATAAGTTACACCATTCTAAATACGGATAATAATGGAAATCCTAACTTTTTAGATATTGATGCAGATGATGATGGAATTGTAGATAACATAGAAGCACAGTCTACAAATAACTATACAACATTAAGTGGAACAATTTCTGAATGGGGTATAGATTCATCGTATCCAAATGGAATTCAACCAGTAGATACAGAAAATGATGGAATTCCAGATTATATAGATATCAATTCAGATGATGATATTCGAGACGATGTTTTAGAAGGTTGGGATACCAATAGTGATGGAACAGCTGAAATTGTACCTGACAATTCCGATTCAGATAATGATGGTTTAGATGATGCTTTTGATAATAATGATACTAGATTAAATCCAACCAATGGTCAAACCCCAGACAGTTTTCCAAATGCAGATAATACCGATAATCCAGAAAGAGATTGGAGAGAAATCATAGCAATTGTTATTCTTATCGATGATATTACAGTAACAGAAGGTCAAGACGTAACGTTTACTTTGCTGTTTGTTACCAAAAATAACAATTCAATTTTAATAGAAAGTGCATCGCCAATAGATATTAGTTTTTCAACGTCTAATGGTAGCTCTACTACAAATGTATATGATGTTGCCATTACTCCTTTCGATTACTCAGGCTTATCAAATACAAACTTTACCATAAACCCATTTACCAATACAGCACAGTTTACTGTAGCTACACTAGAAGATAATATTTATGAATTAACAGAATTGTTTACATTAACAGGAACAGTAACATCCAACAATACATTAACTAAAGAGTTTAACGGAATTGCTTCGTTACTAGATAATGATCCTAAACCAGATATTACCATGAATAATTCAAGGGAAGATGAAGGCGTAAATTTAATTCATACATTAACCATTACAAACCCTAGTTCTACTCCCATTGAAACTCAAATAAATACAAGTGATGATTTAGCTATAAGCCCAGATGATTACAATCCCATTTCAGAGATTTTAACAATTGATGGTACTATAGACCCTAATAATGCTAACACAGAAGTTTCCTTTAGTATTACCTCTTTGTTAGACAATTTAAATGAGTTAGACGAAGAGCCTTTACAAGTAGTTGGGGTAGTACAAACGCCTAATGTAACGAATCAAGATTTAAATAAAACAGCAACTATTGTAGATATCGATCCAAAGCCCTTAGTTCATATAGATAGTGTAACAACCGAAGAAGGTAGCTTTTTAAGGTTTACAATCCGTCTTTTAAATAGTAATGATGAGCTAATGCAAAATTATCTACCCATTAATATGATTTTAGAAACTACAGACAATACTGCAATTGCAAATTTAGACTATGAGTATAAATCAAAACAAATAACCATACCCGCTTTTACAGAACGTATTACACAAAATATAAATACGCTAGAAGATAAATTAAATGAAGATACAGAAACGTTTTTTTTACAAGCCAACCTGTTTAGTGATGATGTTTCCAATACCTTTCCACCTAGAGGAGTAGCTACTATAAAAGACAATGATTACCCAAATTTATTTTCACCAAATGATGATGGTAGAAGCGATGTTTTTAAAATTTCGGGTATAGAAGATTATCCAAACTTTAAACTCAATATTTACAATCGTCAGGGTAACGAAGTATATAATTATAGTAACAATGGCAACCTAAATCCTGTTTGGTGGAATGGAACTCACAAAGGGCAACCTGCGCCTACAGGAGTGTATTATTACATTTTAGATTTTAACGATGGAGTTAAAAAACCAATCACTAAATTCATACAATTAATAAGGTGATGAAAAAGAAAATTGCATCTAATATGACAAGGAAATTAATTTTTTTATGTTTGGTAACAACTTTCATCAGCCTAAACAGTTTTACCCAACAGCTACCTCATTACACACAATATTTGTACAATATGCAGATAATAAACCCTGCTTTTGTAGGTTACAGAGCAGAGTTAAGCATGTCTGTTTTAGCACGTCAACAATGGGTTGGAGTAGAAGGCGCACCAACCACAAGAACATTTTCGTTAAATGGTAGAACAAGAAAAGGATTAGGAATAGGAACCACCATTGTGCATGATAAAATTGGTTTATCAGAAGTTACAAATATAAATGTAGATGCTTCTTACACCATAGTAACTTCTAAAAAAAGCAGATTAGCATTTGGTTTAAAAGGCGGTTTACTATTTTATAATAACAACTTATTCGATGGCATTACACCAGATACAGAGGCGTATGCATCAACAACAGGAAAGTTTGTAAATATTGGTTTTGGAGGCCTGTTTTACACCAAAAAATTCTATGTAGGTTTATCTGTACCTCAGCTATTAGAATCACCACAATTTTATATAGAAGATAACTTGAATCAAAATAGTTTGTCTAAAAATCCAAATATATTTTTGTCTTCTGGTGTTTTATTCAAGTTATCAGAAAATTTACTATTTAGGCCATCAACAATGGTAAGATATACAACCAATCAACCAACATCAATAGATGTGAATGCTAGTTTTTTGTACAATAAAATTTTAGAAACAGGAATCTCTTATCGTTATAAAAATTCTGTAAGTGGTTTATTTACAGTGATTTTGAATAAAAAATACAGAATAGGTTATGCCTATGATCATAGGTTTTCTGTTCTTGGTGGTAATTTAAGTTCTCATGAAATTGTTTTTCAGATGGATTTAAATTTTAAAAGAAATACTAGATGGTTGCTACTAGATGACTGTTATTTTTAAGATTCACCTAACAACAAGATCTTAAGAAAGTAATCTTTTAACCTTTGAAAATATAAAATAAATTTCTCCAGCAATTTGCTTATTAGTTTCTAAATAAGTTTTTTCTTGAATATCAGATCCGTCAGAATACTTAGGGTCTACAAAAGGTAAGTGAAAACGATGAGATGCAGAGGGTATGAAAGGGCAATTTTTATCTGCGCTATCACAAGTAGTAATTGCCATAAAAGGTTCTTTGTTTTCTGGATGATCAAATAGTTTAGAAAAGCCTAAAATAGCTTTTTCTGAATTACTAAAACTAATATGATACTTTGGGTTTTGATGAGAAAAATCAACTACTTGAAATAAAAAACCTGCTTTTTGTAAGGTTTTAATAGTGTTTCTGTAAAAAGAAGTAACTTCGGTACCACCAGAAAAAGCATTAATATTTAAATTAAAATAGTCTGCTGCATAAAAGCTCCATACTTGGCCTAACTGGCTTCTTCTAGAGTTGTGCGTACAAATAAAATTTAAATTTACAACTTCATTAATTGTATATTCATCTGCTATAGTTTCTGCAATTCTCAACAAACATTTTACCCTATCTTCAGATGGTAAGCTTTTTTTAAAAGCGTTTTCAAAGAAGTTTTTGGTAGAGGTGTTTGAAGTTTTTAACATATTACTATTTTTGCAACAAAATTAGTCTAAAATTGTACTTTTGTTAATTAATATAATGTTAAGAATGCGTTTAGAAATTGGAAATAAAGTGGCTGTTTTAGATGATGTTATTAAAGGTATTGTAACCCATATTAATGGTGATGAAATTACCATAAAATCAGAAGATGGTATGCTGTTTAAATTTGCATCTTCAGAGCTCGTTAAGATTCATAAAGAGCAGCACGAACTAAGTAAGTTCACAGATATAAACAATCCCATTTTAAAAGCTAAATTAGCTACTCATAAGCCAAAGAAAAGTCATTTTGTAAAAGATAAAAACGAAGTGATTTTAGAGGTAGATTTACATATCAATCAACTTATAAAATCAACTCGAGGTTTAGATAGTTTTGATATGCTTAATTTACAGTTAGATACTGCAAAAAGAAAAGTTGAATTTGCTATTGCCAAAAGAATTTCTAAAATTGTGTTTATTCATGGTGTTGGAGAAGGAGTTTTAAAAGGCGAATTATTACGATTATTAAAAAAATATCCTGTAAAATATTATGATGCATCTTACAAAAAATATGGCTTAGGAGCCACAGAAGTTTATATTTATCAGAACACTAATTAATTGTATTTTTGCATAATGAAAGCTATTTATTTAGATAATGCAGCAACAACAAGAATAGATGACGAAGTTTTAGCATTAATACATAAATCGATGCAAGATAATTACGGAAACCCGTCATCTACGCATCAATTTGGTAGAAAAGCCAAAACAGCTGTAGAAACTGCCAGAAAAAATATAGCGCAACATTTTAATGTTACAGCAAGTGAAATTGTGTTTACAGCTGGCGGCACTGAAGCTGATAATTTAATTTTAAATAACGCAGTTTTAAATTTAGGCGTTAAAAGAATTATTACTTCAAAAATAGAGCATCACGCTGTTTTACATGCTTGTTATCATCTTAGAAAAACACAAAATATCGTTGTAGATTTTGTAAATTTTGACGAGTTTGGGAGTATAGATGTAGAACATTTAGAATTATTATTATCAACTTCAACACATAAAACTTTAGTGAGTTTAATGCATATCAACAATGAAATTGGTAATATTTTACCTGTAGATGAAGTGTGTAAATTGTGTAAAAAATATAAAGCCTTGTTTCATTCAGATACAGTTCAAGCAATAGGTCATTATAAATTAGATTTACAAAAAACAGCAATAGATTTTGTAGTAGCAAGTGCACATAAATTTCACGGTCCAAAAGGTGTTGGTTTTGCTTATTTTAAAAAAGGGTTTGGCATTTTACCTATGTTTTTTGGTGGCGATCAAGAAAGAGGGGCAAGGTCTAGTACAGAAAATGTACATAGTATTTTAGGTATGGATAAAGCTTTGGCTATTGCTAGTATCAATCTAAAAAAAGATCAAGAATATATAAATGATTTAAAACGATATTTTATTGCTAAACTAAAAGAAATGTCAGAAAATATTCAGTTTAATGGTCTATCATCTAATTTAGCAAAGAGCAGTTATACCATTTTAAATGCTCGTTTTCCTATAAAAAATAGTATCCTTTTATTTAGTTTAGATATGGCTGGTATAGCAGTTTCAGGAGGTTCAGCTTGCCAAAGTGGTAGTAATAAAGGCTCTCATGTTTTGGCAGAAATTTTAAATAGTAATGATGTAGATAATACTTCTGTACGATTCTCTTTTTCAAAATATACCTCAAAAGAAGATATTGATTACACTGTTTTAAAATTAAAAGAGTTTATTTAAAAATTAGCGTTTACTAATTTTATTAAACTCTTTAATCATAATATAAGCCCAAACAATAACGCAGACTCCTACAAAAATAGAAAAGTAGAAAATAATATTATCTGCGCTCATTCATAATTATTTTTAGGAAAATCATCACACCCAATAGTGTGGGCGCCCAAAGGCCCAAAAATATTCCATGTAATTTATCACCTGTTAAAAAAAGATATTCTGCTATTAGCACAATTAGCACACACAACAACAACATTAATATGTTAGTTTTACCTAACTTCTTCATCAAGTTCATTAAATCAAAACCGTTTAAATGTAATAGCGTAAAGTTAACGAATTATTTTAAAGTCATAAAGTTTTGTTAAGAATATTTGAAAGAATATCGAATAATACCTCATTTAATTAAGTTTTATGGAAAGTTTGACTCTTTAAAAAAAATAATCTAAGAAAGTTGATATATATTTTGTTAAATTCGTAAGCTATTAATTCAAGGTCATATTTTTTTTATGAGAGTATTTATATTTTTAATTCTTTATTTTCTTACTGTTCTTAATGGCTTTGGGCAAGAAATACCTCCAATAAATATCTTTTCAACAGAATATTATGGAGCAGAGAATCAAAATTGGGCAATTTCTCAAGCTTCAAATAAGTTTATTTATGTAGCTAACAATAGCGGATTGTTAGAGTTTAATGGTGCAAATTGGCAGTTATACCCAACATCAAATGAAACCATTATGCGTTCTGTAAAATGTTTTAAAAATAAAATATATACAGGTTGTTATATGGATTTTGGTTTTTGGCAAAAAAACGAATTTGGTACTTTAGAATTTACCTCTATAGTTAAAAATAGCCAAATACAAATGCTAGATGATGAGCAGATTTGGGAAATATCTGAACTAGATGGTTGGATGATTTTTAAATCTCTGCAAAGAATTTACCTATACAATTTAAAAACAAAATCTCACAAAATAATAGAGGCTTCAAAATATATTTCAAAGCTATCCAAAGTAGATAATATTATTTATTATCAAGATTTAGAACATGGTGTTTTTATGATAGAAAATGGAGCGCCTAAATTAATTTCTAAAGAAAAACCATTAGCACAAAATTTAATTGTTGATATTTTTAGTATGCACAATAAATTATACTTTTTAACACAAAAAGATGGTTTTTATTTTTTAGAGAATGGTTCAGTTAAAAAGTGGAATATATCTGCAGATAGGTTTTTATCGAACAACACCATTTATAGCGCAAAGTTGCTTAAAAATGGAGATATTATTTTAGGTACAATTTCTAACGGAATTATAAAATTAGACTCTAATGGAGATGTATTTTACAAAATTACTCAAGGGTTAGGTTTAAGTAATAACACAGTTTTGTCCATTTTTGAAGATGTAGACGAAAACGTATGGTTAGGTTTAGATAATGGTATTAATACCATTAATTTAAAGTCGCCATTTAAGTTATTTGTTAAAAAGGAAAATTTTTGGGGTACAATCTATGCATCAATAATTTATAACGATTATTTATATTTGGGTACAAACCAAGGCCTATATTATAGAAAAAAAAACTCGAACGAACGATTTAAGTTTATTGAAAACACTCAGGGTCAAGTATGGGATTTACAAGTAATAAACAACACTTTGTTTTGTAGTCATAATTCAGGAACTTTTATTGTTAATAATAATGATGCATCATTAATTAAGGGAGCAGAAGGAACTTGGGGTGTAAAAAAAATAGATAATAAAACCCTAATTATAGGAGCTTATGACGGATTGTACATCCTCACTAAAAAAGAAAATTCTTGGGTAATAAGAAATAAAATAAAAGGTTTTTCTAATTCAAGTAGGTACTTTATCTTAAAAGATAATCACAAAATATTTGTAAATCACGAGTATAAAGGGGTTTTTAAATTAGAGGTTGATGATGATTTTAGAAACGTTACAAAGTTGGTTAAAGATGAATCTGTAGAAAAAGGGATTCACTCTAGCTTAATAAAATACCAAAACACTATTTTTTACTCGTGTAAAAAGGGAGTTTATAAATATGTAGAGGCAGCAGACCGCTTTAAATTAGATACGGTTTATAGCAAATTAATGCCCAATAATAAATTCTTATCTGCCAAATTAATACCTCATAAATCAAACAATAAGCTTTGGTCTTTTACTAAAGATGATATTCGTTATTTTGCTCCAGGAAAACTAAGTGATAAACCAGATTTAGAGATAATTCCGATAAAGGGCGGATTGCATATTGGTGCTTCTGGTTACGAAAATATCATACACTTTCAAGAAGACAAGTATTTAATTGGTACTAGCGATGGATATTTGGTTGTAGATTTAAATAAAATTGAAGCACCTCAAGATTTTAGGGTAGATTTAAACAGAGTGTTAAGTAATAAAACAGACGGTGCTCAAAACAAGGTAAGTTTAGTTGAAACACCAGAATTTAATGTAAATCAAAATAATATTGAATTTAAGTACAGTGTATCTAATTATAACAAAACATCATCTATAAAATTTCAATACAAACTAGAGGGTTTAAATGAAAGGTGGAGTAAATTATACAAAAAAAATTCGGTGCTTTTTGAAAATTTGCCAAGCGGAAATTATGTATTTAAAGTAAGGGCATCTATAGATAATAAATTAAGCCAAAACGTAGCAGAATTTTCATTTAAAATATCTAAAGCTTGGTATCTTTCAAATGTATTTGTCTTTATCTATGTACTGCTTGTAATCATGGTTTTTTACGCTTTGCATCTAGTATCAAAAAGATATTACAAAAAACAGAGAGAAGATCTTTTAGAAAAGGCACAAAGAGAAATAGAGCTTAAAGAATTAGAGAGTTCTCAAAAAATTATCAAACTAAATAATGATAAACTTAGAAATGATATTGAAAGTAAAAATAGAGAATTAGCAACCTCTACAATGAGTATCATTAAAAAGAATGAATTCTTAAATACAATAAAATCAGAATTGGTAGAAAACGGAAAAAACAGTGTTACCAAAGTTATTAAAATTATAGATAAAAACTTAAATAATACAGATGATTGGAAATTATTTCAAGAAGCTTTTAATAATGCTGATAAAAATTTTCTAAAAAAGATTAAAACAAAACACCCCGAATTAACACCAAATGATTTAAGATTATGCGCGTATTTAAGATTAAATCTATCTTCTAAAGAAATTGCTCCACTTTTAAATATTTCTCCAAGAAGTGTAGAAGTAAAACGTTACAGGTTAAGAAAAAAAATGAGCTTACCTCATGATGCCAACTTAACAAATTATATTATTGAGATTTAAAGCTATACATATAGGTAAAATCACCTATACATAAACACAACACCCCTATACTTTCTTGTAATTTATCTGCCTTAAAACCTTCTACCTCGTGTTGATTTTATTATATTTCTCTATGTTTTTTATGATGTATGTTTTTTGTTGAGGTGTTTTTTATGGTTTTCACTATTTTTTAGTGATATTTTTGTGTAAAACATAATTAAAACTTTATTGATGAGAAAAATTATCATAGTATTACTCTTTATATTCAGCTCTGTTTTGGCTTATGCTCAAACAATGAATGTAAAAGGTGTTGTTAAGGATGCAACTTCTGGAGAAGTTCTCCCAGGCGTTAGTATTATTATTAAAGGAACTACTGTAGGTACTGATACCGATTTTGATGGGGTATACAGTTTAAAAGTACAAAAAGGTGAAACCTTGGTGTTTAATTATTTAGGCTACAAGCAAAAGGAAGTAATTGTAGATAAAGAAACCATAGATATTGGTCTCGAGCAATCTACAGAGGCTTTAGATGAAATAGTAGTTGTTGGGTATGGTAGGCAAAAACGAAAGGATGTAACAGGGTCTGTATCTCTGGTTGGAGAAGAAACACTAGAAGCGTTAAAACCAACAGATGCATCAACTGCATTACAAGGAACAACATCTGGGGTTACCGTTAATTTATCTTCTGGTGCACCTGGGGCTTCTGCTAATATTTTAATTAGAGGGGTAAGTTCAAACACCCAAAACCAACCTTTAGTAATTGTAGATGGTTATCAAGGAGATTTAAATAGTATTAACCCAAGTGATATTGAATCAATTACGGTTCTTAAAGATGCACAAGCTGCTATTTATGGTATACGAGGTGCAAATGGTGTTGTTTTGGTTACCACAAAAGCAGGTAAAAAAAATAAAGCTCCTTCTGTAAAGTACGATGTTCAAACAGGTATACAAAGCACCACAAGAAGGTTAGATTATTTAAACGCTACAGAATATGCTTTGGTTTTAAATGAAGCTTATGCTGCTAGCGGACAAACCATACCTTTTACTAATGTAGGGAATTTGGGACAAGGCACAGATTGGCAAGATCAATTGTTTAACCAAGCTTTTATGCAAAATCATAACATTAGTGTTTCTGGTGGAGGAGAAAACGTAAGTTATTTTGTAAGTGCAAATAGAATTGAACAAGATGGTATCATTGCAAAAGAAAAATCTAACTTTATTAGAAACAATATCAAAGTGAATTTAGGAATTGATATTTCAGAAAAATTAAAGTTTTCATTAATATCTAACTTTTTTACTTCTTATTCAGAAAGTATTCCGAGTTCTGTACTTTTTAATGGTTTAAATTATGCACCAACATTTGGTGTTGAAGAAGATGATACTAATAACTTTTTAGGGATTGAGTTAATCAACCCATTAAACCAATTGACTAATGTGTATAACGAAACTTACGGAAGCGGTTTAGAAGGTAACTTTAAGTTAGAATATCAGCCTATAGAAGGGCTTAATATTACATCAAGATTAGGGTACAAAATATTCAATCAAAAAGGAAAAACTTTTACGCCTATACAAGATTATGGTTTAGGTAAAGTATTTAATGTGCCTCAAAGTTCTGTTTATCAATTTAAAACAACTTCTACAAGAGTTAATGGCGAAATTTTTGCTACTTATAATAAGTTAATCGAAGAAGATCATAATTTTGCATTTACTCTAGGTACAAGTATGCAAAACGATTATTTTGATGGTTTATATGCAACTGGTATTGATGTTCCAAGTAATTCTGTTGGTTTTGCAGAATTATATTTAACAGATCCTCAAAATATTCAAAGAAGCCTAAATAGTGGTTTTGATGATTTTAGATTAGTATCTTATTTTACAAGACTACAATACGATTACCAAGGTAAATACTTATTTTCTGCATTGTTAAGAAGAGATGCAGCTTCGCCTTTCGATGAAGACTTAAGAGTAGATCATTTCTGGTCTGTAACCTCTGGTTGGAAAATTTCTGACGAAAAATTTATGGAAGACAATGAAACCATAAGTTTTATGAAACTAAGAGCAAGTTATGGTACTTTAGGAAATTACGTAGGTAACAACTTATACCGCTCTTTATTAAACGGAGAGGCTACTTATGTTTTTGATGGTGCTTTAGTAAATGGTAGAGCACAAGGTGGTTTAGCAAATCCATTAGCACAATGGGAAACTGCAGAAAAATTAGACATTGGTTTAGATATCAATTTCTTTGATGATAAGCTTACTGTTGTTGCAGATTATTTCGAAGAAAGTAGAGATAATTTATTAATACAAAGCTTTCCTGTTTCAGGTATTTTAGGTACTGGTGCTCCAGGTGGTGCTAATCCAACAGTAAATGCAGGTAGATCAAAAAACACTGGTGGTGAGTTAGCCATTGGTTACAAAGCGCTACAAACCGATAATGCTAGAGTTAATATTAATTATAATGTTACTTATGTTACCAATAATGTTACAGACGTTGAGGGCGGAGCGTTTTTAGAAGGCGGTTCTTTTGCTATCGGTAATCCTGCAATTTCTAGAATGGAAGTTGGGCAACCAATTGGTTATTTTTATGGACTAGTTACTGATGGTATTTTCCAAACGCAAGCAGAAGTAGATGCGCATCCTTCACAAACAGATTTAGGTGCAACTACTACTTCTCCAGGAGACATTCGTTATAAAGATATGAATGGAGATGGTAACATAGATTTAGATGATAGAGTAAACATTGGTAATCCACAGGCAGAATTTTTAATGGGATTAAATATTTCAGCAAATTATAAAAATTGGGATTTTTCTACCTATTTATATGCTGAAATTGGAAAAGATATGGTAAGAAACTTTGAGCGTTTTTTACCAAATGTAAACAGACCAACATATTATTTAGATAGATGGACTGGGCCAGGAACAAGCAATTCTGTACCAAGATTAACCAATGATGCAACAAATAACAGATTGTTTTCAGATTTTTATGTAGAAGATGCTTCTTTTCTAAGAATGAACAATATTCAAATTGGTTATAATTTATCTCCAGATATTTTAGAAAAAGTAGGCTTATCTAAATTTAGAATTTACACTACTATAAACAATCTATTTACATTAACCAAATACACAGGTTTCGACCCTTCTATTAACGGCGGTGCAATTGGTGCTGGTATAGATTATGGTAATTACCCATCTGCACAACAGTTTTTATTAGGTTTAAATGTAACTTTTTAAGATATAGATATGAAAAAAATAAATAAATTTATACAAAAAGCTATCTATCTATGTATAGCTACAGTCATAATTTCATCGTGTTCAGATGAATATATAGACAATGCAAAAGTAATTGCAATTGATTCTGAATCGTTTTTTAACTCAGAAGCAGAATATTATCAAGCTGTAGTCGCTGCTTATGATCCTTTACAATCTACATTTATCAACGTATTAATGGGCGAAATTGCGTCAAATAATACCTTATGTGGTGGAGAGAGTGCTACAGATGTACCTGGCTATCAGCAAATAGATGATATGATTCACACTCCTGTAAATGATCAATTACAAAACTTATGGAGTTGGATGTTTGGTGGTGTAAATAGGGCAGCTTATGTTATCGAATTTAAAGATAACATAGATTTTGAAGGTAAAGATGCCTTGGTAGCTGAAGCTTATTTTTTAAGAGCGTATTACAATTTCGAGTTGGTTAAGTGGTTTGGAGATATTCCAATTAAACCAAAAGGTCGTTTTCTTTTAGGTGATGAAAAAACAATTCCAAGATCACCAAAAGCAGAAGTTTATGCCTTAATAGAACAAGATTTAGAATGGGCAGTAGAGAACCTTACATACACAGCACCACAAACTGGTAGAGCAACAAAAGGAGCTGCACAAGCATTGCTAGGTAAAGTATATTTGTACCAAGACAAGTTCGATGAGGCTGCAACTGTTTTAGAAAATTTAATCCAAAACGGACCTTATATGTTAGAAACAGATTATAATAAAATCTTTGAATTTGCAGGAGAAAACGGACCTGGTTCTGTTTTTGAAGTGCAATATACAGATGTAGAAGGTGCTGGTTTTGATTGTTTACAATGTAGTGAAGGTAATGTAGCTGTTGGTTTTCAAGGTGTAAGAGGCTATAGTGGTCCAGATTTTACACCAGGCTTTAGTTTTAATGTACCAACACAAGATGTAGTGGATGAATTTGAGGCCGGAGATCTAAGAAAAGATGTAGCAATTTTAGATATCGATGCTTGGGCTACTGCAACAGGTGCAGAATTTACAACTGGTTACGAGCACACAGGGTATTTTAATAGAAAATATTTGCCAAGAACTAGAAGTGCAAACGCTGCTGGAGATCAAAATTTAACAAACCCAAATAACTACAGAGCAATTCGTTATGCAGATGTGTTATTAATGGCAGCAGAAGCTAACAATCGTAAGTCTAGTCCAAACGATGCTTTAGCAAGAACATATTTAAATATGGTAAGAGAAAGAGCTTTTGGTAATGCTGATAATAATGTTACTACTAGCGGAACTAATTTAACTGCGGCTATCTATAAAGAACGTAGAGTTGAATTAGTTGGAGAAGGTCATCACTTTTTTGACTTAGTTAGAACAGGAAGAGGAAGCCAAATACCTGGGTTTACACCAAGTAAAAATGAAGTATTTCCTATTCCGTTTGAAGAAATTCAATTTTCTCAAGGAAATTGGTCACAAAACCAAAACTATTAATTCTATAGAAATATGAAAAAATTAAAAACAATATACAAAGCACTAGTTGTACTACTTATTATTAGTGCTTGTACAGAAGAAAGGTCTTTAGACTTTTTAGATAATATTGCTCCACCAACCAATGTTGCTGCAGCATATACAATAACACAAGATAATTCAGGGTTGGTTACTATCATTCCAACTGCTGAAGGTGCAGTTGCTTTTGATATAGATTTAGGAGACTCTTCACCTATGATAGAGGGCTTAGAAATGGGTAAGAATATACAGCATACCTATGCAGAAGGAACCTACAATATAAAAGTTTCAGCATACAATTCTAAAGGCGATGTTACTGAGTTAACTCAAGAATTGGTTGTTTCATTCAAAGCACCAGAAAATTTAGTGGTTACTATAGATAATGACGCAGCAATTACAAAACAAGTTAATATTTCTGCCACTGCAGATTTTGCAGCTACTTACGAATTTTATTCAGGAGAAGCTGGGGTTGATCAGCCTGTAGCTACTGCTAATATTGGTGACGCTATAAGCTATCAATATGCAGAAGCTGGTATGTACTCTGTAAAGGTTATTGCAAAAGGAGGTGCTATACAAACTACGGAATATACTACAGATTTTGAGGTTACAGAAATTCTTGCACCTATAGCTTCAGCAGCTATACCACCAGCAAGAAACGATGAAGATGTTATTTCTATTTATTCTGAAGCATATACAGATATAGGAGCTAATGTTTTACCAGATTGGGGACAAAGTCAATTTGGGAGTAGTTTTGGTGAGTACGATTTAAATGGTGATAAAATGTTACAATACACCAACCTTTCTTATCAAGGAATTGCGTTTGATGATAACAAACAAGATGTTTCTAATATGGAATTCCTTCACTTAGATGTTTGGACACCAGATGTAACCAAATTAAAAACATTTATTATCAATGAAACTGATGAAGTACAAGTTACCTCTGATTTAAGAGTAAATCAATGGACAACCATTAATATTCCATTATCAGAATATACAAATCAAGGTTTAACCTTAGATTTAATTCGTCAGTTTAAATTCGAATCAGAAGGTCCATGGCCAAGAGAAGGAACTGTTTTTGTAGACAATATTTATTTCTGGAAATCTCCAGCTCCTGCTGGTGCTCCAATTTTGTCAGATGATTTTGAAGGCAATGGAAATATAACTTCTTGGGCAGGTGATGCTGCAGGTATTAATACTGCATTTGCAAACCCTTTTAAAGATGCACTAAACGATTCAGAAACCGTTTTAGAATACAGCGATACTGGAGGGCAATATGCAAACATTAGATTCGATAAAGGTTCAAATTTCGATTTAACAGGTGGTAACAGTGTTTTCTCATTAAAAATATACGTACCTTCTTCTAGCATAAGTGGTAATCAACCTAATCAGATATCTTTAAAATTACAAGATGGTACAGCAGCAGAACCATGGGCACAACAAACAGAAATCATAAAAGCAATAGCCTTAGATACTTGGCAAACCGTTTCTTTTGATTTTGCTACAGATGTTACTGCAGGAGCTGCAGACCCATTAAGTAGAACAGATTTTAATAGAGTAGTTTTACAGGTAAATTCAGAAAACAATAATGATACAGTTACTGCTTATATTGATGATTTTACTTACGGTTTAGAAGTAGCAGATACAGAACCATTTGTAAACGATGATTTTGAAGGGAATGGAACAATAACAACTTGGGCTGGAGACGATTGTGGAATGGATAATAATTATGCAAATCCATTTAAAGATGCCTTAAATAGTTCAGATACTGTTTTAGAATATAATGATACTGGAGGGCAATACGCAAATGTTCGTTTTGACATTTCACCAAATTATGACTTGAATGCAAAATCTAAGTTTTCATTAAAAATTTATGTGCCTTCATCGAGTTTATCGGGTAGTCAACCTAATCAAATTTCGTTAAAATTACAAGATGCAGATCCTAATCCTTGGGAAAGACAATCCGAAATCATCAAAACCATTGCCTTAGATACATGGCAAGAAGTTACTTTCGATTTTGCTACAGATACTGTTTTAGGAGTTACTGACGCATTAAGTATAACCAATTTTAGTAGAGTTGTTCTTCAAGTAAACTCAGAGAATAATAACGATACTGTTATCGCGTATATAGACGATATTAAACACTTCAAATAAAAATAGAACAATGAAAAAAATAAAAAATATTTATATCGTAGTGTTTTCTATGATTATAGCCTTTGTAGGTTGTCAAGAAAATGATTATCAATTCGGAGAAATTGTATCTCCAACCAATATCACAATTACAGCAGATATTGTGGGGGCAGATGCTAACAACCCTTATGGAGATGGTAGTGGTACTGTAAACTTTACAGTTAATGCCAATAATGCTTCATCTTATGTATTCTATTTTGATGGAGTGGCAGAAAAATCTCCTTCAGGAGAATTAACAAAAAGATTCTCTAAAGTAGGCGTAAATACATATTCGGTTGTAGTAAAAGCTAACGGCACAGGTGGCTCGTCTTCATCAGCATTAACAGAAGTAGAAGTTTTTAGTTCTTTTTCTGATGTTGAAGCAGAAAATTTATTAAGTGGTGCAAATGTTGGCGATTCTAAAAAATGGTATTGGCAAGCAGATAAAGATGTTCATGTAGGTTTAGGGCCAGTAACAGATGATTATGGAAATGGTGAATTTGCTTATGAGGCATGGTGGAATGGAATTAAAGCTTGGGATGCAGAAAAGTCTTGTATGTATGATAATGAGTTTGTTTTTACTAGAACTGCAAATGGTATTACATTCGAACAAACAGTAGGGCCAGCTTTTGTGCCAGGTACTTATGCTGGAGATTTAGGTGTTGGCGGAGACCAATGTCATGATGAAAGTGTGGCTACAAAAATGTTTGGAGTTAAAAATGTTTCTTTTGGCCCATCTACATCTAAAGCGGCTTTAGAAGGTTCTTATAACGAAAAACCTTACAGAGGTACAACTTTCGAAATTTCTGATGGTGGTTTTATGGGATGGTTAGTAGGTTCTGGTACTTACGATATTATTTCAATTTCAAGCACAGAACTTATTGTTAGGGTAATTCAAGCTGGAGACGGTTTTGCTTGGTACCATAAGTTTACATCAACTAAACCAACACAAACTGCTGGTTATACCTATACTAATTTAGTTTGGGAAGACGATTTTAATACAAACGGTGCTCCAGATGCAACAAAATGGACCTATGACCTTGGCGCTGGTGGCTGGGGTAATGGAGAAGAACAAACCTATACAAATAATGCTGAGAATGTAATTGTAGAAGATGGTTCTTTAAAAATTACTGCAAAAGCAGATGGTGCTAGTTACACTTCTGCAAGATTAAAAACAGAAGGTTTATATGAATTTACCTATGGTAGAGTAGAAGTAAGAGCAAAACTACCTGCAAGTCAAGGTACTTGGCCTGCAATTTGGATGTTAGGAGCTAATTTTGCAACAGTGGGTTGGCCAGAAACTGGTGAAATTGACATTATGGAGCAAAAAGGACAAGATAAAAATACCGTACTAAGTACAATTCACTATCCAGGAAATTCAGCGGGTAATGGGCCTTCTCAATCTACTTCATTGCCAACTTCTACAACAGAGTTTCATAATTATGCTGTAGAATGGACAGAGGCAAAAATTGTATTTTATATAGATGATGTTCCATATCACACATTAACAAATGATGCTTCTTTACCATTTAATGCAGATTTCTTTTTAATCTTAAATGTTGCAATGGGAGGAACTTTAGGAGGTGATATTGATCCTGCGTTTACAGAAGATACCATGGAAATCGATTATGTTAAAGTATTTCAGTAAAATATAATAGGCCTTTATTTAGTTAGATTTATTATTTAAAGAAAAGGTCAGATATTTTTCTGACCTTTTTTAATTTAAGTATCAAAACTCATTGTGTTTAAAAACTTTATTCAAAAACACTAATTAATCTTATTGTACATTAATGATAATATCTATTTAACACCCTTAAAATTCTAAGTAATTCATTATTACAACACTTAACTACTTTAATAGCTATATATAATTACCACATCACTCCAAAAAATACCTATACAAAACTACAACACATAGTTATAAAGTTGTACTAAAATTTAAGCTTGAGTCAATGTATATAAGCAATTCGTAACATTTAATTAGTTATTTTGAATTGTATGTTTTATGTTGAGGTGTATTTTATCAATTTCACAAAAAAAATACATTAAATTTATAATTCGTTAATAATTCAAATAATCTAACCGATTTTATTTTATGACATCAACATAAAATAATTTCCCAACTAAAAAGAAAATTATGAAGAACACTTATTTCAGATTACTATTTTTCTTATTCTCATTTAGTCTTTGCGCTCAAGGACCCAAAGTGTCTATAATGAAAGATGCTAATGGTATGAAATTAATGATTGATGGTAAACCAACAATCGTTAATGGTATCAATTGGGATTATGTACCTATAGGTTACAATGTTTTAGATGCAAAATTTTGGGAAAAACCAGACGAAATTATCAAAGCTGGTTTAGACGGAGAAATGCCTCTTTGGCAAAATATGGGTGTAAATGCCATTAGAACATACATAGGAATGCCACCAAAGTGGATTACTTACATTTATGAAAACTTTGGTATTTATACCATGATAAATCATCAATTTGGTGCTTACGGATTAACAATAGATGGTGTTTGGTATGCCAAAACAGATTACGCAGATTCTAAAGTAAGAAAGCATTTAATTAATGCTACTGTTAATATGGCAAAAACGTATGAAAACACACCGGGTCTTTTACTTTTTATGTTAGGTAATGAGAATAACTACCATTTAACTTGGGAAGGAGCAGAAACCGACGAAGGTATAATTATTAATGATGACGATCCTGCTAAAAGAGCTCAAGCAAGAGCAATGTATAAATTGTTTAACGATGCTACTGTTGCTATGAAAACAGTAGTTAAAAATCATCCAATAGGTATTTGTAATGGAGATTTACTGTATTTAGATATCGTTGCAGAAGAATGTTCAGATATAGATGTTTATGGTACAAATATGTATCGTGGAGACTCCTTTTATGATGCTTTTGATAGAGTTGCCAAAGAATTCAATAAACCAATATTATTTACAGAATTTGGTTCAGATGCTTTTAATGCTAGAGATAACAAAGAAGACCAGTTAATGCAAGCTTATTATATGGTTAGTAACTGGAAAGAGATATACGCAAATGCGTATGGTTTAGGCAAAGCTCAAAACTCAATAGGTGGTTTTACATTTCAGTCTAGTGATGGTTGGTTTAAAGCAGGCTTTAACGACAGAAAAAATGCAGATGTTCACGATACAAAAGCTTCTTGGGCAAGTAATGGTTATAGTAAAGATCAAGCCAAAGAAAATGATAAAAACATGAATGAAGAATGGTTTGGTATTGCTGCAAAAGGTGCAACAGATGTAAGAGGTTTATATACCTTGTATCCAAGAGCTTCATATTATGCTTTAAAACAAGCACACACATTTAACCCTTTTTCAAGTACAAAAACGTCTGTAGAAAACCATTTTAAAAATATTAATTTAATGGATGCATTTCTTAAGGCAAGAGGAGATAAAGCTTCAATGGGAACTGGTAAGAAGTTAGAAATAAGTAACTTAAGAGCAGAGTTTACCACATTCAATACAGGGGGCTCTTTGCTAACAACACCTCAATTTGCAGATGGTACTGGAGATGCTTATCCAGATAGGTTGGGTTTCGATCATATGCAATCTTATTTCGTTGGTGTAAAAGGGCAACCTGCTGCAAATATTAAAGCTGAAGTTAATTTTAATATTTTAGGAAATGTAGCTGGTAATCCTATTGATGATATTTTTTATGAAAACGTTGGTAGACCAATTCAGGTAGATACTCCAGATGGTATTTTAACTCTTGCCGATAACAATAGATTAAGAGTTTATAATGCAGAATTTGAGTGGAGTGCAGAAGATTTTGATATGAGAGGTTTCTATAGAACTGGTCATTATCACTGGGGATATGAAGGAGATTTCTTCGGCATTTATCCAGAAGCATATTATGGCCCTAATTTAGACATCTATAATGGAGAAATTTTAGGTGTTGAAGTAGATGGTAAAGGTGCTTTTTCAGGCTTAAAAGCCGCTTTTGGCCCCCAACTTTGGTGGGGAGCAAACCCAGCAGTATTGTTAAAATATCAAAAAAGTTATAAAGGTTATGATTTCTCTGCAATCTATCATAAAGATATTGTTTCTGGATCTGGTGTAGATGAAAACGGAAATCGAGTTTTAGACCCAGTTCAGTTAAGAACGGGTGTAATACCTGCTTTACCAACAGAAAGAGCAACAATTGCTGTAGAAAAGAAAATGAAAAATTTTGGGATGCAATTAGGTGCAATTTGGGGTGGTAAACCTTTAAATGGTAGAGTTTATCAAGATTATAATGAAAGAGGCGAATTAAAAGATGATAAAATACAATCTAAAGACAACTGGGGTGGTAAAGCCAAAATAACATATACAAATGGCGGTTTTAATTGGTATGCACAGGGGGCTGTTATGGGGCTAGTTGCCAATGGTGGTACAGACCCAACATTAACGTTTACAGGTTGGAAATTAAAAGATTCTGGAAGTGGAAATATGAGCAATTTTTTAACAGGTATTGCTTATAATTTTGGTGGTAAATTTCAAATAGCACCAAATTTTATGTATCAAAAACCTTTGGTGGATGCCATGCCAAATGAAGGAGGAGACCCAAGAGGTAGATTAAGAAATTTTGTTGACGATCCTTTTGTAGTAAGAGCAGGAAATAGAGAAATGACAGCTGGTGAAATTTTATTTACTTTCGATCCGACTCCGGCCACATACATGTACGAGTTTGATAACGACAGAGCAGAAGATGCTAAATTTGCTATGAATTTGGGCTTCGTTTATCGTAGTTTACCAACAACTCAAGATGCTGCAATTGGTTTTTTAGCTGATCGTTCTTCATTTGCATTTGCAAAATCGGCTCCAGCCGCAGATTTGTGGGAAATAAATTCTAGAATTGTCTCTAAGCTTCATCCAGATTTTGGTTTTATTACCAATCTTTATTATGGTACAGGTCAGGCTAATGGAGATAGTGAAAGACTAATTTATAGAGGGGGTGCAGATGTAAGAATGATTTACAATAAGTTAAAAGTTACAGGTATGGTTAAAGTAAACGATTGGGGACCTTTCGATTATCACCGAGATTTTAACTTAACGTTTCCAATGCAATTAATGTTAGATATTTCTACATCTGTTGGTAAACCAAACTGGTTAATTTTACCAGATACCAAAGTAGGTTTAAGAGGAACTTGGAGATCATTAAATGAGTTTTCACCAAGATATGCACCTAATCAAACTGCTAGCGCATTTGCTACAGATACTAGATTAAGCCCTGTTGGTTTTCCAAATGGTTCCGAGTGGGAAATTAGAACTTATATTCATATCAACATCGGAAAATAAATCAAAAAGACATGAAAACAAATAAATATATATATTCAAAAATTACATTCTTTTTAGGGTTGATTTTGCTAACCACAGTTAGTTGTGAAAGAGAGGTTTCAGAAGATGCAATCGATCCCATATTTAATTCCTCAGGAGAAATATTTGGTGATGCCCCACAAGGCTTAACAGATGAGTTTTTCATTTCTTTTGATCCTGCTGGAGGTGCAAATACAGAGGGCTTTGGTACAGATGAAACCATTTTTTATGAAGGTACAAGTTCAATAAAAATAGCAGTACCAGCACCAAATGATCCTAATGGAGGATTTATTGGAGGTATTTTTAGAGATAGAGGAGAGGGTAGAGATTTAACAAAATACGATGCTTTAACATTTTATGCCAAAGGTTCTACAACAGGTACCATTGGCCAGGTTGGTTTTGGTACAGATTTTTTAGAAGGCAAATATGCTGTGGCACGTTCAAACATTCAATTAACAACCGATTGGAAAAAATATATTATTCCAATTCCTGATGCAAGTAAACTTACACAAGAAAAAGGCATGTTTTTATTTTCAGCAGGTGGATTAGATATTTTAGATAACGTACCAAATGGTAATGAAATTGGATGGACATTTTGGTTAGATGAAATTAGGTTCGAAAAATTAGGAAACATCGGTCAGTCAAGACCAATGATTTTTAATGGCCAAGATGTTGTAGAAGATGTTTTTACAGGATCTCAAATATTTTTAAACGATTTAAAACAATCATTCCAATTAGGTACAGGAGAGGTGGTTACAGTAACACCGTCACATAATTATTATGATTTTAGCTCATCAGATGCTACCATTATAAATACAGATAATTTATTGTTTGATGCTTCAGGTAATCCGTATGTAGAGGTTTTAAAAGCGGGTTCAACTACTATTTCTGCCATATTAAACGGTGTTGCTGCTGAGGGATCATTTACTGCAAATTCACAGGGAGATTTTGTTACAGCACCACAACCAACAAAACCACAAGAAGATGTAATTGCTATTTTTAGTGATTCTTATACAAGTGTTACCGGACTTAATTTTGCAGCTTTTAATGATGATAATGTAGTAATATCAGCACCTATTGCAAATGGAAATCAATATGTAAGTTATGAAAATTTAAACTTTGTTGGTTTAGGTTGGAATGGTACAGTAAATGCTTCTAGTATGACACACTTACATGTAGATGTGCAGTTAACTAGTGCTGGAGCAAAAAACTTTATTGTAGAGTTAATAGATTTTGGAGCTAATGATTCAGATGATGGTTTACAAGGATCGGACGATACTGCTGGTGGATATTTAGTACCAAGTAATCAACTAATTCAAGGCGAATGGGTAAGTATAGATATACCATTAAATGCCTTTACACGCTCTACTGGTGGTGGTGGATCTGGTAGACCCAACATAAATAATATAGGTTTAGTTGGCTTTGTTTCTACAAGCTTAGATTCTTTTCTAATCGATAATGTTTATTTCTACAAATAACAAATTGCTTCTAAAATTTTAAAAAAAATGACAGTAAAAAATACAATATTTAAAGTTTCAGCAATTTTATCAGTGATATTATTGATGGCTTGCGAAACAAGCGAAAAGCAAACAGTTGCCACACTTACTAATCTAGTTTGGGCAGATGAATTCGATACAAATGGCACACCAGAAGCCGAAAATTGGAACCTATTAACAGGTGATGGAACAGCTCAAGGAATTCCAGGTTGGGGTAATAATGAATTACAAACTTATACAGACAGACCCGAAAATGTAACTGTACAAGATGGTGTTCTTATTATAACAGCCAAAGAAGAAAGTTTTGATGGCAAATCTTACACCTCTGCAAGAATAACTACCAAAGGTAAACTAGATCAGCAGTATGGAAGGTTTGAAGCAAGAATAAAATTACCTGCAGGTAAAGGAGTTTTTCCGGCATTTTGGCTTTTGGGCGATGATGCCAATGGCAGTTTAGTATGGCCTCAAATTGGTGAAATTGATATTATGGAATATCTAGGCGATGAACCAACAACAGTTTTTGGTACTATTCATGGACCAAATTATTCTGGAGCAAATTCCATCACCAAAGAATACCAAATTTTAAACGATAGGTTTGATAGTGGTTTTCACGTTTTTGGTGTAGAATGGACACCAAACAGGATCAATTGGTATGTAGATGGAGATTTATACAACTCTATTACTCCAGACGACGTAAATGATGAAACAGGTGGAGCAGAATGGGTATTCAACAGGCCTTTTCACATTATTTTAAATGTTGCAGTAGGTGGTAATTTACCAGGAGCACCAGATGAAACAACCGTGTTTCCTCAAAGAATGCTGGTAGACTATGTAAGAGTTTATAATTAAATAAGAAAAAAAATGAAAAATAGAATCAAAAATATAAGCATTTTTTCACTTTTATTAATGTCACTTTTAGTGATAACATCTTGTGAAGATAACGAAAGTGGTGTTACAAATCCGGGAGAAATGGATGCTGCTGTTATGGCAAGATTTACGAAAGTTAAAGAAGGCAAAACAGTAACATTTATCAATATTTCAGAAAATGCCACTTCTTACAAATGGGATTTCGGTGATGGTACTACATCTACATTAATTAATCCAGAAAAAAGATATTTTAATGGTAATTATACAGTTACCCTCACAGCATCTAATAATAAAGGAGAAACAAGCACCACAAGTACAACATTATTAATTGATGGATGTACAGATGAAATAAATGAAAATATTGATCCTGCTAATGGCATCTTAAATTGGACCTTTTTAAACGTCAATGGTAATTCAGGTTTTGATGCCTTTGGTAACATTGGTGGTGGAGTAGTTAATAACCCCGTGTTAGATAATGTTAACGCTAGCTGTAATGTTTTTTTATACAATAAAATAGGAGGTTGTGAAACGTGGTCTGGAGCAGGTTACGTATTAAATACACCTCTAGATTTTGCTACAATGACCAATAAAATTTTTAAAATAAAAGTATTAGCTCAAACACAAGTAACTGATGTAACTCTATTGTTAGAAGAAAATCCTTTTCCGAATAATAACCCTTTTATAGAAAGAGTGGCAAGTATTACAGAAGTAGGTCAATGGCAAGAATTAACTTTTGATTTTTCTGATGTAAACTCAGGAACCTTTAAAAACATGGTAATTTATTTTGAAAGAAATACCGCTTGCGATGGAGATATTTATTATTTCGATGATATAACACAAGTACCAGAATAATTACAATTGAGTGTTAAAAAAGAAACTCAACTTATTTTTCACTTTTATAAAATTACATGTAAGTAAAACAAATAGCTATAAAATTTAAGAATAAAAACATTGTTTTTCATGTCTAGTATAGATGTGTTTTAGTATGATTTATGATGACACAAACAACTTTATCTACCCTAAAAACGGGAAACAACCCAACTCCAAAAATTAAAGGAGAATTAGTACAACTTAAAAACGAAACTTTTTATAAAATTTCGAACAGCCATTTAATGCGTCCATTTTTTATGACTATCGTTTCAGATTCCAATCATTGGATGTTTATTTCTAGTAATGGAGGTTTAACTGCAGGACGTAAAAATGCAGAATATGCACTATTTCCTTATTATACAGATGATAAAATTACAGATTTAGCAGAAACTACAGGTTGTAAATCAATCTTTAGAATTGCAAAAAATAATAACATTTACTTATGGGAACCATTTTCAGAAAGACAAGCAGGTACCTATAATATCAAAAGAAATATCTATAAAAACATTTATGGAAACAAAATTGTTTTTGAAGAAATTAATGAAGATTTAAACATCTCTTTTCAATACGAGTGGAACTCAAGCGACGAATATGGTTTTGTTAGAAAAGCAACCTTAAATAATAAATCTTCAGACCATTTACAAATCGCTTTGTTAGATGGTTTTCAAGATTTGTTGCCTTATGGTGTAGGTTCAGATATTCAAGGTATTCGTAGCAATTTGGTAGATGCTTATAAAAAATGTGAGTTAGAGGCAGATTCTGGTTTAGGTATTTATGCGTTAAGTGCTATTATTGTAGATAAAGCAGAGCCAAGTGAGGCCTTAAAAGCAAATGTAGTTTGGTCTTTAGGTATAGAAAGTCCAACGTATTTGCTGTCTTCATTGCAGCTAAATAATTTTAGAAGAGGCATAGCAGTACAGCAAGAAGTAGATATGAAAGCAGAAAAAGGTGCTTATTTTATTCATACAACTACATCTTTAAAGGCAAATAGCACAAAATCTTGGTTGCACGTGGCTAATGTAAATCAAACTGTTGCAGATGTAACTCGTATTTCAGAATTAATTAAAAGTGATACAGATGTTGCTGCTCTTTTAGAGCAGAGTATTTCAAACGGAACTAAAAATTTAATCAATCTTGCAGCAGCTTCAGATGGTTTACAGTTATCTAATGATCCATTAATCAATACAAGACACTTTTCAAACACACTTTTTAATATTATGAGAGGTGGTATTTTTGATGACAATTATACCATCGAAAAAGATGATTTTAACACCTATTTGTCAAAAGCAAACAAGCAATTATTTGTAAACAAAAAAGTAGAGTTAAAGGCATTACCTGAAAAATTTACCTTACAGTTTATTAAAGATATAGCAGATAATGATGCAGATAAAGATTTTAAAAGGCTATGTTTAGAGTATTTACCGTTAAAATTTAGTAGAAGACATGGAGACCCAAGTAGACCTTGGAACAAGTTTTCAATCAATACAAAAAGTGAGGTTGATGGCTCTAAAATTTTAGACTATGAGGGTAACTGGAGAGATATTTTTCAGAATTGGGAAACATTAGCACACTCATATCCTCAATTTATTGAGAGTATGATTCATAAATTTTTAAATGCCACTACTTTTGAAGGATATAATCCTTACAGAGTTACCAAAGATGGTTTTGACTGGGAGGTTATCGAAGAAAATGATCCATGGTCTTATATTGGCTATTGGGGAGATCACCAAATTATCTATTTACTAAAGTTTTTAGAATTTATTGAAAAGCATTATCCATCTAAATTAGCAGAATTATTTAATGATGATATTTTTGTATATGCAAATGTGCCTTATAAAATAAAATCGTATGCTGATATTCTAAAAAATTCAAAAGATACTATTGATTTTGATCATCGATTACAAGAAAAAATAGATAAAAGAAGAGCATCAATAGGTGCAGATGGTGCTTTATTAAACGATAAAAACAATAAGCCTTACAAAGTAAACTTAATAGAAAAATTATTGGTTACAGTTTTGGCCAAAGTAGCCAATTTTATTCCAGAAGGTGGTATTTGGTTAAATACCCAAAGGCCAGAATGGAATGATGCCAACAACGCTTTAGTTGGTAATGGAGTTTCTATGGTAACCTTATATTACTTAAGAAGATTTATCAATTTCTTTGAAGGTATTGTAGAAAATACAGAGCTAAATACCATTCACATTTCTAATGAAGTGGCTACATTATTCCAAAATATTTTAAAAACATTAGATGATAATGCAACGATTTTATCAAGAAATGTAACTGATAATGAAAGAAAAAGAGTGCTTGATGGTTTAGGAAATCCAGCTAGTGATTACAGATTATTTGTATATGAAAATGGTTTTTCAACCGAAAAATCACAAATTACAAAAACTTCATTATTACACTTTTTTGCCATTACTAAAAATTACTTAGATCATAGTATTAGAGCCAATAAACGTGCTGATAATATGTATCATGCCTATAATTTAATGACAATAGAAAATAACGACGAAGTTTCTATTTCATACCTATCAGAAATGTTAGAGGGTCAAGTAGCTGCATTAAGTTCAGGATATTTAACCCCACAACAAGCATTAGATTTGTTAGATGGTTTAAAAGCATCTGCTTTGTTTAGACCAGATCAATACAGTTATATCTTATATCCAAATAAAAATCTACCAAGATTTACCGATAAAAACAATATTCCAGCAGAAAAAGTAGAAAACTCTGCGTTATTACAACAATTAGTTGCTGACGGAGATAAAACGTTAATAGAAAAAGATGTTTTAGGCAACTATCATTTTAATGGAAATTTTAACAATGCCAACAGTGTTAAAGAAGCATTATCAAGTTTAACTGAAAAGTATGCAGATAAAGTAGCCAAAGAAACTGAGTATGTATTGGCGGTTTTCGAAGAAATTTTTGATCATAAATCGTTTACAGGTCGCTCAGGTACTTTCTTTGGTTACGAAGGTTTGGGATCTATTTATTGGCATATGGTTTCTAAACTATTACTAGCTGTTCAAGAAAATTGTTTGTTAGCGATCAATCAAAAAGAAAACGAAGCTATAATTGGTAGATTATTAGATCATTATTACGAAATTAATGCAGGAGTTGGTGTACACAAATCACCAGAATTGTATGGGGCTTTTCCAACAGATGCATATTCGCATACACCAGCAACAAAAGGTGCACAGCAACCAGGTATGACAGGTCAAGTAAAAGAAGATTTGTTAAGCAGGTTTGGTGAGTTAGGCATATTTGTTAAAAAAGGTAGCATCGTTTTTAATCCAAGATTACTCAAAGATGTAGAGTTTTTAAATAATGCTCAAACATTTAATTATGTTGATGTAGAGGGCAATACAAAATCTTTGAATATTGGTATAAATGAATTGTGTTTTACCTATTGTCAAGTGCCAATAATTTACTCAAAGTCAGATATCGAGTATGTAGAAGTGGTATATAATAATGACAAAAATGAAGGATTTAGCCAACTGTCTTTAAACAAAGAAACAAGCACTAAATTATTTAACAGAACCAACGAAATTAATCATATTAAAGTATCGATTATTAAATAAGGTTAATGAAAAATAACAGATTAAAATACAGTTTGTACTGTTTTTTATTCCTATGGATTTCCTGTACAAAAGAAATGAATTTAAGTAAAGAAATGCAGATAGAGCAAAAAGTAGAAGCACTTTTAAAGCAAATGACTTTAGAAGAAAAAATCGGACAAATGTCTCAAATAAGACATTTTGAGGAGTCTGCTGACGCACATATTACAGAAAAATTCATTGGTTCAATCATTCATACACAAGGGCCAACTCCAGGAAAAACCGCTTTAGATTGGCAAAAACGATTTATAGAGTTGCAAAAAAAAGCGCTTTCTACTCGATTAGGAATTCCATTATTGTTTGCTGTTGATGCTGTTCACGGCCAAAATACGTATGAGGGCGCAACAATTTTTCCTCATAATATTGGTTTGGCAGCAACAAGAAATGAAAAACTAGTTGAAGAAGCTGCCAGAATTACAGCCTTAGAAAGTCAAGCAACGGGTTTTAATTGGGTGTTTTCGCCTTGTGTTGCAATTCCGTTTAACGAAAAATGGGGTAGAGTGTATGAAGCCTTTTCAGAAAGTACAGCCTTAACTGAAAAACTTACCAAAGCTTCTGTAAGAGGGCATCAAGGAAATTTGTTAGATTCAAAAACAGTTTTAGCAACTGCCAAACATTTTGTGGGTGATGGTGCAACCGATTTTGGTGTTGAGGGTGGTAATACATCATTATCAGCAAAAGAAATTGAAGAACATTTATTAGCACCTTATAAAGTGGCAGTACAAGAAAAAGTAGGGGCAATAATGGCATCATTTAATGCCATTACAGAAACTTCAATGCACAATCATAAAGCATTGTTAACAGATACTTTAAAAGTAGGAATGAATTTCGATGGAATTTTAGTGTCTGATTGGAAAGCCTATTCTCGTTTTAATGGTATTGCCGTTGTAAATGCAGGGGTAGATGTTGTTATGGCTGTAGATGGTGATCTAGATAATTTTCAAAAAGGATTAACAGATGCAGTTAAAGATAGTGCTATTTCTATTTTTAGAATTGATGATGCAGTGCGAAGAATTTTGCGTCAAAAATTTCGATTAGGTTTATTTGAGAACCCTTTTCCAGATACTACTTTAGTTAATAAAATTGGCACAGAAACACATCGTAAGTTAGCAAAACAAGCAGTCAGAGAATCTTTAGTTTTATTAAAAAATAAAGCAAACACACTCCCTTTATCAAAAGAAACTAAAAAAATAGTAGTGGTGGGTGAACACGCCAATTCGTCGGGTTTACAATCTGGTGGTTGGACTATAAATTGGCAAGGAACTAAAGAAAATTATAAAGGTGCTACTACTATTTTAGACGGAATTAAAAAACACGCTAAAGGTGATGTTGTTTTCGATAAAGATGCAACAGGAAATCATTTTGATGCAGACGTTGCCATTATTGTTGTGGGCGAAAAACCGTATGCAGAGTTTTTTGGTGATATTGGTCACGAATCTAATCAGCTCGAATTGACGCTTACAGAAGAACATCAGAAGTATATTAAAACATACCAAGAGCAAGGCGTAAAAACGGTAGTTGTTTTAGTATCAGGCAGGCCCTTGGTTGTTACCAATCAAATCAATGAATCCGATGCTTTTGTAGCAGCTTGGTTATTGGGTTCAGAGGGTGATGGGGTTGCTGAAGTACTTTTTGGTGACTATAATTTTACAGGAAAATTACCACATTCTTGGCCAACATCAACAGAAGATTATAAGGGTAAATATGGTCCTAATTTTTGGGATAAAAGCATAACTCCTTTATTCGAAATTGGATTTGGCTTAAGCTATTAATTATAGAATCATCGTAAAATAAATTAGATTTTATCATAAAATAAGACAAAAAAATGAAAAACAATTTACAATCATTTCTTTACCTAGTTTGCTTAGTTTCTATGATATCTTGTGTAAAATCAGAAAAAAAAGAAAATACAGTTTTGAAAACAAAAAAAGAATTAACAGCTGCAGATATTTTGGGTAACCCAGATTATTTAGCAATTTCTTACGGAGGGTATAGAGAGAATTCTAGGGAAAAACAACCTACAATTCCACAATTAAAAGAAGATTTAAAAATAATGCATGCCATGGGTATTCGCATTTTAAGAACCTATAATGTGCAACCAAAATTGCCACACGCATCAAATATTTTAAAAGCCATTTCTGAGCTAAAAAAAGAAGATGCCAATTTCGAAATGTATGTAATGTTAGGGGCTTGGATAGATTGTTTAAATGCTTGGACAGATAAAACACCAGACCATAATGTAGAAAGTCCGCAAAACGAAGGAGAAATTGCAAGGGCAGTAGCCTTAGCAAATCAATATCCAGATATTGTAAAGGTAATTGCTGTGGGTAATGAAGCCATGGTAAAATGGGCAACTAGTTACTTTGTGCAACCCAATGTAATCTTAAAATGGGTTACACATCTTCAAAATTTAAAAAGTGAAGGCAAACTATCAAAAGATTTATGGATAACTAGTTCAGATGATTTTGCGTCTTGGGGTGGTGGAGAAGAAATATACAGAGAAAATGAAGATTTACCCAAACTAATTAAAGCGGTTGATTATGTTTCTATGCATACCTATGCTTATCACAATTCACACTACAACCCCAGCTTTTGGAAAGTTCCTGAAGAAGATAACAATTTATCAGACCTAGAAAAAGTAGACAATGCCATGTTACGTGCTTTAGATTTTGCAAAAATGCATTACAACAATGTTAAGAAATATGTACATAGTATTGATAGTACTAAGCAAATTCATATAGGTGAAACTGGTTGGGCAACAGTATCATCAGGTTATTATGGTGTAAATGGTTCTAGAGCTACAGACCAATATAAACAAGGGTTGTATTATAAGCATTTAAGAGATTGGACAAATAAAGCAGGTATTTCTTGTTTTTATTTCGAGGCTTTTGATGAACAATGGAAAGACGCTGGTAACCCTTTAGGTTCAGAAAATCATTTTGGATTAATCAATTTAAATGGTGAAGCAAAATATCCCATTTGGGATTTGGTAGATAATGGCACTTTTAAAGGCTTAACAAGAGGTGGCAAAACTATCACAAAAACGTTTAATGGCGATAAAGAAGCACTGCTAAAAACAGTGTTGGTTCCGAATACAGATTATCCAAGATAAAAAAGAATTATGAAAACGATTAAATATTTATCCTATTTATTTCTATCAATTATGATTATAAGTTGCGCTCCTCAAGAAGAACAATTAGTCATAGAGGTTTTTGAAACTTCTGCAAACGGAAATACTTTAACCAAATTAGACAATTTTTCTTCGGATGAAAATATAAAACATATGGTTGAAGTAGCCTTGTTACAAAATCAAAAAAAACAGACTATTACTGGTTTTGGTGGTTCTTTTACAGAATCTACAGCGTATTTATTAAATCAAATTAGTAAAAAAAATAGAGATTCAATTATTGAAGCTTATTTTGGTGAAAGTGGCGCTAAATATTCACTAACAAGAACACACATGAATTCATGCGATTTTTCGCTAAGCCAATATTCATATGCTCCTGTTGAAGACGATAAAGACCTGAAACACTTCACTATTGAAGAAGATAAAGATGATATCATTCCGATGATCAAAGATGCGATTAAAGTATCTAAAGACGGATTTAAAATCTTAACCTCACCTTGGACAGCCTCACCTTGGATGAAAGATAATAAAGAATGGGTTGGAGGCAAACTTTTACCAGAATATTATGATACCTGGGCGTTATTTTTCTCAAAATATGTATCTGCATACAAAAATGAAGGTATTGATATTTGGGGTTTTACAGTTGAAAATGAACCATTAGGAAATGGAAACAATTGGGAAAGTATGCATTTTACCCCTGATGAAATGACCAACTTTGTCGTAAATCATTTGGGCCCAAAATTAAAAGCAGATTACCCAGAAGTAAAGATTTTAGGGTACGATCAAAATAGAGAGCATTTAAATGAATGGGTAGATTCGCAATATGCAACCAAAGAAACTTCAAAGTATTTTGATGGTACAGCTATTCACTGGTATGCAAGTACTTTGCATTATTACCCAGAGGAATTACAATATGCACATCAAAAAGCACCAAATAAACATTTAATTCAGTCAGAAGCTTGTATAGATGCTCAGGTTCCTGTTTGGAAAGATGATGCTTGGTATTGGAAAAAAGAAGCAACAGATTGGGGGTATACTTGGGCTCCAGAAAAAGACAAGCATATGCATCCAAAATATGCTCCAGTAAATAGATATGCAAGAGATATTATTGGTTGCTTAAACAATTATGTTGATGGTTGGATTGATTGGAATATGGTTTTAGATACACAAGGAGGCCCTAATTGGTTTAAAAACTGGTGTATAGCTCCAGTAATTGTAAATCCAGAAACTGATGAAGTCTACTTTACACCTTTGTATTACACAATGGCTCATTTTAGTAGGTTTATTAGGCCAGAAGCTAAAATTATTGAGGTCAATCATCAAGATAAAGATATTATGATAACAGCTGCAGAAAATACAGACGGCTCCATTGCAGTAGTGCTTTTCAATGAAAAAGAAAAGGCAAAAAATATTCAATTAACATTGAACACAAAAAGTGTAACTCTAAAAATACAAGGACAAGCAATACAAACCATTGTAATTCCTAACGAATCAAAAAATTAATTATAAACAATAAATATATGTCAGCAAAATCAACTACTCCTTCAAGAGGTAAAGTCCCATTTGGACAAAAAGCAGCTTTTGGCTCAGGTCATTTTGTACTTAATCTCCTACCAGGTGTTCTAGGTGTGTATCTCCAAGTATTTATCTTAACTGCTTTTGGAATGGATCCTGTTTGGGCAGGACTTTTAGGTGGATTGCCAAGAATATTTGACGCTTTAACAGATCCTATTATGGGCTTTGTTTCAGATAACACTAAATCGAAATGGGGTAGAAGAAGGCCATATATTTTTGCAGGGTCTATAATAAGTGGTATTCTCTTTATATTAATGTGGCAACTAGATGAAAACGCTTCACAGACCTTTAATTTTTGGTATGTAATGATATTGCAAATCTTATTTTTAATAGGTAATACAATGTTTGCAACACCATTGGTTGGTTTGGGGTATGAAATGACATCAGATTATAATGAAAGAACAAGGTTAATGAGCTTAGCAAATAGCATGGGGCAAATTGCTTGGATGATAGTACCTTGGTTATATGTAATTATACCAGATGTAAACACGTTTGATAATCCAGCTGAAGGGGTAAGAACCATGGCAGTTATTGTTGGTGTAGTTTGCATTGTTTTTGGTGCATTACCCGCATTTTTTTGTAGAGGAATAGATTCTGCAAATATGGAAAATCGCCAAGTAATTAACTTTAAAACTTTAGCATCTAATATGAAAGAATTGTTTAATGGCATCAAACAGGTATCTAAAAACAAGCCCTTTATGAAATTATGTGGCGCTACTTTTTTAGTGTTTAATGGTTTTCAATTGGTTGCTGCGTTTTCTGTTTTTATTATTGTATTTTATATGAATGCCGGTAGTTGGGAACAGGCAGGTACTTGGCCAGCTTGGTTTAATACGCTTAATGCAATTATCACTGCATTTATTGTTATTCCAATCATTTCTAAAATGGCTACAAAATGGGGAAAAAGAAATGCCTTTTTAATATCTACATTTTTATCAATAATTGGATACATTTTAAAATGGTGGGGATTTGATATAGAACTTAACGAAAGCTTTAATCAAACTGTTTTAGGAGAATCCATGACAAATGGAGTTGCTGCTATATTCGAATTTTTAAATCCGTATTTAGATAGTGCAGGCATGTCTTGGTTTAGTATAGATGTAAGTAATGGCATTCCTTGGTTAATCTTTTTGCCAATTCCTTTTTTTGCTTTTGGTATGGGAGGTTTATTTACTCTAATGATGAGTATGACCGCAGATGTTTGTGATTTAGATGAATTAGAAAATGGTATGCCAAGAAAAGAAGGTACATTTGGAGCAATTTACTGGTGGATGGTAAAATTAGGACAAGCAATTGCCATAATTTTAAGTGGTGTTATCTTAAAAATTGTTGGTTTTGATCAAAATATAACTGAACAAGCAGTAGAAACAATGACTTCTCTGAGAATCGCAGATATTATTGTTCCTGCTTCAACAGCAGCTTTGGCAATGCTAGTAATGTGGACATACAGTTTAAATGAACAAAGAGCTAAAGAAATTAAAGAAACTCTGGTAAAACGTAGAGGAGAATTATAACTATTAAATAAATTAAAAATGTCATACAGAAAAGAACATCATTTTAAATTAAAAGCCAATTATTCAGAAGCTACTGGTGTTGATTTTAGTAAATATAAATCTAATGAAGATTTAATAGAAGTTTGGAGAAACACGTTAAATGCAGGTATGCATGGAATTTGTTTTAGTATGTATGAAGATGGCCAAGAACCAGGTGATATCATTACAGAAGAACAAGTAGAAAGAAGAGTAAAAATATTAAAACCTCATACTAAATGGATCCGCTCTTTCTCTTGTATAGAAGGTAATGAACATATACCCAGAATGGCCAAAAAACATGGAATTAAAAACTTGGTTGGTGCTTGGTTAGGTGATGATATAGAAAAAAATGAAGAAGAAATTGAAGGTTTAATCCAATTGGCTAAAGAAGGTTGTGTAGATATTGCTGCAGTAGGTAATGAAGTAATGTATCGTAAAGAGTTAACAGAAAATGAATTGTTAGGCTACATCAACAGAGTAAAAGAAGCTTTAAAAGGTATGAATATTCCTGTAGGATATGTAGATGCTTACTACGAATTTGCTCACAGACCCAATATTACTGATGCTTGTGATGTTATTTTATCGAACTGTTATCCTTATTGGGAAGGTTGTGATATTAATTATTCTTTAGCACATATGCAAAAAATGTTTGGTGTAGCCTTAGAAGCGGCAAAAGGCAAAAAAGTAATTATAACAGAAACAGGTTGGCCAAGCGAAGGCGAAAGTTTGGGTGCTGCACATTCTTCATCAGAAAATGCTATGAAATACTTTATCAATGCTATGGCATGGGCAAATAAAGAAGATATAGAAATATTCTATTTCTCATCTTTTGATGAGTCTTGGAAAGTTGGTGCAGAAGGTGTAGTTGGAGCTTATTGGGGGCTTTGGGATAAGCACGAAAATTTAAAGTTTTAATTTTTTTTAGTGATAATCATTGTTGATACAAATTCATAAAAAAGTAAGATAAAGTTATTTTTGATTTTTTTTAGCCTTTTAAAATGGTTTAAAAAAATGAAAAATAACTTTATATCCTATAATTCTTTAACTTTTAAGAACAACGCTGCGTAATAATTTTTATTCTTTGAAAGGAATACGCTTTCAACTAAAATGAAGAAATTTAAATTTAAGATTTCTCATGTACACCATTTGCTTTGCAAGCTAATTTCAATAAAAATTTAGTCTTATCTCAGTAATGTTTGTAATAATAATCTACTGTTTATCAGTAAAATAAATCTATGTTAAACTAAAAAACCGATATCGAACTTATTTTTACTTAGGACTATAAACAGCGCAAGGAATAATAACTTCTTCTAAAGAAACGCCCCCATGTTGATAGGTGTTCTTATAATATTTTACAAAGTGATTAAAGTTATTAGGATATGCAAAAAACAAATCTTCTTTCGCAAAAATAAACGGAGCATTCATAGCAACTGTGGGTAAAAAAATATCTTTAGGATTACGAACTGCATACACGTCCTTATCTTCATAACTTAAACTTCTACCAGTTTTGTAACGTAAATTTGCACTTATGTTTTTATCGCCAATAACTTTAGTTGGGTGTTTGCAATTAATGGTTCCATGGTCTGTAGTGATAATTAATTTTTGACCTAAATGTTGTGCTTTTTGAATAATTTCAAATAAAGGCGAATTCTTAAACCAACTTAATGTTAAACTTCTATACGCTTTATCGTCGCCAGCCAATTCTTTAATCACCTCCATTTCTGTTTTTGAATGCGAAAGCATATCAACAAAATTGTAAACCACTGTAGTTAAGTCGTTTTGCTTGGTGCCATTATAATTGTCGGCCAATTCTTTTCCGCTCTTTAAAGATGTAATCTTATAATAATCGTGTTGAAGGTCTAAACCAAGCCTTTTTATTTGAGCGGATAAAAACTCATTTTCAAATAAATTCATACCACCTTCATCAGTATCATTTTTCCAATAATTTGGATGACGTTTTTCCATTTCCGAAGGCATCAAACCAGAAAAAATAGCATTTCTGGCATATTGTGTTGCTGTTGGTAAAATAGAAAAGTAAGAATATTCTTCATCTTTTTTATAAAAATTGTTGATTAAGGGTTCTAAAATGCGGTATTGATCATAGCGCAAATTATCGATAACCACCCATAAAACACCTTGTTTATCACTTAACTCAGGTACAACGTAATCTTTAAATAAGGTATGCGAAAAAGTAGGTTTGTCATGAGCCGTTAAAAAATCTTCATAATTTTTTTTAATAAATTTAAAAAACTGATTATTTGCTTCTTGCTTTTGGCTTTCTAAAATACCCAACATTCCAGAGTCGCTAATGTTTTCTAGCTCTAATTCCCAATGAATTAATTTTTTGTATAAGTCAATCCACTCTTCGTAAGAATTTACCATAGCCAAATCCATAGAAATTTTTCGAAACTCTTGTTGATAGCTAGAAGTGGTTTTGGCAGACACCAAACGCGAATTGTCTAAATTTTTCTTTAAGCTTAACAGAATCTGACTCGGATTTACAGGTTTTATCAAATAATCAGCAATTTTAGAACCTATTGCTTCTTCCATTAAATATTCCTCTTCACTTTTGGTAATCATCACCACAGGTAAATTTGCCTGTTTTTGTTTAATTTCTTTAAGTGTATCTAAGCCAGTTAAACCTGGCATATTTTCGTCTAAAAAAACAATATCAAAATTTGTTTCATCTACTAAATCTATGGCATCTGCACCATTTGTGCATGTTGTAACTTTATAGTTTTTACGTTCTAAAAAAAGAATATGAGGCTTTAATAATTCAATTTCATCATCAACCCATAAAATTTGTATGCTACTCATATATTTTAATTTTTAACTTTAAAAGTTAAAAGTACCATTTTGTTGTATTTTTACGAGTGTTAAAATGATAAAATATTGCCAAAAACATACAATTACAACGTATTGTTTTGATATTCATCTCTAAAAAAACGAACACATAAAATCAATCCTTTTTAATTTGCGAATTTGTGGCATTAAGTCGTATTTTGCCTTAGATTGATAAAAACCGCTCTTTTGAAGAAAAAAAAGCCCAATAAATTAAAAATTTTAAACGACCCTATTTACGGATTCATTCAGATTCAAAATCCTTTAATTTTTGACATTATAGAACATCCATATTTTCAAAGATTAAGGCGTATTACACAAATGGGGTTTTCAAACTTGGTATACCCAGGTGCCAATCATACCCGTTTTCATCATGCTTTGGGCTGTACTTATTTAATGGAAAAGGCCATTAGAGTGCTACGCTTTAAAGGTGTACAAATTTCTGAGCAAGAAGAAAAAGCATTGTATTTAGCTATTTTGTTACACGATATTGGTCATGGCGCTTTTTCTCATGCATTAGAACATAGTATTGTAAGCGGAATTTCACACGAAGAAATTTCTTTAAAGTTTATGAAAAACCTTAATGAAGAGTTTCAAGGAAAATTAGGCTTAGCAATCGAAATTTTTGAAGGGAAATATCACCGTAAATTTTTATGCCAACTAATTTCTAGTCAGTTAGATATAGATCGTTTAGATTATTTAAAACGAGATAGTTTTTACACAGGAGTTACAGAAGGAAATATTTCATCAGATAGATTAATTGTAATGATGAATGTAAAGAATGATGAATTAGTTATTGAACAAAAAGGAATTTATTCTGTAGAAAAATTTTTAATAGCAAGACGTTTAATGTATTGGCAAGTGTATTTGCATAAAACAGGCATTGTGGCAGAAAATATGTTGGTTAATGTGTTAAAACGAGCTAAAGAATTGGCAGAAAATGGCGAGAAACTCTATGGTAGTGCTGACTTAAAATACTTCTTGTACAATCAAATCAATCAAGATAATTTTACCGAAGAAACTTTAAAAATGTTTGCTAAGTTAGATGATTACGATATTTTATCTGCAATAAAAGAATGGACAACACACTCCGATAATGTATTGTCTTTATTATCAAAAATGATTGTTGATAGAAAATTACTACGAATAGAAGTTCAAAAAAATAGTTTTGATACGGTTACGATTGATAAAAAAAAGCGTAAGTATTCAAAAAAATTAAATTTATCTCTTGATGAAATAAATTATTTCGTTTTTTCTCAGCAAATTCAAAATCAAGCTTATCAAACTCAAAAACCAATTTACATTCTTAATAAAAAAGGAAAACTAAAAGATATTGCAAAAGCATCTGACCAATTAAATTTACTAGCCCTAACAAAACCAGTTATAAAACACATAATTTGCTATCCAAAGTAAAATGAGATTAGCCAAATACCTATAAATTTTATACTTTTGCATTTGATGAAATTTACAGCAAAGCAAATAGCAGATATTTTAGAAGGCAGAGTAGTAGGTAATCCTGATGAAGAGGTTTCTAAATTATCAAAAATAGAAGAAGGTGAAAAAGGATCGTTAACCTTTTTATCAAATCCAAAATACAGCCCATTTTTATATACTACAAAAGCATCTATTGCCATAGTAAATGAAAGTTTTGAGCCAGAAAAAGAAATACATACTACGCTCATAAAGGTAGAGAATGCATATGAAGCATTTTCAAAATTATTAGAGTTTTATAATGAAGTAAAAAATAATAAAGTGGGCAGAGAAACTCCACACTTTATTGGTGCGTCTTCTAAAATTGGATCAAATGAATATATTGGGGCATTTTCTTATATTGGTGAAAATGTAATTATTGGTGATAATGTTAAAATATACCCTAACAGTTATATAGGTGATAATACAACTATTGGTAATAATTGTACAATTTTTGCCGGAGTTAAAATTTATTCTGAAACACAAATAGGCAACTATTGTAAAATTCATTCAGGTTGTATTATTGGCTCAGATGGTTTTGGTTTTGCACCAGACCAAGAAGGGCATTTTAAAGCCATACCACAAATAGGAAATGTAATTATCGAAGATTATGTTGATATTGGCTCTGGTTCAACCATAGATAGGGCTACATTAGGCTCAACAATTATTCGAAAAGGTGTAAAATTAGACAATCAAATACAAATAGCTCATAATGTTGAGGTGGGAGAAAATACTGTTATAGCTGCCCAAACAGGAGTTGCTGGCTCATCTAAAATAGGTGAAAATTGTATGATAGGTGGCCAAGTTGGCATTGTTGGCCATATTACAATTGGTAATCATGTAAAAATTCAAGCTCAATCAGGAATTTCTAAAAGCTTAAAAGACAACGAAGTTGTACAAGGTACACCAGCATTTAGTTATCCAGATTTTAATAAAAGCTATGTGCATTTTAGAAATTTACCTAAAATAGCAGCATCATTAAGTAAAATAGAAAAAAATTTAAGCGCTGAAAAAAGTTAGTGAAAAATGAGTAAAAAACAGAAAACAATAAAATCAGAAGTTACCTTATCAGGTGTAGGCTTGCACACTGGTAATACTGTGTCAATGACGTTAAAACCGGCTCCAATAAATCATGGTTTTGCATTTTGCAGAGTAGATTTAGAAGGTGCTCCAACTATAGAAGCTAAAGCAGAATTTGTTGTTACCACACAAAGAGGAACAAATCTAGAAAAAAACGGAGTTCAAATACAAACTTCTGAACATGTTTTAGCTGCTGCTGTTGGCTTAGATATCGATAATTTGTTGATAGAAGTAAACGCTTCTGAACCTCCAATTATGGATGGATCTTCAAAATATTTTGTAGAAGCTTTAGAAAAAGCAGGTATACAAGAACAAGATGCAGAAATTGAAGAATATGTAGTGAAAGAAATTATTTCGTATAAAGATGAAATCTCTGGAAGCGAAATTATTTTAATGCCTTCTAACGAGTATCAGGTTACAACAATGGTAGATTTTGGTACCAAAATATTAGGTACCCAAAATGCAATATTAGAAAATATTGCCGATTTTAAAACTGAAATTGCGGGCGCAAGAACATTCAGTTTTTTACATGAAATAGAAATGTTGTTAGAAAACGACCTAATTAAAGGTGGTGATTTAAACAACGCGATTGTTTATGTAGATAAAGAATTGTCAGATAGCACAATGCAAAAATTAAAAAAAGCATTTAAAAAAGACAATATTTCTGTAAAACCTAATGGAATCTTAGACAACTTAACATTGCATTGGGCCAATGAAGCTGCTCGTCATAAATTATTAGATGTTATTGGAGATTTAGCATTAGTTGGCACAAGAATTAGAGGTAAAGTAATTGCAAATAAGCCAGGTCATTTGGTCAATACATTGTTTGCTAAAAAGTTAGCAAAAATTATCAAAGCAGAAAAAAGAAACAACGTACCTCAATATGATTTAAATCAACCTCCATTACTAGATATACATCAAATAATGGATATTTTACCTCACAGACCACCGTTTTTGTTAGTAGATAGAATTTTAGAGCTATCTGATAGACATGTTGTAGGAATGAAAAATGTAACCATGAACGAAAACTTCTTCGTAGGTCATTTTCCTGGGGCACCTGTAATGCCAGGAGTTTTACAAGTAGAAGCTATGGCTCAGTGTGGAGGTATTTTAGTGTTAAGTACAGTACCTGATCCAGAAAATTATTTAACATATTTCATGAAAATGGACAATGTTAAGTTTAAACAAAAAGTTTTACCCGGAGACACGTTAACTTTTAAAGCAGAATTAATAACGCCAATTAGAAGAGGTATTTGTCATATGCAAGCGTATGCTTACGCCAACGGAAAATTAGTTGCAGAAGCAGAGCTAATGGCACAAATAGCAAGAAAAAAATAAATTATGAATCAGCCTTTAGCTTATGTACACCCCCAAGCCAAAATTGCAAGAAATGTAGTTATAGAACCTTTTACAACCATACATAATAATGTAACCATAGGTTCTGGAACTTGGATAGGTTCTAACGTAACAATTATGGAAGGCGCTACAATTGGTAAAAATTGTCGAATTTTTCCTGGTTCAGTTATTTCAGCAATTCCTCAAGATTTAAAATTTGATGATGAAGAAACAACTGTAGAAATTGGTGATAATGTAACCATAAGAGAGTGTGTAACCATCAATAGAGGTACAAAAGATAGGTCTAAAACTGTTGTGGGTAACAATTGTTTAATTATGGCATACTGTCACATAGCTCATGATTGTTTAGTTGGTGATAATTGTATTTTTTCAAATAACACTACTTTAGCAGGCCATGTAACCATTGGAGATAATGTGGTTTTAGCAGGTATGGTTGCTGTGCACCAATTTGCATCAGTTGGTAATCATGCATTTGTAACTGGTGGTTCTTTAGTTAGAAAAGATGTTCCCCCGTATGTAAAATCTGCCAGAGAACCTTTATCATACGTAGGTATCAATTCAGTAGGCTTAAGAAGAAGAGGGTATACCACAGAAAAAATTAGAGAAATTCAAGATATTTATAGAATTTTATTTCAGAGAAATTATAATAATACACAGGCAATAGATATTATTGAAGCAGAAATGGAAGCAACTCCAGAACGTGATGAAATCATTCAATTTATAAAAGATTCTCACAGAGGAATAATGAAAGGATATTATAAAGCAAATTAATAAAAGTTGTTGGATACAGGTTATTAGTTGTAAAATAATAACCATAAACCAAGAACTAAAAACTAAAAAACCAAAAAATGGCAACAACATCAGATATTAGAAACGGATTATGTATTAGGTATAATAACGATATTTATAAAATTGTTGAATTTTTACACGTAAAACCAGGAAAAGGGCCTGCGTTTGTAAGAACAAAATTAAAAAGTGTTACCAATGGTAAAGTAGTAGATAATACGTTTCCTGCAGGTAGAAAAATTGATGACGTTAGAGTAGAAACCCATAAGTTTCAATATTTATATAATGATGGTGATACCTATCATTTTATGAATGAGCAAGATTATTCTCAAATTCAATTGCAAAAAAATGCTTTAGATACTCCAGAGTTAATGAAAGAAGGAGAAATTGTAACCATCATTATCAATTCTGAAGATGATGCACCACTTTCTGTAGAAATGCCACAAAGTGTTATTTTAGAAGTTACACATACAGAACCAGGTGTTAAGGGTAATACAGCAACAAATGCTACAAAACCAGCAACTGTAGAAACAGGAGCATCAGTAAATGTACCTTTGTTTATTAATGAAGGCGATAAAATTAAGATAGAAACTACAAAAGGAACTTATCAAGAACGAATTAAAGAGTAAAAGCTTTTAGCTAATAGTGAACTGCCAAAAGCGAATAGCCAAATATGAAATTCAAAACTCCACAAACTTTACAAGAAATTGCATCACTTTTAGATGTAGATTTTATTGGTGATAAAAATTTTGAGATTCTAGGAATCAATGAAATTCACGTGGTAGAAAAAGGAGATATCGTTTTTGTAGATCATCCTAAATATTACGATAAAGCTTTAAATTCTGCAGCAACAACTATTTTAATCAACAAAAAAGTAGCGTGTCCAGAGGGTAAAGCTTTGTTAATTTCTGATGATCCTTTTCGTGATTTTAATAAGATTACAAAACATTTTAATCCATTTATAGCATCCAAAGTAAGTATTGCAGCAACTGCGATTATTGGTGAAGCTTCTGTAATTCAACCTAATGTTTTTATAGGGAATAATGTAGTTATTGGTTCTAATTGTGTTATTCATCCCAATGTAACCATTTATGATAATTGTATAATTGGTAATAATGTTACAATTCATGCCAATACAGTTTTAGGAGCAGATGCATTTTACTACAAAAATAGACCAACAGGTTTTGATAAATTAATTTCTGGGGGTAGAGTTGTATTAGAAGATGATGTAGATTTAGGTGCTTCTTGTACTATTGATAAAGGAGTTACAGGTGATACAACCATCAAACAAGGTACAAAAATAGATAACCAAGTTCATGTAGGGCATGATACCGTAATTGGTAAAAAATGTTTAATAGCTTCGCAAACAGGTATTGCAGGTTGTGTAATTATAGAAGACGAAGTTACCATTTGGGGACAAGTTGGTACCAATAGCGGAATTACAATTGGTAAGGGAGCTGTTATTCTTGGGCAAACAGGCGTTACAAAATCTGTTGCTGGTGGCAAATCCTATTTTGGTACGCCAATCGAAGAATCTAGAGAAAAATTAAAACAATTAGCAGGTTTAAAAAGATTATTGAGAGATAAAAATCATTCACAATAAATTTTAACTTTTTATATGGAATTTATAAGACAAGAATTTTCGGATTTTCTTTTTTTGAAAGCCAACAATCAACTATTTTTGCGTAAATAAAATTAACAGATATCCATTAAAAATTTTCTTTTTTAGAAAAAAAATTAATAAAATGGACTAAAAATAATAAACCATGAGTGTTTTAGTAAACAAAGATTCAAAAATTATTGTACAAGGTTTTACTGGTAGTGAAGGTACTTTTCACGCAGGTCAAATGATTGATTATGGTACCAATGTTGTTGGTGGTGTAACTCCTGGTAAAGGAGGTCAAGAACATTTAGGAAAACCAGTTTTTAATACAGTTGTTGAAGCTGTTGAAAAGGTTGGTGCTGACACTTCAATTATTTTTGTACCACCAGCATTTGCTGCAGATGCAATTATGGAATCTGCAGATGCGGGTATTAAAGTTATCATCTGTATTACAGAAGGTATTCCTACAGCAGATATGGTAAAAGTAAAAGCGTATATCGCTGATAAAGACACAAGATTGGTTGGGCCTAACTGCCCAGGAGTTATTACTCCAGAAGAGGCTAAAGTTGGTATTATGCCAGGTTTTATCTTTAAAAAAGGTAAAGTAGGTATCGTATCTAAATCTGGTACTTTAACTTATGAAGCTGCAGATCAGGTTGTAAAACAAGGATATGGAATTACAACAGCTATTGGTATTGGTGGAGATCCAATTATTGGAACTACAACTAAAGAAGCTGTAGAAATGTTAATGAATGATGATGAAACTGAAGCAATTGTAATGATTGGTGAAATTGGTGGTAATTTAGAAGCTGAAGCTGCACAATGGATTAAAGCTGATGGTAACAGAAAACCTGTTGTTGGTTTTATTGCTGGGCAAACTGCACCTGCTGGTAGAACAATGGGGCATGCAGGAGCTATTGTTGGTGGTGCTGATGATACTGCACAAGCAAAAATGGAAATCTTAGCAGCAAATGGTGTGCACGTAGTAAGTTCACCAGCTAAAATTGGAGAAATGGTTGCTAGTGTTTTAAAATAACAAAAAGTACGCTATTTAGAATAATATAAATTCCCGTGAAAAACGGGAATTTCTTTTATATTTGAATATCAACTAAACATAATAATATGAAATTACTAGAAAATAAATCTGCAATAATTACTGGTGCAACAAGAGGTATTGGAAGAGGTATTGCTGTTGAATTTGCAAAACAAGGTGCTAATGTTGCGTTTACATACAGTTCTTCTGTAGATGCTGCAAAAGCCTTAGAAGAAGAGTTAAAAGCCTTTGGAGTTTTGGCAAAAGGATATCAATCTAATGCTGCTGATTTTAATGCTGCTCAAGAATTAGCCAAAGAAGTACAAAAAGAGTTTGGTACTATAGATGTTTTAGTAAACAATGCAGGTATTACTAAAGACAATTTGTTAATGCGAATTTCTGAAGAAGATTTTGATAAAGTAATCGAAGTAAATTTAAAATCTGTTTTTAATTTAACAAAAGCAGTTATTAGACCAATGATGAAGCAAAGGGCAGGTTCTATAATAAATATGAGTTCTGTAGTTGGTTTAAAAGGTAACGCAGGGCAAACAAATTATGCAGCATCTAAAGCAGGTATTGTTGGTTTTTCTAAATCAGTAGCTTTAGAGTTGGGTTCTAGAAATGTTAGAAGTAATGTTATTGCTCCTGGTTTTATAGAAACTGAAATGACAGATAAACTAGATGAAAAAGTAGTACAAGGTTGGCGAGATTCAATTCCTTTAAAAAGAGGAGGCAAGCCAGAAGATATTGCAAATGCATGTGTGTTTTTAGCATCTGATATGAGTGCTTATATCACTGGTCAAACTTTATCTGTAGATGGAGGTATGCTAACTTAAAATGCTAAGCGATTTTATATTACATAAAAATAAAAATGATGAACACTTGCTAACGGCAAGTGTTTTTTTTGGCACAAACTCAAAAAGTGGAAGTTAACGATGGTAAGCATAAAAAAAACAAAATTTTAGTTTAGAGCGTCAACCTCATATAAAACCAATTAGGAGTTTATAAATTTAAAGTTTAAAAAATATCTCATTTAGTATAATTTTAGAATATAGGCAATAAATGCCGTTTTATTTCTGTGATTATTTATTTTAACATCTCTTGAGAAAATAACAAATGTTGTTTTATAATATTATGTAAATATTAATATTTATTTGATAAAATTTTTGAATTATCATTTTTAAGGGTGTTTTTTTAGTTTAATCATTTTTTTAATCTCCTTATTTTATCCAAACATTATCTTTTTTGCCTATACATAACCTATACAAGGTACAATTTTAGAGTATAATTTAAAATAGGTCAACACGTTTCTAAACCCTTATTAAATAGGGTTTTCCTCAATTATTAATTTAATTTATGTATTGTATGTTTTTTGTATTGGTTGTAAATGATAAAAAAGAGTAGTTTTGGGTTAATATTGTAGTATAACGTTTTAAATTATTACAATTATGAAAAAAATTACATTATTATTTGCCCTTTTGATAACATCGATTGGGTTTTCACAAGATCTGTTATTAGGTTTTGAAACAGGTGAAAGTGGTGGTGTTTTAGGAGATCCTTTTGGAGATATGCCTGCTCCATCTGTTGTTACAGGTACAGGTTCAAACACATCACAAGTTTTAGAAATAGTTGCTAATTCTGATGGACAAGTTTGGCAAGGTTCAAATTTTACGCTATCAGATGCCGCAGACTTAACTTCTACTCAATCTATGACTATTGATGTAAAATCATCAACAGCAATATCATTTTTAGTGAAAGTTAATGGAGGCGTTAACGGAGCTCCAGAAGCTGCTGCTGAAGTAACTCACAATGGTGATGGGACTTGGCAGACGTTAACTTTTACATTTAACTCTGTTAAAGACGGTAAAGCTGCTGCTGCAAATGGTCAGTACAATAATTTTGTTATACATGCATATTGGGCTGCAGGAGTAGCTGCTTTTGGAGATGTAACAAAAGATGAAAGAACTTTTTATGTTGATAATATTAGTGGTCCAAAAGCTGGAGCGCCTCCAGCTGATGTAGCACCTACTGATGCACCACCAACGCCTCCAAGTTTTGATGAACAGAATGTAATATCTCTATATAGTGATGCTTACACAGCTGCTACTACAATTTCTAACGTAACTTGGGATGATTCAGATTTTGAAGAGGTTTCTATTGATGGAAACAATGTTTTAAAAATCTCAGGATCAAATTTTTTAGGAATGTCTTTAGGAGATTATACTGATGTATCAGGGATGACGCATTTACATATGGATTATTGGATTGCTATTGATCATCAAGTTGGTCAGGTTTTAAATCCTAAATTATCGAACCATGGCGTTCAAAATGGAGAAACAAATGCAATTGATATTAGTAATCCTATATCAAGTCAGGATGAAATAAAAAATTGGCAATCAAAAGATTTTGAATTAAATGGAGACAGAGCTTCAATAAAAGAGTTCTTAATTACGCAAGCAGGTACAGCAGGGTTATATTATTTAGACAATGTTTATTTATTTGTTCAAGGTACTGCAAGTGTAGAAAACAATGCCTTATTAGGTTTCTCTATGTATCCTAACCCAGCATCAAATAGATTAAATATTTCTGCTAAAGAAACTATTCAAAGAGCTGATGTTTTTAATGTATTAGGTAAAAGAGTAATGAGCATTGATGTAAATAAAACAAATGCTTCTTTAGATATTTCTAATTTAACTTCTGGTATGTATTTAGTAAAATACGATGTTAGTGGAACAACAGGAACTGCTAAGTTTATTAAACAATAATAGCTTAGAGTAAATTCAATCAAATAGAAAATCCGAACAGCAATGTTCGGATTTTTTGTATTTAAAGAGGTACTAAAAACGTTGCTATAAATTTATTTATTTTCGTTAGCTTTTATCTTATCTAAATATTCTTGAAATCGCTTGCCATAATCAGAAGCTTTAATTCGTGGAGTTAAAGCATTATTAACCGTGTCTAATAGTTTTAAACTAGCATCATACATTTCTGTTAAACCAATGTAAGGGGCAACTTCAGAATCTGCATTATTTAATGCAAAATTTGTGGTATACAATACACGCCTTTTTACCAATTTTTGATAGTCTTTTTCTAATTGTTCAATTAAGTCTTGATCTTTTATTTTTTTAGCTTCAAAATCTTTTTTGATAAATTCCAAACGTTGATTTTGAAACTTTTTACTCATCATGTTGTATTTTTCTAAAATTTCTTGATTTTTAGATCCGTTAATCTCAGGGTTTATCCCAAAATTATCAACTTTATCATTGATGGTAATTGTACCTTTTTCGCCAAAAAATAAAATTCTTTTGTCAGTGGTGTTTCCGTCAAAAGTTAAGTAATATAAAACAGGCGATTCTAAATCATCCGTTAATTTAAACGTGTCTTTACCTAATAAAGCTACAGAATCTACAGAAACTAAAACAGTATCTACCATTTTCTGTAAATACAATTTTCCTTTTTTAAGGCCTTTAATTTGTCCTTGTACAATCATGTTTCCTTCTTTTTTTGATGAACAAGCAAAAAGGATTATTGAAAGTGATAAAACAGTTATAAATTTTTTCATTCTAAATTAAAATTTTGGAGAGCAAATATGCTGATTTTTATTTAAACAGTGGCAGATAATTCCATTAAAATGGTACATAAAATTGCGCCAACAGTACCAATTGCATACCCAAAAACAGCTAGTAAAACTCCAACTGTTGCTAAAGACGGATGAAAAGCTTGCGCAACAATAGGAGCAGAGGCTGCACCACCAACATTAGCTTGACTACCAACTGCTAAAAAGAAATAAGGTGCTTTAATTAATTTGGCAACAAAGATTAACAAACCTGCGTGTATAGACATCCAAACTAAACCAATGGCTATTAAACCCACATTGTCTAGAATCATTAATAAATCCATTTTCATACCAATTGTGGCAACTAAAATGTAGATAAAAACACTACCCAATTTGCTGGCGCCTGCACCTTCGTAATTTTTTGCTTTTGTAAACGATAAAATAATAGCAACTAAAGTAGAAATGCTAATTAACCAAAAGAAACCAGAACCTAAAAAAGAGAAAATATTTCGCCAAGTTTGTGAATCCATTCCGTTTACAAAATCAGTAAAAAAAGCACTTAAATATTTTGATGCAAAATGACCAAAACCAACAGTACCAAATGCAATAGCAAGCATAATCATTAAATCTGTTAAAGACGGATTTCTTTTTACTTTTTGAGAAAATTGCGAAACTTTAGCTTTTAAATCTTCGATGGCAGAAGTATCTGCTTTTAGCCACTTGTCTATTTTGTCTTTTTTACCAATTCCTATTAATAAGATAGCCATCCAAATGTTGGCTACTACAATATCAACAAAAACCATTCCTCCGTATTTTGCAGGGTTAAATTTGTAAATTTCTAACATGGCAGTTTGGTTGGCTCCACCACCAATCCAACTTCCTGCTAAAGTAGATAAGCCTCTCCAAACTGCATCAAAATCTGAACCACCAACAGTTTCTGGAGAAAAAATAGAGATTAATAAAATGGCAATTGGCCCTCCAATAATAATACCAACAGTACCTGTAAAAAACATAATTAAAGCCTTAGAACCTAAGTTAAAGATGGCTTTTAAATCGATACTCAATGTCATTAAAACCAAAGCAGCTGGTAATAAAAAACGACTAGAAACATAGTATAAATTAGAGCTGTTTTTTACAACTTCGCCTAAATTATTTTCGGTTTCCCATTCAGGAGCTATAACACCCAATGTTGTAAAAATTGCAGGTATAAAATAGGCCATAAATAAACCTGGAACTATTTTATAAAATTTAGGCCAAAAACCAGACTTCAAATTTTCTGTGTAAAAAACGAAACCTAAAGAAATCATTAATACACCAAAAACAATGGCATCATTTGTAAAAAAAGGAGCTGTCATTAATTATTTTTTTTAAGATGATTTGTGTTTAAAATGATACCCAGTTGTAATCTTTGAGATTTTGAAGTGCTAAACTGCGTATACATATAACCTATTTTTAATTTCATTTGGTTGCTTAGCTTTTGTAAAAAGCCAAAACCAGTTCTGTTTTGACCAAACGTTTTTTTTGCAAACTTTATAAAAATTTCATTAAAAATATATGTGGTTAATTTTTTTGATATAGGATGATTCATAAACAATCCATATCGTATTCTATGTGTTGTCTTATTTACAAAATTTTGTCTTTTAAAACGTTGCGCCAGTCGTACTCTATGCTTTACTCCAAAATTTCCCCATTGATCTTTAATATTTAAATCTTGATAAAATCTGTATTCATATAAATCTGGTAAATCTTGTTGATATGAATTATCTGTAATAGAATATACACTACCCAAGGTAAAATTAGTAATTGGATTGATTTTATAATTCAACCCCAACCTATAAATTTCTTGTTGATAATCTGTTATAAACTCAAAGTATCTAAAATGAATTGCACTTTTTATTGTAAACTTTTCAGAGATTTTATGAGATCCATTAAACATGTACCAAGTACCTACTTTGTTATCAGAAGAATTTTGAGCTTGAATCTTATTAGATAAAAGAATCAAGCTCAAAATCAATAGGATATGCTTCATAAATAAATTAATTCGCAGAATAAATTTTAGTTTCTTTAAACGGAGATATATTAATATTTTCTACCGATTTTTTATAGTCTACCCAATCTTTATTAAAAAAGCTATTTGTTGCTGCTAATGCTTTTTTAAACTCATCAATAAATTGATTCATTAAAACTGTTTCAGTTTCAGTTTGCTCTCCAAAACGAGAACGGATATATCTACTGGCTTGTCCAAAACGTTGGTTTACAGTAACCTCTGGGTTTCTTGTAATTCCTTGCCTTTTGTCTATTGTACCTAAATACATGGCAGTTAAACTATCAATTTTTTTAATAATTTCTGTTGATGATTTAATTTCTGATTTGTATTTTTTCTTGTCTTCTTTAGATAAATCAGATTTTATAGAAGTTGCTGTATTTTTACTTTCTACCAATTGTTTTACAACATTGGCTATCTTTTCTTGATATTTTTCTAGCTCTTTACTAGCCTCATATTTTTGATTGATAGCCGTTTCAGAAATTTCTAATCTAGGATCGAATTCAACTTTTATATTTTGTTCAGAAACTGCATCACCAAACGTCATTTTTAACTTATATGTACCTGGTTTTACAGAAACTCCACCTGGTTCTCCTCTAGATTTACGAATTCTTCTAGAAGCTCTAGCCACACCTTTTTCTCTTAAATACCAAGTGGTTTTATGAACACCATTCTCTTTAGGAGCTTTAAATTTTAAAGTTCTAATTTGTCGATCACCATCAAAAATTTCTAATTTAATAGAATCGTATTTTGCTTTTTTAGCTTTAACCTCTTTGTTATCTTTTGCTGCTTTTTTATCAACCTTTGGTTTGTTGATGTAATAAGAAATAATTGCGCCACCTTTTCTGTTTTCTCCTTGGTATAAAGCATCTGCTCCAAATCTGCTTCCAGTTGGTTGTTGCGTTGCTGCTTGATAAGCAGTTGGTGGTTCAAATAATTCTAATTTTTTAGCAATTACATTTTCTGATGCCATTTTTCTTAAAGGACGAATGTCATCTAAAACCCAAGCGGCTCTTCCAAAAGTACCAATTACCAAATCATTTTCTCTTGGATGAATTACTAAATCTTTAACAGGTACAGTTGGAAAACCTTCTGTCCATTTTGTCCAAGTCTTTGCAGCATCAATAGAAATATATAAACCATCGTCAGTACCTAAAAATAATAAGTTTGCATTTTCAGGATCTTCAATAATACATAATGTATAGCTTTGTACATCATTTTCATCTACAATACGCTCCCAAGTTTTACCATAGTTTTTGGTTCTGTATGCATAAGGCGTGTAATTAAAACGTCTGTAATCGTTAGCAATTAAAAGCGCTTCTCCTTTGTTTTTGTTTGATGCTTTAATTTGTGTAATCCAACTATTTGCTGGTAAATCTTTAATGTTTTTGGCAACATTTGCCCAAGTTTCTCCACCATTTTTAGTGATATGTACTTGGCCATCATCTGTAGCCGCCCATAACACATCTTTTTCTAAAACACTTGGTTCTATTACTAAAACTGTACAGTGATTTTCGGCACCTGTAGCATCCATAGTTAAACCACCACTTTCTGCTTGTTTTAATTTTTCTGGATCGTTGGTAGATAAATCTGGCGAAATAACTGTCCAAGTTAACCCTTTGTCTGTAGATTTATGTACATATTGGCTACCAAAATATAACGTAGAATTATCGAAAGGATCTATATTAATAGCAGCATTCCAATTGAAACGTAATTTTACATTTGGATCTTTATGTGTTGGTTTTACACCATAATTATTACCTGTTAAATAATCGAATCTAGAAACAGAACCTTGCTGACTCATAGTCCATCCATATCTTGAATCGTCTTTATCTGGTACTACATCAAAACCATCACCAAAAGAAATTTCTTGCCAATAAGAGTTTCTAATTCCTTGCGCTTTCCAAACATAAGCTGGTCCTCTCCAAGAACCATTATCTTGCATACCTCCATACACATTGTAAGGAAATTCATTATCCACATTTATGTGATAAAATTGAGCAACAGGAATGTTCCCTATAAAACGCCAAGTTTTTCCACCATCTTTAGTAATGTTTAATCCACCATCATTACCATCAATCATAAATTTTCCATTATTTGGATGAATCCACCATGCATGATGATCTGGGTGAACCCCATTATCTACACCATAAGCAGGCATTAATTGTTTAAAGTTTTTACCTCCATCTTGCGAAACATTTACATAAGTAAATACTGAAAAAACTCTGTTTTCGTTTTGTGGATCTACATAAATTTCTGAATAATAAAAAGGTCTGTTACCAATACCTGGTTTATCGTTAATTTTTTTCCAAGTAAAACCTGCATCTTCACTTTTGTAAAGTGCATTTTTTTTGGCTTCTACTAAAGCGTAAATTATTTCTGGATTACTAGGTGCAATTGCTACCCCAATTCTTCCTAAATCCCCTTTAGGGAAACCTTCTTTATCTGTTATTTTTTTCCAGTTATCTCCACCATCATGTGTAATGTATAAACCACTTCCTTTACCACCAGAATTAAAAAACCAAGGATCACGTTTGTGCTCCCACATTGCAGCAATTAATTTGTTAGGATTTGTAGGATCCATAATTAAATCTGCAGCTCCTGTTTTTACATTGTTAAATAAAATTTGTGTCCAAGTTTTACCACCATCTGTCGTTTTGTACACTCCACGTTCTTTGTGCTCTCCCCAAGGAGAACCAATTGCAGCCACATAAACCACATCTGGATTTGTTGGATGAATAATTACTCTGTGTATATGTCTGGTTTTTTCTAAACCCATAGCTGTCCAGGTTTTACCAGCATCTAAAGATTTATAAATACCAAAACCACCATTTAAACTATTTCTTGGGTTTCCTTCTCCTGTACCTGCCCAAATTACACTTGGGTTAGATTGCTGAATGGCAATTGCACCAATAGAAGCCGTTAATTCTTTTTCGAAAATTGGTTCCCATTTAATACCACCAGAAGTAGATTTCCAGATACCACCAGAGGCTGTACCTACGTACATAATTTCTGGATTAGACTCTACAACATCTATGGTTGTAACACGACCAGACATGCCTCCAGGACCAATGTTTCTAGGTTTCATATTTTTTACTAAATCCATAGAAAACTCTTGCGAAAAGAGTAGGGAAGTAGCGCATAAAAAAAGTAAGGTTAGTAGTTTTTTCATTGTGTAAGATTTATTGAATTTGAATTTAGCCAACAATATACAAAATAGAAAACGCTCAATAAAAATTGAGCGTTTTTTTAACAATTAAAATAGGTGTTTTAAACTATTCTTCTTTCTTTTTAGGTTCTCTTTTGGCTTCTTTTAGAGCTTGCATTAACATCCATTCTATTTGTCCGTTTGTAGAACGAAACTCATCTGCAGCCCATTTTTCGATAGCCTTTATCATATCTTCATTTATTCGCAATGCGAAAGCTTTCTTTTTTGCCATTTTATTTTTTTACAAATTCAACAATTGTTTGGATGAGTTGTTTAGAAATCGAAAAATTTGGATTTGAATACGATGCTAAATTTTCTTCATTTTTTTGAATGTCTTTAAGCACATGATTCATGTTTTTTATGATTACAATTTTTGCGTCAGGTTTTGCAGCTTTTAAAATTTCTGCATCAGTTACCATAACCTGAAAATCTTTATCACCATTTACAATTAAAATAGGTATTTTTATTTTTTTAATTTCTTCTGTTGGATTTATTGCAATCCAAGAACTTAAAAAAGGTTGGTTTTGAGGCGCAAAAAGCGACATTAAGTTTGGGTCTACTTCTTTAATTTGTCCTGTTTCTTTTAACTCTTTCAAGTATTTTTCTGTTAAGGCACCATAAATAGGACTTTGTTTTGATATTTGTTTGACTAAAGTTTTATCAATAGTTTCTCCTGCACCAGCAATAGAAATGTATTTATCTACATTTTCTAAGGCTAACATTGCAATTAATGAGCCTTGGCTATGACCTGCTAAAATAATTTCTGTAAAACGATTATCGTTTTTAAAATGATTGACCACTTCTTTTACATCACTTACAAAATCATTAAAAATAATTCCATCTTGTTGCAAAATGGTGCTATTTTTTGGGTTGGAAGTTCTTTTATCGTAACTAAAAAATGCAATATTTTCTTGATTAACAGCTTTTCTAAATTGTTTGATGTATTGTGCTTGATTTCCATCTCTATCTACACCACCAGAACCATGAACCCAAATGATTAAAGGTGAATTTTCTTGAGCATACGTTAAAGTTCCTGGCAATTGAATGCCAAGATTATGTATCATAATTTCTTCTGAATTCATTTGTGCCAATGAAACCGAAATTGAACAAACAGTAAAAATTAAATAACTGATAAAACGTATCATGATAAATTTATTTTTGATGCATACGTGGCTAAAACGCTTTTGGCATCGTTTTCTTTTTGAGTGCCTATTAATAGTTTTTTGCCTGTTTTTAGTTCTAATTGAATGCCAACATCACCAGAAACATTGATGGCTTTGCCTTTCTTTGAGTTCCAAAGTGCACCTCCTTTAAATCCCCAACCACCATATTCTCCAATTGGGTCGTAATTACGAACATAAGCTTTAGAAATATCTTGCCAAGCAATTAATTTTAACCTTATATGAAAAGGAAAAAACTGGTAGTAAATTCCTTTTTCATCGATTCTAGTGGTTAACTTAAAAGTAAAAATTAAAAGCGCAGTTAGTAGAATAACAGTAATAGTTAGGATTAATTTATTTAAAGATAAAGAAGATTCAGGTTTATTGTATTCCTGAAAAAGAATAGCAATAGGAACAATTAAACTAACTGCCATTAAAACAATTAACCACAATTGTGTAAAACGTTGTTCTTCTTTAAAAACTTTCATCTTATCTGTTTTTATCTCTTTCTAGAACTATTCTTGCTGTATTTTCTGCAAGATGTTTTAAAACCCAACCTTCTCTTGCATACTGATTTAGAGTATCCTCAAGTTTTTGATTGTTTTTGGATAATCCCATTTTCCAGTTCACTACTTTATATTCTTTCATTCTTTTGTGTTTTTTAAAATGGTAAAAGCAATTATTGCACCAATTGCACTACCTATGATAGAACCATAAACTGTGCTGATTGCAACGTTGTTAGTAACAGCACCAAAGGTAGTTCCTATAGAGGTACCTAAAGCTGTACCAACTCCAATTGCCAAAATTTGTTTTTGATTCATTTATATGTTTTTAATGGTAATTCTTGAATTTCTTTTTTTTATCTCTTCAATAAATGGTTCTAATTGATTTTCTAGATTTCTAAAAGTTAGATTTAATCTTCTTCTTTTAGAAAAATAAATTGTTACTTCTGTTTCCAATAGTATTTTTTCTATTTTGATTTTGGTGATCTCGTTAATCAGTAATTTTTTTTTAGACTTATAAAAAAATATCAGATAAATGAAAACGAAAACAATAGTGATTAAACCTAAAATTCGAAGTCCTAAATCAAAATAGTCGAAAAATGTTTTAAAATAGTTTATCGTTTTTATACTATGAAAAACACTAATTCCAACTAGAGCAAAAAATATTCCAAGCCAACCTCCCCGAGATTTTAAATCGTTTTTGAATCTGTTAATCTCTAAAAAAAGTTGGTGATTATTCATATATACATATCCATCAACCAGTATAAATTTTTTCATTACTTTTCCTTATTTCTAGATAATTTATTTCCATAAGCAATGCCAAAAAGCAATCCTAAGCTAATTCCTATTGCAACGTTACCTAGAATAGCACCTAATGCTGCTCCAAATGATATGCCTAAAGCTAAACCTGTTCCTTTTTTATATGTTTTCTTATCTTTCATCTTAATGACTCAAGGTTCCTGCATTTACAACTGGCGAAGCTTCTTTATCACCACATAAAATAACGAGTAAATTACTAACCATTGCAGCTTTTCTTTCTTCATCTAATTCTACAATTTCTTTTTTGTTTAGTTCTTCTAAAGCCATTTCTACCATTTCTACTGCACCTTGTACAATTTTATGTCTTGCAGCTACAATTGCAGTGGCTTGTTGTCTTTTTAACATGGCAGAAGCAATTTCATTAGCATATGCCAAATACCCAATTCTAGCTTCTAATACTTCTATACCTGCAATTGTTAAACGTTCATCAATTTCTTTTTCTAAAGCTTCAGAAACTTCGTTTACGCTAGAACGTAAGGTAATATCTTCATCATGACCTTCATCAGCAAAATTGTCATAAGGATACATGCTTGCCAATTTACGCACAGCAGCATCTGTTTGTACACGTACAAAATTCTCGTAATTATCTACATCAAAAGCAGCTTTGTAAGTGTTTGTTACTCGCCAAACTAAGATAGTGGAAATCATTACAGGGTTTCCTAGTTTATCGTTTACTTTTAAACGCTCACTATCAAAATTACTAGCTCTTAAAGAAATTGTTTTTTTTCTGTAAAGTGGATTTGCCCAGTATAAACCATTTTCTTTTATGGTACCCACATATTTACCAAAAAGTAAGATAACTTTAGAAGTATTTGGGTTTACAAGAATAAATCCGAAAAAACCAATAAACCCAAGAATAGAAACCAGAATAAAAATTGGAGCTTCTTTAAAGAAAGACATGGCAATTCCGCCAAAAAACAACAATAAAACGATAAACAACATTAAGTAACCGTTTGCTAATTTAATAATTTTCTCTGCTTTCATATTATTTGAATTTATAATGATATTAAAATGATATCACAAAGATATAATATTTTTTAATGATTTAACAAAACTTCTGGTAAATATTTTTATACTTTTGTCGAAAATTAAATTTAATTCGTAAATATGAACATCAAATTATTATTGTTAATTCCGTTCTTTTTTTTAACCAATTCTTCTACAGAAGAAACTGTAGTTTGGGGTAAAAATGGCCATAGAGTAACAGGTAAAATTGCTGAAAAGTATTTAACTAAAAGAGCAAAAAAGAAAATTGATAAAATTTTAAATGGGCAAAGTTTGGCGTTTGTATCTACGTTTGCAGATGAAATAAAATCAGACAGAGCTTACAGAAAATATTCGCCTTGGCATTATGTAAATATGGATTTAGATCAGACTTATGAAGAATCTGATAAAAATCCGCAAGGAGATTTGGTTACTGGTATTCAAAAATGTATTTCGGTTTTAAAGGATGAAAACAGTACAGCAGAAGATAAAAATTTCCATTTAAAAATGTTGGTTCATTTTATTGGTGATTTACATCAACCTTTACATATAGGTAGAAAAGAAGATAAAGGAGGTAATGATGTACAAGTACAGTGGTTTGGTAGAGGAACCAATTTACACAGTGTTTGGGATAGTAAAATGATTGACGATTATGGTATGAGTTATTCAGATTTAGCTGAAAACGCTAAAGATTTATCAAAAAAACAGATAGAATTAATTGAGCAAGGATCTATAGTAGATTGGGTAAATGAAGTACATGAAATTTCTGCAGAAGTATATAAATCTGCAAAAATTGGCGAAAATTTACGTTATAGATACAATTATGATCATTTTGGAACGGTAAGAAATCAATTGCAAAAAGGAGGAATTCGTTTGGCTAAAGTTTTAAATGATATTTTTGGTTAAAGCGTTGATAATTAAAGGGAAATTTTAATTTTAAGTTAGTTTTACAGCGTTTTTTTGTTAATAATGCGTTAATTTTTATTGATGTGGTTTAAAATGATGTAAATTTAGAAATATGAAAAATGTTATTCTGGTACTATCTGTTTTTCTACTCTTATTATCCTGTAAAAAACAGGTGGATAAAAGTAAAGATTCAGTAAAAACATCAAAAATTAATACTGACAACAATCAGCAGAATTCAACGATTACAACGTATGATTACAAAGGCTTAAAACCTTTATTAGAAAAGAAAGACGATAAAATTTATGTTGTAAATTTTTGGGCAACTTGGTGTGCACCTTGTGTAAAAGAATTGCCTTATTTTGAGAAAATTAATAAAGATTATGCAGATAAAAATGTTGAGGTTATTTTGGTGAGTTTGGATTTTCCGAAACAAGTAGAAAAAAAATTGATTCCTTTTATCAATAAAAGAAAACTAAAATCTAAAGTGGTGTATTTAAATGATACCAATGAAGATGTTTGGATAAAAGCGATTGATGAAAGTTGGAGTGGGGCAATACCAGCAACCATTATTTATAACAAAAATAATCGAAAATTTTACGAACAATCTTTTGATTATATTACTCTAGAAAACGAATTAAAAACATTCTTAAATTAATAAATTATGAAAACATTAAAATCTATTTTATTACTTGTAGTGGTTGTGTTAATCTCGGCAGCATTTACCTTAAAAACCGATAATGGGTATGCAGTTGGAGATACCATTGAAGATTTTAGACTAAAAAATATTGATGATACCATGGTTTCTTTATCTGATTACGAAGATGCCAAAGGATTTATCATCATTTTTACCTGCAATACCTGCCCTTATTCTGTGGCAAATGAAGATAGAATTATTGCTTTGAATACTACTTATGAAGACGAAGGTTTTCCAGTAATTGCCATTAACCCTAATGATCCTAAAGCTGTACCAGATGATAGCCTTGAGAAAATGAAAGAGAGAGCCAAAGAAAAAGGTTTTGAGTTTCCGTATTTGTTAGATGAAGGTCAAAAAGTGTATCCTAAATTTGGGGCAAGTAAAACGCCACATGTATACATTGTTACTAAAAATGATATGAAAGTTCAATACATAGGTGCAATAGATAATAGTTCTAGAAATCCAGATGCTGTTACCGAAAAATATGTAGAAAATGCTGTTGAGGCTTTATTAGATGGGAAAAAAATTGAGAAAACAGAAACTAGAGCAATAGGTTGTTCTATCAAGACATTGTAACTTTTTTATAATTTCATACCTAAAAAGGCATCTATTTTTAGGTGTCTTTTTTTTTGTTATTTACTATTTACTTTAGTAAAAGAAATACATCTATTTTTTAGCTTCTGTATGGTTTTTGTATTGGGAAATAAATAGTTAAATAACACAATTACTGAATTTTAATTATTATGTATGGTTTTTATATGGTTTTGTTTTAACCTTTACAATTATTGTATTCATAGTTTTATAACCTACTAATTATAACAACTATAAACAAACAAAATGAGTGAATTTCTACAAAAACAAAAAATAAAAATACTTTTAAGTTTATTCTTAGTAACCTTTAGTACTCATTCATTTACTGCCGGTAATCTTAGTTTTAACAACAATCAGCCTTCAACAAATGCCCCAACACCACCAGAGCGAAAAACATTAGATGTTATTTCAATTTTTAGTGATGCCTACGATAATATTAGCGGTGCAAATTACAATCCAGATTGGCAACAAAGTGGCCATAGTAATGCAAATACTAATTTTCAACCTACAGACTCTGGAAATTCAGTTTTAGCTTATACTAACTTTAATTACCAAGGCATTGAATTTAATACTATTCTAGATTTAACTGCCATGGAGTATTTGCATTTAGATATTTGGACCGTTGATGGGGTAATTCCTAGTATAACCGTAATCAGCTCTGGTTTAGAAATTCCTCACACACTCGAAAATAGTGATGGTCAATGGAAAAGTTTAAAAGTTCCTGTAGCTGGTATTACAGGTGATATTACAAAAGCAATTCAATTAAAGTTTACAGGAGGTAATGGTATTACAAATGCTATCTATCTAGATAATATTTATTTTTATAAAGAAGCAACAGCTGCAGGAAAAGATGCAACCTTAACCGCTTTAGAAGTTGATGGGACAGCTATTGAAGATTTTTCGCCAAACACAGAAACCTATTTAATGGCCTTGCCAGGAGGCACAACACAAATCCCTCAAATTACCTTAGCAACAACTACAGATGTTTCAGCTACAACCTTAATAACTCAAGGAACTACTATTCCTGGAGATGCTACTGTTTTAGTAACTTCTCAAGATGGTTCTAATACCAAAACATACACTGTTTCTTTTCATATTGGTGCTCCAAATATAAATGCACCAACACCACCAGCAAGAGAGTCATTAGATGTTATTTCAATTTTTAGTGATGCTTATGATAATATTAGTGGTGCCAATTACAATCCTTATTGGCAACAAATAGGGTATAATACAGCAAACTCAGATTTTCAACCAACAGGTTCAGGAAATGCAGTTTTGGCATATCCAAACTTTAATTATCAAGGAATTGAATTTAATACCAATATCGACTTAACTTCTATGGAGTTTCTACATTTAGATATTTGGACAGTAAATGGTGTTGCACCCAACTTAACTGTAATTAGTTTTGGAGCAGAAATTCCTCATGCAATTCCTAATGGTGATGGTCAATGGCAAAGTATTGAAATTCCTGTTGCAGGTATAACAGGTAATATTACAAAAGCAATTCAATTAAAGTTTACAGGTGGTAATGGCTTTACTACAGAAATTTATATTGATAATATTTATTTCTATAAAAAACCAACGAGTACAGGAAAAGACGCTACTTTAAATAATTTAGAAGTAGATGGTGCTCAAGTTGCAGGTTTTTCACCAAATTCCGAATCTTATTTGATGCCTTTGCCAGGTGGAAGCACCCAAGTGCCTCAAGTTACTTTGGCAACCACAACAGATGATTTGGCTACAAGAGTAATTACCCAAGCAACCTCTATTCCTGGAGATGCGACTATTGTAGTAACCTCTCAAGATCAAACAACAACTAAAACTTATAAAGTTTCCTTTTTTATAGAATCTCCACATGTTGATGCACCAACACCACCCACTAGAAATGCATTAGATGTTATTTCAATCTTTAGTGATACTTATAGCAATATTTCTGGTGCAAATTACAATCCAGATTGGCAACAAGTTGGTTTTAATGAAGCAAATACTAATTTTCAGCCAACTGGTTCAGGAAATGCAGTACTAGCATACACAAATTTTACCTATCAAGGTATAGAATTGAATTCTGTACAAGACTTAACTGGTATGGAATTTTTGCATTTAGATATTTGGACAGTTAAAGAAGTAATACCAACTATTGCAGTTTTAAGTTCTGGGGCAGAAATTGCACATACAATTACAAATGGAGATGGTCAATGGCAAAGCATAGATATTCCTATTGCTGGTATTACAGAAGATATTACAAGAGTAGCTCATTTGAAATTTGCAGGAGGTAATGGCGAACCAGGTGCTATTTATGTGGATAATATTTATTTCTATAAAAGCCCTACAGCAGCTGGGAAAGATGCCACTTTAAGTGCATTAAGAGTAGATGGTAATTTAATTGCTGGATTTAAACCAAATTCTGAATCATATAATATGCCTTTGATAGGAGGAACAACACAAGTACCTCAAATTACTTTGGCAACTACTGCAGATGCTTCAGCAACAACAGTAATTACGCAAGCATCTTCTATTCCTGGAAAGGCTACAGTTGTAGTAACCTCACAAGACGGAACTACAACTAAAACGTATACCATTTCTTATTTTATAGGAGCACCGCATATAAATGCACCAATTCCACCAGCTCGTGAAAATTCTGATGTCATTTCAATTTTCAGTAATTCTTATACTAATATTTCTGGAGCAAATTATAATCCATATTGGGAGCAAAGTGGTTATGATACTGCTAATATAGCATTTCAACCAACAGGTTCTGGCAATGAAGTGCTCGCATATACAAATTTTAATCATCAAGGAATAGAGTTTAATTCCATTCAAGATGTATCAGCTATGGAGTATTTACACTTGGATTTTTGGACGGTTAATGGATTAGAGCCAAGTGTTGTTGTTTTGAGTTCTGGTGATGAAATTCCTCATGCAATACCAAATGGAGATGGCAAATGGCAAAGTATTGATATTCCTGTTGCTGGTATCACAGAAGATGTTTCTAAAGCAATTCACATGAAATTCTTTGGAGGTGATGGATTTTCAAATCAAATTTATATAGATAACATTTATTTTTGGAAAGCAGCATCACTTGCAACTAAAGATTTTGAAACTTTTAAAGTTTTAGTTTTTCCTAATCCGAGTCAATATAATTGGACAATTAAAACAGATCGTAAAATATCATCGATACAAGTTTATAATCTGTTGGGTAAAAAAGTAATATCAATTTCACCTGAATCCAACGAAACTGCTATTGATAGTTCGAATTTAAAAAGTGGTCTATATTTTGCTGAAATTAAAACAATTTCAGGTTCACAATCAATTAAACTAATCAAAAAATAAGCCACTATGCATAAACTATTGATATTCTTTTTCTGTCTTTTTTCAATGTTTGCAATTGCACAAACTACTCAAGTAGGTAGTGGTAGCTATACCAATACTTATCCAGGAGCAGATAGTGCAGGTAGAAATGGTTTTCCATCAGGATCACCACAAATCACAGGGAATGCAGTTGGCAAACCAATTCCTACAAACGATTGGTGGTCTAAATTAATCAAAGAAAATCACGCAGATAATTTGTTCAATTATCCAATGACCATGAAAACCACAAATACAGGTTTAATTGTTACCTATATTCCTTGGGGTGTTATTGGCGATTCTGCACCAATAGAGGTGGGCTTAACAGGTTTGAATACAGATAAAACTACAGTTTCAGATTATTCAGATTGGACAGTAACTATGAATTGGAAAGATGGTGATAATGAGTTAAAAGCAACTTCGGGAATTGGAATGCCTTTTGTCTACTACGAAAAAGATGCAGATGATGTTGTTCAAATCAAAGTAAATTCAGGTTCAGCGTCAATCAATAACGAAATTTTAATCATAGAAAATGCTTCGAGTGGACAAGATTTTGTTTTTTATGCGCCATCAGGAAGTACTTGGTTACAATCAGGAAGTACTTATACATCCACTTTAAACGGAAAGACCTATTGGTCTATGGCAATGCTACCACAAAATACAGCCAATGTTGCAAGTGTAGCTCAAGATATGCAAAAATATGCTTATGTTTTTCCTGCAAATACAACTACATCTTGGTCTTATAACGAAAGTAGCTCAAAGGTAACCACAACATTTTCAGTATCTACAGATATAAAAGAAGGTACAGAAGATAAAATGTTATTGGGTTTATTGCCTCATCAATGGTACAATTTAACATCAAGTTCACCAGTGCCAAATGCATATACTTACAGTTCTGTTAGAGGGGAATTAAAAATGCTTGCAGAAAATAGTTTTATTGTTGAAAATACATTTAAAGGTATTTTACCAACTATTCCGTATTTAGCAAATTATAGTAATGGTTTTAGTCCAGCTGATTTAGATGCTAAAATATCTCAAATCGAAAATGATGGTTTAGCAACTTGGACAGATTCTTACAATGAAGGTCAAGTAATGAATCGTTTGATACAAACTGCTAGAATTGCAAATCAAACAGGAAATATAGAGGCAAGAGATAAAATGATTGCTACTGTTAAAGAACGTTTAGAAGATTGGTTAACGTATGAATCTGGAGAAACAGCATTTCTATTTTATTACAATGATACTTGGTCTGCATTATTGGGTTATCCATCAGGTCATGGGCAAGACACTAATCTTAACGATCATCATTTTCATTGGGGTTATTTTATTCATGCAGCAGCTTTTATGGAACAATATGAACCAGGTTGGGCAACAAAATGGGGACCAATGATTAATACTTTAATTAATGATGCAGCATCTGCAGATAGAAATGACGATAAATTCCCTTTTTTAAGAAACTTTAGTCCTTATGCAGGGCATAGTTGGGCAAATGGTTTTGCTACTTTTCCTCAAGGAAACGACCAGGAATCTACTTCAGAAAGTATGCAATTTGCATCATCATTAATTCACTGGGGAACTATTACCGATAATAATGAAATTAGAGATTTAGGAATTTACATTTATACAACAGAACAAACTGCGATTGAAGAATATTGGTTTGATATGTACGAACGTAATTTTAGAGCAGAACAGCAATTTAGTTTGGTATCAAGAGTTTGGGGGAATTCTTATGATAATGGTACTTTTTGGACAGCAGACATTGCAGCTTCTTATGGTATCGAAATGTATCCAATTCACGGAGGTTCTTTTTATTTAGGGCATAATCAACAATATGCACAAAAATTATGGACAGAAATTTCACAAAACACTGGTGTTTTAAGTAAAGAAGATAATGATAATTTATGGCACGATACCTATTGGAAATATTTATCAATGGTAAACCCAAAAGAAGCTGTAAATTTATACAACGCATACCCAGAGCGTAACCTAAAATTTGGTATTTCTGATGCACAAACCTATCATTGGTTACATTCTGTAAATGCAATGGGAGTTGTTGATGCCACAATTACAGCAGATTATCCTATTGCTGGGGTATTTAAACAAAATGGAGAAACTACATATGTAGCACATAACTATTCTGATAATGAAATTATAGTTACGTTTTCTGACGGATTTCAATTAACAGTTCCTGCGCATCAAATGAAAACGAATAGAGATGTTGATGTTTCTGGAGTGTTAACTTCGGATTTTTCTCAGGCTTTTCCAAACGGAAGTGTTAATTTATCTGTAACAACAACTGGAAGTAACATCACAAAAGTAGAATTTTTTGATGGAACCACTTCTATTGGAGAAGATACTACAGCACCATATCAATTAAAAGCAGAGAATTTAACGCTAGGTGTTCACGGGTTTTATGCAAAAGTATATGTGGATAGTCAGTTTAATGTAACCAACATTGTAGAAGTGCAAGTTGGTGAGCAAGTACCGTATTCAGGTACACCAATTGCAATACCTGGAACTTTAGAACCTGGTTTTTATGATAAGTTTGAAGGTGGAAATGGACAAAATATTGCTTATGTTGATACTTCAGTAGGTAATAATGGCGATTTTAGAACTGATGAAAATGTAGATGCAATTTTGGTTGATGGAGAAGGAGCAACTGTGGGTTGGTTAGCTTCTGGAGAATGGATGGAATACACAGTTGATGTTGCAACTGTTGGTAACTATGACTTAAGTTATAGGTATGCTTCTGGTAACCAGAGTGGAGGAGGTCCTTTTTATTTTGAAGTTGATGGAACTAAAATTAGCCAAGATATTGCTGTGCCTTATTCTGGTGATTGGGATGTTTGGAAAACAGAAACTGTTTCTAATGTTCAATTAAGAAAAGGAAAAAATGTATTGCGATTATTTATAGAAAATGGCGAGTTTAATTTAGGTAAATTAACATTTACTTACAGCAGTGCGTTATCATTTACGCCTCCAGTAGCCATTGCAGGTGATAACATTTCTGTAATTTCACCAAATACATCAACTATTTTAGATGGATCTGCAAGTAATGATCCAGAAGGGCAAACCATCACTTACAATTGGACACAAGTATATGGTCCTACAATTATATCGTTTGATGACAACAAAATAGCATCACCAACTATTTCTAATTTAGTAGATGGTGTTTATAAGTGTAAGTTAACGGTTAGTGATGGTAGCTACCAAGATACAGATGAAGTTTTGGTTATTGTATCAGCTTCAGGTAATTTAAGTCCTTCTATTTCAATAAATTCACCAAGTAATAATACTGCTTTTAAAGAAGGGCAAGACATTACTTTTACTACAATCTCCAATGATTTAGATGGTAGTATTACTTTAGTAGAATTTTTTAACGGAAATACAAAAATAGGAGAAACAACTGCATCACCATTTAATTTTACTTGGTCATATGCTTCTTTAGGTAATCATCAAATTACAGCAGTTGCTACCGATAATTTAGGGGCAAAAACAACATCATCAGTAGTTAATATATCTGTAAACGAAGAAAAGAAATGTTCAGAAGTTTCGTCAGAAGCACAACAAGGTGCATTTTCTCAAGGGTATAGAGTAACTTTTGAAACAATTGGGACTTCAGTAGAAATACAATTTGAATTGTTAGACACTGATAAAACTGGTGTAATTGCTTATTTATGGAAACAATCTCCATTTGCAGAAACTCAAATGAATCAAGAATCAGGTCTTATTTTTAAAAGTACTGTTGGCGGAGTTTCAGTTGGCGAAACCATAAGTTATGCTTGTAAATTTGCGTATGCAGGTGGTTTGTCTGCAACAAAATATTTTTCTTATCAAGTTGGTAGTAGTTGTACAGGTAGTTCATCAGATACAACTGCACCAGAAAATTTTACAGCAACAGTAGGCAATGTCACTGCAACTACTGTAGAATTTGTATTGAATGGTACAGATGATTCTGGTAAAGTGATTTACGAAATTGACTATAATGGTAATTCAGAATCGGTAAATGCAACCTCAGGTGAGCAGAATTCTTATACAGTTACGGGTTTATCTCCAAATACAGACTATACTTTTACTATAAAAGCAAAAGATTTATCTGGCAATGTTGCCACAAATAATCCTATTGTTTTGAATGCAAAAACCACAGAAAATACTAATACAGATTGTGCTGGTTTTGCAAGCGATGCTATAGAAGGAGCTTTTTCTTTAGGATACAATTATGAGTTTACCACAAACGGTTCTAGTGTAACAATTACTTTTGAGCTTTTAGATGCTGATAAAACAGGTTTGGTAGCCTATTTATGGAAACAATCTCCTTTTGCTGAAACACAAATGAGTTTAGTATCTGGAAAAAAATTCTCACATACTATTAATGGTTTAACAAATGGAGAAACCATAAGTTACGCTTGTAAATTTGCTTTTGCTGGTGGTTTGGCTGTAACAAAATATTTTTCTTACAAAGTTGGTAATACATGTACTTTAAATACAGAAAATAATGGGTTAGCAGCATCTTTGGAGATGTATCCAAATCCGGTTAAAAATATTCTAAATGTAAAATCGAAAACATTACAAGTTTCTAAAATTGAAATTTACTCAGTATTAGGTAAAAAGATGAAAGTATTTACTGCAAATCTTACAAAAATTGATGTAGAAGATTTATCCAATGGTTTGTATTTGATAAAAGTTTTTGCTGATGATGTAAGTTATACAACAAAGTTTATCAAAGAATAAAATTAGTCCTCCAATTTCAGTGAAAGAGGCTGTCTGAGAAGTATTAAAATTTGTCATTTCGACTGTAATTGAGAAATCTTATTTATTGACAATTAAATATATAGATTTTTCGACTTCGATCAAAATGACATTCAAACCTACTTTTCAGACAGCCTCTTTTGTTTTTATCAATTTTGTCAATCCTGCATTGGCAGGAATGATAAGCATTAGTTATTTATTTACTAAAACAAATTCTCCTTTTTCTATTAAAGGAATAGCTTGCTTATACTTAACCACTTTTTCTTCGCCACTCATTACATTTTTAATGGTAACACGTTCGTTTCTACCAATTTTTGGTTGCTCTCTAACCACAGTTTCCACTGGTTCCTGTTGTTGCTGACGTGAATTTTGAATGGCTTGTTCAGTAGTGTTTTGAACATCAGCTTTGCTAGTATTTAATTGCTCTCTTTTTTGTTGACGAGCTTCAGAAATTTGACTCGATTGCTGAGGTAATTCTCCTTTAAATAAGAATGATAATACTTCTTTATTAATTTGATCTACAGTTAATTTAAACAATTCAAAAGCTTCGAATTTATAAATTAATAAAGGATCTTTTTGCTCGTAAGAGGCATTTTGAACAGATTGTTTCAACTCATCCATTTTACGCAAATGCTCTTTCCAGTTTTCATCAATAATCGCTAAAGTGATGTTCTTTTCAAAGTCAGTTATTAAAGATTTTCCTTCACTTTCGTAAGCTTCTTTTAGGTTGGTAACTACTTGTAAAGATTTAATTCCGTCTGTAAAAGGTACTACAATTCGTTCATATCGATCACCTTCATTTTCGTAAACATCTTTAATAACAGGCAAAGCTAAAACAGCATTTCTTTCAATTTTTGCTTTATAGTGTTCTGTAACAATGTCGTACAATTTGTCTGCTAATTCTTTTTCAGACATTTTATGAAACTCATCCTCAGAAAAAGGAGAAGTCATCGAAGAGAATTTGATCAATTCAAACTCAAAATTCTGAAAATCTTTTATAGATTTATTACTGTTGATGATAGATTCGCAAGTATCATAAATCATATTTGCAATATCTACTTGTAAGCGTTTACCATCTAACGCATTACGTCTTCTTTTGTAAACGAACTCACGTTGCGCATTCATAATATCATCATACTCTAACAAACGCTTTCTAATACCAAAGTTGTTTTCTTCAACTTTCTTTTGAGCTCTTTCAATAGATTTGGTAATCATAGAATGCTGAATAACTTCCCCTTCTTTTAAGCCCATTCTATCCATCATTTTGGCAATTCTATCAGAACCAAACAAACGCATTAAGTTATCGTCTAAAGCTACGTAAAATTGAGAAGAACCAACATCACCTTGTCTTCCTGCACGTCCTCTTAACTGTCTGTCTACACGTCTAGAATCGTGTCTTTCTGTACCAATAATCGCTAAACCACCAGCTTCTTTTACTTCTTTAGATAGTTTAATATCTGTTCCACGACCAGCCATGTTTGTTGCAATAGTTACCTGGCCAGGTTTACCCGCTTCTGCAACTACATCTGCTTCACGTTTGTGTAATTTTGCATTTAATATATTATGAGGAATTTTACGCATTTGTAACATTCTACCCAATAATTCTGAGATTTCTACAGAAGTGGTACCTACTAAAACAGGTCTGTTTTGCTCTACTAACTTTACAACATCCTCAATAACTGCATTGTATTTTTCGCGAGCAGTTTTGTACACTAAATCTTCTTTATCTTCTCTTTGAATTGGTTTATTCGTCGGAATTTCTACAACATCTAATTTATAGATTTCCCATAACTCACCAGCTTCTGTAATCGCAGTTCCTGTCATACCAGAAAGTTTACGATACATTCTAAAATAATTTTGTAAAGTTACTGTTGCAAAGGTTTGTGTAGCATCTTCAATTTTACAATTTTCTTTTGCTTCTATGGCTTGATGTAATCCGTCTGAATAACGACGACCATCCATAATACGACCTGTTTGCTCGTCTACAATCATTACTTTATTATCCATTACCACATATTCCACATCTTTTTCAAAAACAGTATATGCTTTTAAAAGTTGATTCATAGTATGGATTCGCTCGCTTTTTATGCTAAAGTCTTTGTATAATTCTTCTTTCTGAGCTGCTTTTTCTTCTTTGCTTTTCTCAGAATTATCAATTTCTCCAATTTTTACGCCAATATCTGGTAATACAAAAAAGGTATCGTTATTTGTTTTTTCTGATAAATGCGCAATTCCTTTATCAGTTAAATCAATTTGATTATTTTTTTCTTCTACAACAAACCATAAGTCCTCATCTACTTCAGGCATCAATTTATTATTGTCTTGCATATAGAAGTTTTCTGTTTTTTGCAAGATTTGTTTGATTCCTTCTTGCGATAAAAACTTGATTAAAGCCTTGTTTTTAGGCAAACCTCTATATACTCTCAATAATAATTTACCCCCTTCTTTATCATCACCAGCAGTTATTAGTTTTTTAGCCTCAGCTAAAACGCCAACCAAATGCTTTTTTTGTAAACTAACTAAATCAGCAACCAAAGGTTTTAAATCGTTGAACTCGTGTCTGTCTCCTTGTGGAACAGGACCAGATATAATTAAAGGTGTTCTTGCATCATCAATTAAAACAGAATCAACTTCATCAATAATGGCATAATTGGGTGCTCTTTGTACTAAATCGTCTTTAGAACTCGCCATATTATCACGTAAATAATCGAAACCAAATTCGTTATTTGTACCATACGTAATGTCTGCATTATACGCTTTTCTACGTGCATCTGAGTTTGGTTGATGAAAATCGATACAATCTGTAGACAAACCATGAAACTCAAAAATAGGCGCCATCCAAGCTCTATCACGTTTTGCTAAATAATCATTTACGGTAACTACGTGCACTCCATTTCCTGTTAAAGCATTCAAATACACAGGTAAGGTAGAAACTAAGGTTTTACCTTCTCCTGTCATCATTTCTGCAATTTTACCTTGGTGTAAAACAGAACCACCAATTAATTGTACATCATAATGAATCATGTCCCAAGTAACAGGTTTCCCTGCAGCATCCCAAGAATTTGCCCAATACGCTTTATCACCTTCTAAAGAAATATGTTCGTTTTCTGCAGACAATTCTCTATCAAAAGGTGTGGCTGTCACTTCTATTTCTTCGTTTTCTACAAAACGTTTTGCAGTTTCTTTAATCACAGCAAAGGCCTCTGGCATAATTTCAGCTAAAGTAGCTTCAGAAATGGTATATGCTTCGTCTTTTAAAGCATCTATTTCTGTATAAATATCTTCTTGTCTGTCTATATCTGCATCTTTAGCTTCTTGTTCTAATGCAGTAATTTTATCGTCTAATGCTGCAGTAGCTGCTTTAATTTTATTTTTAAAGGCTTGTGTTTTTGCTCTTAATTCATCGTGAGAAAGTTGAGAAAGTGCCGCTTCAAACTTCTTTACATTATCTACAATTGGCTGTAAACCTTTTAAATCTTTTTGTTGTTTATCGCCAACAAAAAGTTTAATTACTGAATCTAAAATACCCATTTATTTGTATGTTTTTTAGTTACTTAAGGTAACTATATTTGTTTTTTTAAATTTTAAAAATAGATGTATGAACCTTTTATTTTTTTTAAATAAAAGAAAAACAAAAAAAAAGCCTCTTTAGAGACTTTTTATATTTTATTGTTTTGTTTAGTATTCATCCTCATTCCAAAGATAATCATCTTCTGTGGGATAATCTGGCCAAATTTCTATGATAGAATCATAAGCATCACCTTCATCTTCTATATCCTGTAAGTTTTCTACTACTTCTAAAGGAGCTCCTGTTCTAATAGCGTAATCTATTAACTCGTCTTTGGTTGCTGGCCAAGGCGCATCTGCTAAATAAGATGCTAATTCTAATGTCCAATACATTTCTTATCGTTTAATTTTGTGCAAAAATAATTTTTTTACTGAATTATGCAAGTCTTTTTTAAGAAATATACGATGAAGTTATTGTTAATTTTTATGAGGTGTTGTAAATCAGTGTTTTGGTTACATTATAAAAGATTGAATAACTTCAAAATCGATAAAAAAAGAACTTAGTTATTGTTTTGTAGGAATCCATTTAATTTCCGCTACTGATAAGTCTTTAGACAATTTTCGTGCCAACACAAAAAGAAAGTCAGAAAGTCGGTTTAAGTATTTTAAGATGTCATTGTTAATAATTTCTTGGTCGTTTAATTCTACAGAAAGGCGTTCTGCTCGTCTGCAAACACACCTAGCAACGTGACAGAATGACACTGCTTGATGACCACCAGGTAAAATAAAATGCGTCATTTGTGGGAGTACTGCATCCATTTTATCAATTTCATTTTCTAAAAACTGTATCGAATTTTCATCAACTTTAGGAATATTTAAACGCTCTTTACCCGATTTTAAAGTTTCTTTTTCTGCAGGTGTAGCCAACATGGCACCCAATGTAAATAACTCGTTTTGAATGTTTAACAGAACTTCTTTAATTGAATCACTTATTTCTTGGTCTTTTATTAATCCAATATAAGAGTTCAATTCATCTACAGTTCCGTAACTTTCTATACGTAAATTATATTTTTTTACTCTTGTACCCCCAAATAACCCTGTAGTACCATTATCACCTGTTTTTGTATATATTTTCATTATAACGAGTTTCGTAATTTAAAAAGTCGTAAAGTTACAAAGTTTAAGTTGTAAGAAAGTGTTAAACTCGTATTCTAAAATGTTCTTTGGCTTGTGCTGTTCTAAAAAATATCAATCCGAAATAAAATAAATCTACAGTTACAATTCCTTCTGTATTTGATATAAATTGGTGCCAATCTTCTAAAGAGGTTTTTGTTTGATAAAGATGATCTACCAAAACAATATGTTTAGCATTAAAGCCGGTTGTATTTATTTTTTTTAATTGTTTTGTTTTGTTGATGTACAATAATTTATAAGTATTCCTTTTTTTTGAGAACGGAACAACATCAAAATCAATAGTAGCAATCTTAAAATAAATTAGAATTTTAGATAGTATTCTTTTTTGTTTTTTTGATAATTCTTGTAGCTGAGGATAAGCATCAAAAGAAACTGTTTTCGTGTTTTTTTGATACAATCCTTTAGTAACCAAAGAAAATACAAACGGAGAGTGAATTCCATGTTGATTTGTAGATTTCAATAAAAATGTAAGGTAAGATAAAGTAGAAAAAAACATGATATTTTAAATGATGTTATGCAAAATTAGTTTTTTAAAATGATTAAATTCGCCTGAACAAACATACATAAATCTAATGATATGATTTCAGAAAATGAATATGCACCTTACTACAAGCAATACATTTTACCCATAGAAAAAAATGGCAAATCTTTACTCGATAATTTGTACGATACTCAAAAAGAGTTTGAAAATACGTTGAGATATGTACCCAAAGAAAAAGGAGATTACGCGTATGCAGAAGGCAAATGGACGTTAAAAGAATTGGTGCAGCATGTTATAGACACAGAACGTGTTTTTTGTTACAGAGCTTTAAGTTTTGCAAGAGGAGATAACACTGCTTTACCTGGTTTTGATGAGAATTTTTTTGTTGCTAACTCTGATGCAAACCAAAGAGACTATTATGATTTGTTAGACGAAATGGATGCTTTAAGAATCAGTACAATTCATCTTTTTGAAAGTTTTTCTGATGTTAAGTTGTTAAAGATGGGGGTAGCTTCTGGTAACAAAATGTCTGTTAGAGCATTAGGATTTCTTTTTTCTGGACATCAAATGCATCATTTAAATATAGTTAATGAAAGATATTTGTAAGTTTGCAGAAATAATTTGATAAAATGGATTTACCAAAATTTTTATTGGCAGATAATAGCCAATTTCCTGAAGATATTTTTGTATTGCATACAGAATTTCCACGTTTTATGATTAATCTAAAAGATGATGAAGTAGAGTGGTTCGAAGATTTAACAGGAGAAAACGAAGAAGATATTGCCACAGAATTGGCAGATTTAATGGATAAAGCTGGTGAGTTTTACGATGCTGAAATGAAGTTATACGAATAAAAAAATGCCTAAATTAGTATTTAAACTAATATTAGGCACCAACTAACCAACCAGTTGTTTTTTTCTAAGAAGCTTTTAATTTTACTGGAATCTTATAGATTTCTCCTTTTTTAACGCCTTTTACGTTAACCTTTTTGTAGTTCAATTTACTTTTTACCATAGTATTGAACTCTTTTACTTTAGAGTCTACAGAAATAATTACAATTTCATTTTTATTATTTACCATAAATGAAATTTCTCCAGATGTAGATTCTTGTAACTGTACTTGAACTTTGTTACCCAACATTGCAACTAATTCTGTTCTAAGTTGTGTGGTGATTTTTGAAGGTTTTTTTTCAGTTGCATTGGCTGAAAAAGTGGTTGCTAATGTAATTGCGATAATAGCGATGATTGATTTTAAATTTCTCATAATAAGCGTGTTAAGTTAAATGTTATACACCTAAAAGACGTCCGTTACTTAAAAACGTTTCACCTAAAATATCACTTTAATATACTATTAACATATTTCTGATGGTATTAACAGATTTTAACGATTTTTATATAAAGAATACTAGATTAACATGAGTTCGATTTAAAACTGCTGCTTATTCATACATTATAATTTTTATTCTTTAAAACGAGTCATTTCAACTGAACTAGAGAAATTTAAGTTTGAGATTTCTTAACGACACCATTTGCTACGCAAACAGCTTTTAATAAACATTGAATTTTATTTTAGTAATGTTGGAAATGACTACAGTTTAATTTACAAACCAATAATTAGCCTATGTAAACCCTTAGGTTATAAAAGATTCTCTAAAAAAACGAACTTGTATAATTTAAGATGAATAAAAGACGATAGGTTCTGTAGCGTTAAAAACGTAATTTTTCTGCCAAATATTTAGAAGTATACGATGTTTTGTTTTTCGCCAATTGTTCTGGAGTTCCTTGAAAAATAAGCTTTCCGCCATTTTTACCACCTTCTAAACCTAAATCTATAATATAATCTGCGCATTTAATCAGTTCTATATTGTGTTCAATAACCACTACAGAATGTCCTCGTTCTATTAAAGCATTAAAAGAAGCCAATAATTTTTTAATATCGTGAAAATGTAAACCAGTGGTGGGTTCATCAAAAATAAATAGGGCTTTGTCTTTGGTGTTTCCTTTTACTAAAAATGAAGCCAATTTAATTCGCTGGGCTTCACCACCAGAAAGGGTAGAAGAAGATTGTCCTAAAGTTACATACCCCAAACCAACATCTTGCAAAGGTTTTAGTTTGTTGGCAATTTTAGGTACTAAATTTTCTGAGAAAAAAGCAACAGCATCATCAATCGTTAAATTTAAAATATCATCTATAGATTTATTATCAAACTTAACTTCTAAAACCTCTTTCTTAAAACGTTTTCCATTACAAACATCGCATTCTAAATGCACATCTGCCATAAATTGCATTTCTATGGTCACTTCGCCTTCGCCTTTGCAAACTTCACAACGTCCACCTTCTACATTAAAAGAAAAATGTTTGGGTTTGTAGTTTCTTATTTTTGAGATTTTCTGATTCGAAAAAAGCGCACGAATATCATCATAAGCCTTAATATACGTAACAGGATTAGAACGTGATGAACGCCCAATAGGATTTTGATCTATAAACTCAACGTGTTTTAAAGTATCGAAACTGCCTTTTATTTCTGTGTGTTGTCCAATTTTATCTCCATAACCAGTAATCTTTTTTTGCATGGCAGGATATAGAATTTTCTTTACCAATGTACTTTTTCCAGATCCTGAAACTCCTGTAATTACAGACAAACAATTTAGTGGAAAAGTAACATCTATATTTTGTAAATTGTGTTCTCTTGCACCAATAATCTGAATGTTATTTTTTGATGTTCTTCGTTTTGTTGGTACATCAATTTTTAAATCTTCATTTAAGTATTTAGCGGTTAACGAGCCCGATTTTAATATTTCATTAAAAGTACCTTCTGCAACTACATTTCCTCCAAAAGTTCCTGCTTCTGGGCCAATATCTATAATGTAATCCGCTTCTTTCATAATATCTTCATCGTGCTCAACTACAACAACAGTGTTTCCTAAATCGCGTAGATTTTTTAAAACACCAATCAAACGTTCTGTGTCTTTTGGATGCAAACCAATACTAGGTTCATCTAAAATATACATAGAGCCTACCAAAGAACTCCCTAAAGAAGTCGCCAAATTAATACGCTGACTCTCGCCACCAGAAAGAGTGTTCGAAGTTCTGTTGATGGTTAAATAAGAGAGACCAACATCGGTTAAAAATTGCAAACGATTATTGATTTCGGTTAACAAACGTTTTCCTATTTTCTCTTGATATTTGTCTAATGTTAAGTTTTTAAAAAACACAGCCAATTCATCTAAAGGCAATGAAACCAAATCTGAAATGGTTTTTTCGTTTATTTTTACATAATCTGCTTCTTTGCGTAAACGTTTGCCATTACAAGTTGTACATTTTGTTTTGCCTCGATAACGAGAAAGCATTACGCGATTCTGAATTTTATAGCTTTTTTCTTCTAAAACCGAAAAGAAATGATGAATGCCGTTAAAAGATGTGTTGCCATTCCAAACCAATTCTTTTTGTTTTTCTGTTAACTCAAACCAAGGTTTGTGAATCGGAATATCAAATTGATAGGCCACTGAAATCAAAGCTTCTTTATAATGCACATAAGAAGGCGTTTTAAACGGAAAAATGGCATCCTCAAAAATAGACAAACCTGTATTGGGTATTACTAAATCTTCATCAATACCAATTACATTTCCATAACCTTCGCAAGTTGGGCAGGCTCCATAAGGATTGTTAAAACTAAATAAATGCGTATTGGGTTCTAAAAAAGACATTCCGTCTAAATCGAATTTATTGCTAAACTCAGAAACTTTATGATCAGTTAAGTTTTCTATAAAACAAATTCCTTTGCCCTCAAAAAAAGCAGTTTGTATGGCATCTGCCAATCTGTTGTAAAAATCCTCATCATGTTTAGTCACAATTCTATCCACTACTAAAAAGATAGCTTCGTTTTTATACTCCTCTTGAGGAAAATCTGAGATTCGATACACAGCATCCTTCCATTTTAATCTGGCATAACCTTGTTGTTCTAAAACTTGTAAAACGGTTTTTAAATCGCGGTTTTCATCAATAGTAATTGGTGCAAGGAGTAATAATTTTGTACGCTCTTTAAATTCTTTTATAAAATTAACAACATCAGAAACCGTATCTTTTTTTACTTCTTTACCAGAAATAGGCGAGTAGGTTTTACCAATTCTGGCATATAATAATTTTATATAATCGTAAATTTCTGTTGATGTACCTACTGTAGAACGTGGATTTGTAGAATTTACTTTTTGCTCAATAGCAATTGCTGGTGCAATACCTTTTATATAATCTACTTTTGGTTTGTGTAATTTTCCTAAAAATTGACGTGCATAAGAAGATAAACTTTCTACATATCGTCTTTGGCCTTCTGCATACAAAGTATCGAAAGCCAATGAAGATTTACCAGAACCAGACAAACCCGTAATTACAACCAATTTGTTTCTTGGTATAACAACATCAATATTTTTTAAATTGTGGAGTTTTGCTCCTTTAATGATTATGTTTTCTTTAGGATTTACAGTAGAAATATCTTGCTTCATGCATTAAAAATATAAGTGATAAAAATACCACTATTTTCAAGGACTTTAAAAAAAGATTACTGCCAAATTTGTTAAAAAGTTTGATGGATTAAAAATAAAAGTTATATTTGAACACTTAATATTCACTAAATTAGACGCATATACTAAAAAACTACTTTAAAAATTATTAGTTAGAATAATAAAAATGAAGAACAACTTGTTCTTCAAACAAGTAGTTATGATGCAAAAAAAAACCATTTCAGATAGTACTTTAGTAAGTGATTATATTAAAGGAAATGAAGTAGCACTTAGTCTTTTAATAAAAAGGCACCAACAAAGATTATTTAGCTTTATTTACAGTAAAGTAAAAGATAAAGACATTACAGAAGATATTTTTCAAGACACTTTTATTAAGGTAATTAGAACCTTAAAAAAAGGAAATTATAACGAAGAAGGTAAGTTTTTACCTTGGGTAATGCGTATTGCACATAATTTGGTGATCGATTATTTTAGAAAATCGAGTAGAATGCCCGCATTTAACACAACAGATGAATTTGATATTTTTTCTGTTTTGGGTGATGGAAATCTAAATGCAGAAAAACAGCTTATACAAGAACAAATTTTTGCTGATGTTAGAGAGCTGGTAAAAGAATTACCCGAAGAACAAAAAGAAGTTTTGGTAATGCGTATGTATAAAGACATGAGTTTTAAAGAAATAAGCGAAAATACAGGCGTTAGCATTAATACAGCACTAGGTAGAATGCGATATGCCCTTATAAATATGCGTAAATTAATAGAAAAAAATAAAATTATTTTAGTAAACTAACAATAAAGGTAAAATACCATCGTTACTTATTTATAACCAAGTTATTAAATACTATATATGATGCAACTTTACTCAAAAAAGTCATCTGAAATTCAGATGCAACCTAAACAAGAAACAGTTCAATTTTTGATTAATTTTTCCAAATCGCTAACTATTGTAAAAACAAAATCAAAAGGTTTCATTGAATTGAATTTGAATTAAGAGAGGAAAAAGCTTCAACACACGTTGGGGCTTTTTTCATTTATAATGTTCACGTTTAGTACTACTGTCATTTCGATTATTACTGAAATCAAAATATATTTTGATTGAAAGTACCTTGCGTAGCAAATAGCGGAATAGAGAAATCTACCAACATAAACCGTCAACGAACAACCAAAAACGAAAAACGAAATACCATCAGCCAACAACAAGATTCCTCACAAGGTCGGAATGACAAGCTGAATGTCATTTCGAGTGAAGTGCTAACGAAACCGAGAAATCTATTAAGATATACCATCAACCAAAAATCAAAACCAAGATTCCTCCACAAGGTCGGAATGACAGAGAGATTTCGCCATAACGTCGAGATGACAAGGAGGTTCCTCCATTGCAGTCGGTATGTTATTGCAGCCTGTCATTTCGAGCGGAGCGATAGCGAAGTCGAGAAATCTACCAACATAAACCGTCAACAAAAAACAAACAACGAACAACAAGATTCCTCCACAAGGTCTTAATGACAGAGAGATCTCTCCATAAAGTCGAGATGACAAGGAGATTCCTCCATTGCAGTCGGAATGACATTACCGCCTGTCATTTCGA
>NZ_JBTLRD010000013.1:0-131555 GCF_054584775.1 Polaribacter litoreus | reverse complement strand
CGAGCGGAGCGATAGCGAAGTCGAGAAATCTATCAATATAAACCGTCAACAAAAAACAAACAACGAACAACAAGATTTCTCCACAAGGTTGGAATGACAGAGAGATCTCTCCATAAAGTCGAGATGACAAGGAGGTTCCTCCATTGCAGTCGGTATGACATTGCAGCCTGTCATTTCGAGCGGAGCGATAGCGAAGTCGAGAAATCTACCAACATAAACCATCAACGAACAACCAAAAACGAAAAACGAAATACCATCAGCCAACAACAAGATTCCTCCACAAGGTCGGAATGACAGAACAGATCTCTCCATAAAGTCGAGATGACAAGGAGATTCCTCCATTGCAGTCGGAATGACATTACCGCCTGTCATTTCGAGCGGAGCGATAGCGAAGTCGAGAAATCTACCAACATAAACCGTCAACAAAAAACAAACAACGAACAACAAGATTCCTCCACAAGGTCGGAATGACAGAACAGATCTCTCCATAAAGTCGAGATGACAAGGAGGTTCCTCCATTGCAGTCGGAATGACATTGCAGTCTGTCATTTCGAGCGGAGCGATAGCGAAGTCGAGAAATCTACCAACATAAACCATCAACGAACAACCAAAAACAAAAAACAAACAACGAAAAAACAACTACAAATGCCTGCTCCCTTCTTTATACACTTCCACACCAACTTTCAGCATTTTTTTTAGTTTACGAGAAGGTTGGTAATTGATGGTAAATTTTTTGATATTTTTTTTAGGACTTAAAGCTTCCGGACTTGCAGCTGCCACACATTGGAAACCCATTTTAAATTTCCCCACATCTCCCATATCTATAGCATAACCATCTTGCAGATAAAAATTCATTTTTATACCCAAAGCGTATAGCACTGCTTGCACATCTACTTGGTGCAAACTACACTCGTTACTAATATCGGCACTTAATTTATCTAAATCTATGGTGCCTCTGCTAATGGCCTGTAAAATATATTGTGAAGTATTGTTTTGAATGCTGTTATTTCTTTTGGTAATTCTGTACTGTAATGCCATTTTTTTGTATATTGTAAAAGATTCATAAATAAGGGGTTAAAACGCTACTAAATGTCCCTTGGGTAAATATACTACAATATTTATCAAAAAATACTAGAACTTTTATATAAATATACTAGAACTTTTGAGTAAAAATACTAGTACTTTTTGCCAAAAGTAACTATACTTTGTGCCAAAACTAAGGTAACTTTGTACCAAAAGTTAATGAAGTTTTTGTTGTTGCGTCTTGATGCAATACCAACGGCCTCTTGATGCATGTTGCATTGCCTCTTGATGCAAGTTGCAAGAGAACCTAAATGACATAAAACCTTACTACACATGCACATAATTTGTAAGTGATATGACATGGTGTAAATAAAACAAGAGGTACAAGAGACGTATTTTATTTTTTTAGACTTACCTTGGTTAGTAGGCTGCTTTTTCTTACATTTATTTCTTTATCTTTTTTGGGTAAAAATTGCTAAACTATATCCATTTTTGCATAACACTAATAATTGTTTTTAGCTAATAATAAATGCACGTACAAGTAGACATATTAGAAAATGAGATTTTAGAAAAATACCCACAGGTATTGGATATTCTTTTGCGAGATCAAACGACTCAAAAAAACATTATTTGGGCAACTAGTAATTATAAGCATCTTGGAGAATTATATTTAGAAAGCAAACAGATTAAATCCGAACTAATTACAGGTATTAACGGTAATGTTATCATGCCAAGGGTTCAAAAAGACCAAATATTACAACAATCTAGAGTTAAGAATATGGCTGAAGTCTTCACGCCATCTTGGATTTGTAATGCTCAAAACAACTTGATAGACAATGCTTGGTTTGAACGCAAAAATGTATTTAATAAAGAAATACCAAATCAAAAAAAATGGATAACGAATCAAGAAAGAGTTGAGTTTCCTAAAGATAAATCTTGGAAAGACTATGTAAATGATACAAGACTAGAAATTTCTTGCGGTGAAGCACCTTACATAACAAGTCGTTATGATACAACAACAGGGAAATTTATAGAAATTGAAAATAGAATTGGTTTACTTGATAGAAAACTAAGAATAATAAATGAAAATGTCGATCAACCAAACGAATGGCTTGAGGCAACCAAAACAGCTTATAAAAATACTTATGCTTATGAATGGCAAGGGGATAGTTTATTATTGGCTAGGGAGTCAATGCTATTTACATTCATAGAAAATTATAAATATAAATTTAAAAAAGAACCTTTACTTAAATCAATACAAAATATAGCAGAGATAATTTCTTGGAATGTTTGGCAAATGGATGGATTAAAAGGCGTCATTCCTTTTTCTTGTGGTGAAATAAAAACTACAACAGTTAACCTATTTGGAGAAGAAGAAACCGATAATTCATTTTGCAAAGGCTGTCTTAATAGTAAGATTTTCGAACATAATGGAATTTATTGTTTTATTATGGATTGGTCAAGCACAGATTTAAAAGATAAAAAAATAAGGTTTATAGACCTACTTCAAGATAAACATCAATCAATCAATGGCAAATAATAATCAGCTCGACATACAACTTTTAGAAGATATAATTATCGGAAGAGTTGAGCCTCATATCTATGCTTTTACAACAGAAACGGTTCCTAATTATTTAAAAGTTGGTGATACTTACAGGCCTGTTGAACAAAGACTTAACGAATGGAGAAAACATTTTCCAGAACTTGAAAAAAAGTATCAAAAAGTCGCTAAAGCTGACGAAGAAACATTTTTCAGAGACTTTGCTATTCATCAGTATTTAGAATATGAACTTAAAAAATTAAGACTAGTACAAGGCGATTTAGATTCCACCACATATTATTCAAACGAATTTTTTAAAGATACTAAACTCAGTGACATTGATGACGCAATAACAGATATTGTAGATGCTCACAAAAACAATGAACCCAAGTATAAATTTTACAAATTCGATGGTAGTTTATTACCAGAAACACATACCTACGCTAGAAATCAAGAATACGAGCCAAGGCCTAATCAAAAACAGACCATTAAGCGATTTAGAGAAGCCATTGATAATGGTAGAACTAATCTCTTAATGTATGCAGTAATGCGTTTTGGTAAGTCGTTTACCTCTATGTGTTGTGCGGTTGAAATGAACGCAAAATTTGTTCTCATTGTTTCTGCAAAAGCTGATGTGAAAAATGAATGGAAGAAAACGGTTGAAAGTCACGTCAAATTTGATGGATTTAACTTTTTAGATAGTAATTCACTTTTAGAAAGCGAAACAATCATAAAAGATAAATTAGAAGCTAACGAAAAAGTTGCCTTATTTCTTACACTGCAAGACTTACAAGGAGATGACATAAAAAACAAACATAAGGAAGTATTTGAAAATCAAATTGACCTTTTGCTGATAGATGAAACTCATTTTGGTGCAAGAGCTTTAGAATATGGAAAGGTTTTAAAAGAGTTAAATAGTAAAAAAGAACTTAAAAGCGAAACCAAACTTAATGATGAATCTTTAGACGAATTAGAAGAAACAACTAAGACAATTAACTCAAAAATTCGAATCCATTTATCGGGCACACCATATCGTATCTTGATGAACAGTGAATTTACAACTGATGATATTATTGCCTTTTATCAATTTACTAATATAGCTGATGACCAACAAAAATGGGATAATGAATTTTTAACAAAAGACGACACAAAAGAATGGGAAAACCCTTACTATGGTTTTCCTCAAATGATTCGATTTGCTTTCAACCCAAACGAATCATCTAGACAAAAAATGGAAGAACTGAAAAAAATGGGTGTTACTTATGCTTTTTCAGAGTTATTCAAACCAAAATCCATTCTAAAAGACACCAAAACCGAGTTACATAAAAAATTCGTTCACGAGCAAGAAATTGTTGACTTGCTCAATGTTATAGATGGCAAAAAAAATGATGACAATTTATTGAGCTTTCTAGATTATGACAAACTTAAAGAAGGCAAAATGTGTCGTCATATGGTTTGTGTTCTTCCCTATCGTGCTTCTTGTGACGCATTTGAAAACTTAATTAAATCTAATGAGTTTAAAAACCTTAGTTCGTATGAGGTAATTAATATTTCTGGAGTTGAAAATGAAAAGATTTTCAAAGACACACAATCCGTAAAATCAAAAATTAAAAAATGTGAAAGTGAAAACAAGAAAACAATTACTTTAACAGTAAACAGAATGCTTACAGGTAGCACAGTTCCACAATGGGATACTATGTTATATTTAAAAGATACTGCTTCGCCTCAAGAATACGACCAAGCTATTTTTAGACTTCAAAGTCAATTTATAAAGACCTACAAAGAACCTAATGGAGATTCTGTTAAATACAATATGAAGCCTCAAACCTTGTTGGTTGACTTTAATCCAAACAGAATGTTCCAAATGCAGGAACATAAATCACAAATTTATAATGTAAATGTAGAATCTAATGGAAACTTAAGATTAGGTGAAAGAATAGAAAAAGAACTACAAGTTTCACCAATTATAGTAATTAATAACAAAAAAATGGTTCAAGTTGAACCAATAGATATTTTAAATGCAGTTCGTCAATATTCAAGTGAAAGAAGTGTATTGGATGAAGCTACGTCAATTTCAATAGATTATTCCTTATTGGAAATTGAAGCAATTAAATCTGTTATAGAAAAACAAGGTGGCTTAAAATCAAGACAAGGTTTAGAAATTGAACCGACTGATGACGAAGGAGATGACCTAGATACAGGCAACAAACCAGATGCAGATGATAAACCTGATAAAAGAGATAAACAAACAGATTCTGAAAAAGATGATAAAGTAGATTACAAAGGAAAGTTTGCAATGTACTATGCAAGGCTACTTTTCTTTTCATTCTTGACAGATTCTAGAGTCAAGTCACTTGAAGAAATTATCAAGTCTATTAATGATGACCTAAACAATCTGAGAATAGCAACACACTTGAACTTAGAAACAGAAGTGCTTGTTTTGTTTCAACAACACTTAAATCCTTTTGTTTTAAGCGAGTTAGATTATAAAATTCAAAATATCAATTCATTAGCAAATGATAGCACTATTTCACCAATAGAAAGAGCAAGTAACGCGATGAAAAAATTTAGTCGCTTATCTGTATCTGAGATTGTTACCCCTGAAATAGTTACTGATATGATGATTAATTCGTTGCCAGAAGATGCTATACAAAATGAAACCAAAATATTAGATATTGCAGCAAAACAAGGAGAATTTGTATATGCTATTTACAAAAAGTTTGGTAAAAAAATAGCTAATAATGTTTTTTCAATTCCTACATCAAAAGTTGCTTATGAATTTACGAGAAAAGTTTACAAACTTCTAGAAATAGATCTTGGCAATATAGAATCAGATTATACATCTTATGACTTAATTGAAGCAAATGACTTCATTGAAGATGATAGTCTAAAAATAAATAATAATAGTATGAAATTTGATGCGATAGTTGGTAATCCACCATATCAAGAAAGTGATGGTGGTGCTCAAGCCAGTGCTAAGCCTATTTATCACCATTTTGTAAACATTGCAAAAAAACTTAAACCTACATATATTTCTATGATTATGCCAACACGCTGGTATGCTGGTGGTAGAGGTTTAAATGATTTTAGAGAGCAAATGTTGAACGATACTAAAATTTCAGAATTACACGATTTTCTAAAACCAGATGTGATATTTCATAACATCAACCTTAGAGGTGGTATCTGCTATTTATTATGGGATAGTCAACACGATAATTCAAAAGATTTAACCAAAGTATATACTTACAACGAGAATTTAAAACCAAAAATTAATTTGAGAAGTCTAAAAACTAAAGGCTCAGATATATTAATACGACATAATAGGGCGATTGAAATCACAGAAAAAATAAAATTAAATGACGAATTTACATCTTTTGAAAATTATATATCTTCATTGAGGCCTTTTGGGTTTAGAGGTTATTTCACAAAAGATAAAAAATTTAGAAGTTCTAATAAAGGATTAAAAAGCCCAATTATCTGTTATGGGAAAGGTAAGCAAATAGGTTATTTAGAAAGGGACGAAATAACTAAAAATGAAGACTGGATTAGTGAATATAAAGTTTTAACAGCGAGAGCTAACAATATTGGTACAGAGTTGAATGATGACAACTTAAACACTTTTATTGGTAAGCCAAATACAATATGTACGGAATCCTATATAGTTGTTGGAATTGGATTGAAACTAGATGAAAGTTCTGCTTCTAATCTGTGTAAATATTTTAAAACTAAATTTGCTAGATTTCAACATAGTATTGGTAAAGCTGGTCAAGATGCTACATCAAAAACTTACAAATTTATTCCAGTTCAAGATTTTACATCTAAATCGGACATTAACTGGACTAAATCCGTTGAGCAAATTGACCAACAACTTTACAAAAAGTATAAATTGAGTAATGAAGAAATTGAATTTATTGAAAAAATGATAAAACCGATGTAAGCCATTATGCGATTGGAAGAAGCTGAAAAATTAGCAAGAAATCTATTAGATAAACACGGTTTAATACATTGGTATTTTACCTTTGATAATGCTAAAACAAGATTTGGAAGTTGCCGGTACAGATGTAGATATATTACTTTATCGAGGCATTTTGTAGTGTTAAACGACAAATATAGAGTAAAAAACACAATTCTACACGAAATTGCACACGCGTTAGTAGGAAATGGAAATGGTCATAATTGGGTATGGCAGCAAAAAGCTTTAGAAATAGGTTGTGATGGTAGGCGTTGTTTTTCAAGAGATAAAGTAAAAATGCCTAAACCAAATTACACAGCAACTTGTAAAAGTTGTGGCAAACTATCTCATAGGTATAGAAAACCAAGGAAACAATGGTCTTGTGGCAGATGTGGTGGTGGTAGATTTGATGAAAAGTATCTTTTAGAATTTAAGAGACTAAATCCATCGAAGAAATTGACCAACAACTCTACAAAAAATATAAATTGAGTTATGAAGAAATTGAATTTATTGAAAAAATGATAAAACCGATGAAATAAAAATGAAAGCAAACGAATTGCCAATAATAAATTTTTTACAAGCACCTAATGTACAGTTTGTAATACCTGTATATCAACGTAATTATGATTGGACAAATAATGAATGTAAAGAATTATTAAACGATATTATAGCTGTAGAAACAGCAAATAGAGGCACACATTTTATTGGTAGCATCGTATTTATTCACGAGGGTGCATATAGCACGAGTGAAGTTAAAGAGTTGGTGATTATTGATGGTCAACAAAGATTGACTACCATTAATATTTTATATGTAGCATTATACAGATTCGCAAAAGATAATGGTATGCAGCAAGACGCAGATATGTTGCATAATATGTTTTTAGTAAATCAATACGTTCAACAAGAATCAAGTAAACTAAAGTTAAAGCAAACTGATACCAATTCATTGGCTTTTAAAGCGATAATGAATGCTACAGAAAATGAGTTTGGACACTATTCTAATGTAATTGAGAACTTTAATTTTTTCAAATTAGCAATTACAAAAGATAGTTTTAATACCATACTAAATGGGTTAAAGCGACTCATTTTTGTAGAAATATCTTTAGAACGTGGTAAAGATGACCCACAACGTATTTTTGAGAGTTTAAATTCTACAGGTTTAGATTTATCACAATCCGATTTGATTCGTAATTACATTCTAATGGATTTAGATCCAAAAAATCAGCATAAAGTATTTGAGCAAATTTGGAATCCTATTGAAGAAAATGCAAGAGATTTAACGAAACAGAAGTCTTTAGTTTCCTCTTATATAAGAGACTACCTAACACTACGTAATAAAAAGATACCTAATAAAAACAAGGTATATATTGAGTTTAAGAAGCTATACGCTTTAAAAGATGAAGCCTATCATCAAGAGTTAGAGAATATTAAATCGCTTTCTACGCATTACAAGAAGTTTATTAATCCTTCTACAGTTCAAGAACATAACATAAGAAGAGAATTGGAATATATCTCACGCCTTGAAATTAATGTAGCGTTTCCATTTCTATTACAAGTATTTGAAGATGCAGAAAATGGTTTAATAACAAATGAAGAATTACTAAAAGTATTAAAGTTAATACAAGCCTATACGTGGCGAAGATTTGTGGTAGGTTTACCTACCAATGCTTTAAATAAAATATTTATGACTTTATATTCTGAAGTAGATACAGAAGAATATTTTGATTCCATAGCATTAATAAAGAAACGAGGTAGTGCAAAGTTTTCAACAGATGAAGATGTAAAAACAGCGTTAAGAGATAAAGATTTATACAATATTCAGTCTAAAAACAGGAACTATATGTTTGAGTTATTAGAGAATTTTAATAACCGTGAATATGTTGATACATCTAATGAACATATAACCATTGAGCACATCTTCCCTCAAAATCCCAATGATAATTGGAATAAGGACATTACACCTGATGATTATTTTCAATTCAAAGAAAAGTATGTGAATACAATTGCTAATCTAACATTATCAGGTAATAATGGTGCTTTGAGCAACAAGTCTTTTAAAGAGAAAAAATCAATGAACAAACAAGGTGCTGAACAAGGTTATAATTTTAGTCGACTATGGCTTAATGATTATTTGAAAACAATAGATAATTGGGATATTAGTAACTATAATGCACGTTTTGATTTAATCTACAATAGGTTTCTAAAGATTTGGGAATACCCTAATGTAACTATTCCTGTTTCAGATAATAGTGAGGCACAAAACATATTTAATGCAGAATCACCAACACATAAAAAGTTAGAGTATTTCATTTTTGAAAATACGAAAGTAGATGAAGAGGTGATATCTCAAATGTATGTTTATGTTATTCAGAAACTATATGAAAAGAACCCACAACTACTATTAGAAGCAACAGACATTTTTAAAATTACAAGAAATGCTGAAGATTTTAGAACACCACAGGAATTGGATAATGGTTATTTTATAGAATCTAATTTAGATAGTAATTCAAAGTTTAGTAGTCTTAAAAAACTACTTAATCTATTTGAACTTGAAGATGAGTTAGTTATAAAATATGAAGATAAAGAAAGTAAAGATTCGCAAAATAGATTTGCAGTACGTAGAGAGTTTTGGAAGCAATTATTACCTCAAATTGTAGATACAGAATTATTTGGCAATGTAAATGCATCAAAAGACCATTGGTTAAGTTCTGGAGCAGGTATAAGTGGTTTAAACTACACTTTTGTAATAACAAGTAAATACGTAAGAATTGAATTGGGTATTACATCTTCAAGCAAAGAGAAGAACAAGAAATACTTTAAAAAGCTATTAAATCAAAAAGATAGTATTGAAAAAGATTTTGGTAAACCTTTGGAATGGGAAGAATTGGCAGAACATAAAATGAGTCGTATCAAGTATGAGCTAACTGGTGTTAATTTATTTGATAAAGCTGATTGGGATAAAATGAGTAAATTTTTAATTGAATACTTACCAAAGTTTGAATCTGCATTACAACCAGCAATTAAGAAATTGAGGTAAAAATTGTTAAACATTCAAAAACCATTATATATAAACATGTTGTTACAATCGGTAAACACATAACTTTTAATAGAAGAAAAAAAAACAGATGGCCATGCACCATTAAAATTATTGTGTTCTAATCATAAAGTGTATTACTGTAAATATTTGAACGCTTATAATAAGAGAGAATTACGAGGTAAAGTGTCCATTACAAAACTAAATGAAATACTAGCCGAAATTATGCAGCAAGCCGAAGGTCAGTTTAGTGATTGGAGTGCCTAGTTTTAAAATTTGCTGCTTCTATACTAAAAGTAAATTTAGTGTTTTTATTAACACTTAATGTTAATTATTATTGTATTTTTGCAATGGATATAAGTTTTGAAAACAAAAAATTAGAGAAGTATGCTAATAATGACAAACAAGGTATTAAAAACCTTGGAGCGTTAAGGCATAAAAAGTATAAAATGAGGCTAGACCAGTTAAGAAATTCTAAAACATTGGAAGATGTAAGACACCAACCAGGTAAATTTCATGAGCTGACTGGAGATAGAAAAGGACAATGGGCTTGTGATTTAGACCAACCATACAGATTGATTTTTAAACCACAAGAAGACCCAATACCTACAAACAAAGATGGTAACTATATTTGGATTGAAATTCTAGGTGTAGAAGTAGTTGAGATTGTAGATTATCATTAAAAACTAAAGAAAGAAGAAATGGCAACAATAAATCAATATTATCCAGAAAGTGTAACTCATCCTTCTGAATTTTTAATTGAAATATTAGAAGAGCAACAAATGGGTGCTAAGGAATTTGCTGTAAAAACAGGGAAACCAGAAAAAACCATATCTGCTGTTTTAAAAGGAAGAAGTTCCATAACTCCTGAAATGGCAATTCTATTTGAACAAGTTTTAAAAGTTCCTGCTCATTTTTGGATAGAGTCTCAAAAAAACTATGATGAGTATAAAGCTAGGTTAGATTATCAAGAAAATATTGAAATGGCTAAAGAATGGGTTAAAACCTTTCCTTATGCTAAAATGGCTAGTTTGGGTTGGGTGCCTAAAACCAAAAAAAATGAAGATAAAGTGATTAATATCTTTAATTATTTTGGAGTTGCGTCTCAAAAAGGATTTGAAGATTACTATTTCAATCGGAAAACTCAAGTTGCATTTAGAATATCGTTAAAGAATCAAGATAATGCTTTAGCTATTGCTTCTTGGTTAAGACATGGAGAATTACAAGCTCAAAATCAAAGTGCAAGTATATATAGTTCTATTAATTTAAAAAAAGCTTTGCCAAAAATTAAAGAGTTAATGGTAAAACAACCAAAGGATTTCTTTTCAGAACTACAATCTATTTGCGCTACTGCCGGTGTTAAATTAGTTTACACACCATGTTTACCAAAAGCTCCCATACATGGTTCAACAAGATGGGTTGGTAAATTTCCATTGATACAATTAAGTGGTAGGTATAAAAGAAATGATATTTTTTGGTTTACTTTTTTTCATGAAATAGGTCACATATTATTACATGGTAAAAAATATATTTCTATAGAAAATATAGAAATAGAAGGTGAAGTTAAGGAATATGAACTTGAAGCAGATGAATTTGCTGCAAATTGGTTATTATCTAAAGAACAAGAGCTCGAAATATTAAGTAATACACAACTTTACGAAAAAGATATTATTACTTATGCTAAAAAATTCGAAACTCATCCTGCTTGTATTATCGGTAGATTACAACATCTTAGAAAAATTGATTTTGGTATTGGAAATGAGTTTTTTGAACCCATACAATTTATTTAAAATAGATTATAACAACATACTTCACTTTTATTATAGTTTTCATTTCCATCAACATTTAAAGGATATCAGCAAACCTCTAGGCTTCTTTTTGTAGAACTTTGTGATATGGAAAATATATTAGTAGCAGGTGCCAATGGTACCACAGGAAAAAAAATAGTAAATTTATTAGCAACATCACAATATTTTACTCCAGTTGCCATGGTTCGTAAAAAAGAGCAAGAAGAACAATTTGCGCAAAGAAATATAAAAACAATTTTGGCAGATTTAGAAGAAGACGTTGCGCATACCGTGCATAATATCGATAAAGTAATATTTGCAGCAGGTTCTGGAGGAAAAAAAGTAAAAGAGGTTGATGAAAATGGCGCTAAAAAATTAATTGCAGCAGCAGAAAAACAAAATATTAAAAAGTTTGTAATGCTGAGTTCTATGGGAGCAGACCACCCAGAAAAAGCAGACGATTTGCAAGAATATTTAGAGGCCAAACATAATGCAGACGAATATTTAAAACAAAGTAAGGTAACCTATTCAATTGTAAGACCAGGTACGTTAACTGATGAAAAAGGCTCTGGAAAAATAGAATTAAAGCACAAACTAAACAAACGAGGAGAAATTAGTAGAGACGATGTAGCACAAACCTTAGTACGAGTTTTACATGATACAGCAGAAGTAGATGATACTTTCGAAATTATTAAAGGAGATACTTTAATTGGGAAAGCAATACCTACTGCTTAAAGGAATTTGCATAGCCAACATATACCTTAATATTTAGGTACAAATTAAAAACTATCGGTTATAAAATCGATAGTTTTTTGTTTTGTGATTAAAGATTCCTCCACAAGGTCGGAATGACAAAGAGATCTCTATAATTTCGAGATGATAAGATTAGATTTGAAAATAAGCCGCCTGTCATTTCGAGCGGAGTGATAACGAAGTCGAGAAATCTATCAAGATAAACCATCAACGAAAAACGAACAAAAGATCTCTCCACAAGGTCGAGATGACAAGAGGGTTCCTCCATTGCAGTCGGAATGACAGAACAGATCTCTCCATAAAGTCGAGATGACAAGCAGTCTGTCATTTCGATTGAAGCGCGAGCGGAATAGAGAAATCTAATAAGATAAACTATTAACTAACAACGAACAAAAGATCTCTCCACAAGGTCGAGATGACAAGAGGGTTCCTCCATTGCAGTCGGAATGACAGAACAGATCTCTCCATAAAGTCGAGATGACAAGCCGCCTGTCATTTCGATTAAAGCGCATGCGGAATAGAGAAATCTATCAACATAAACCATCAACGAACAACGAACAACGAAATACCATCAACCAATAACAAGATTCCTCCACAAGGTCGGAATGACAAAGAGATCTCTCCACAAGGTCTTAATGACAGAGAGATCTCTCCACAAGGTCGGAATGACAAGGAGCTCTCTCCACAAGGTCGAGAAGACAAGGAGGTTCCTCCATTGCAGTCGGAATGACCTTGCCGCCTGTCATTTCGAGCGGAGTGATAACGAAGTCGAGAAATCTATCAAGATAAACCATCAACGAAAAACGAACAAAAGATCTCTCCACAAGGTCGAGATGACAAGAGGGTTCCTCCATTGCAGTCGGAATGACAAAGAGCTCTCTCCATAACGTCGAGATAACAATGAGATGCTATTGCTGCAGCCAGAATGACAAGTTGTAATACTTTTCAGATAAGCTCTTTATTGAATGGTGCAAAACGAATTATGATTTTATCAATTCTTATCTTCGAATAAAAGCCAAAAATCTGGATCTAAAACAACTTTGCTAGGTTTGCGATCTATTGGTATTTTTACAGTTGTAGTTTTTGTATGCATATCAATAACTTTTAGTTCTGTAACACTGCCTGTTGTAATGGCAATTTCTAAAGGAAAATCAAATACAAAATGTTGTTGAACTTGTTTTATATTGATGATTATGTTTCCTTTTTTGTATTTCCAATTCCATTTTAGTTCTGGATAACCTTTTACAAACAGCCATTGATGAAAAAAATCAGCTAAATTTTGATTAGAAGCCAGTTCCATTTCTTTCTGAAAATCTGCCGTCATTGCATTTGAGTTTCTGTATTTTTTATAATACGCACGAATTCCGTTCCAAAAAGCCTTGTCACCTACTTTATGACGTAGCATATTAAGAAACCAACCGCCTTTTTGATAGGTATTTGTACTCAAAACTTTTTTAGGATCTTTTATAGAATAATCTACAATTGGAGAAGGATTTTTTTGGTAATACGCTATTATTTGTTGTTTATCGAGCGCCAATTCTTCTTTTCGTTTTTCATTTCCGTACATTTTTTCTTGATACAAAATGGTAAAATAAGTTGCAAAACCTTCACTCAGCCAAACATGATTCCAACTATTTTCTGTGGCAGAATTTCCAAACCATTGATGTGCAATTTCGTGAGCAATTAACCCTTCAACTTCGTTTTTACCATTTACAGAATTCTCAAAGTAGGTAATAGTACCTGCGTTTTCTAAACCTCCCCATTGTGTTTTAGCTTGTACATTGGCCAACTTAGCGTAAGAATATGGCCCAATATTTTGTATGTAATATTTTAAAACATTGGTAGCAATTGAATAGTCAGAAAAACCATTTAATCTATTTTCTGGATATACCCAAGCAGTAACCGGTATTTGCTGAACCATGCCCAACAGTTTACTTGCAAATTTTGTAACCCCAATAGTAACCACTTTGGTAGCAACAGGTGCAGTTTCTTTATACCTGGTTAGTTTATAGCCATTGCCTAAATTACTTTCTTCTATTTTTTTTCCGGTAGCAACAACATCATAGCTGTCTGGTGCAGTAATGGCAAATTCTATGCTGGCTTTATCATAAGGATGATCTACACAAGGCAACCAATGTCTGGCTAAATTGGGCCAATTATCACCAAAAAAAGAACGTTTACCATACTTGGTTTTGTCAATTACCAGCCCTTTTTCTGCAATACCTTGATAGTGTATTTTAAAAGTTTTAGTTTTTAAACTGTCTGATGATGGTGTAATGATAATTTTATTACCAACATGTTTATAAGTCGCTTTTTTATCACCTTCAAAAATATGGCTAACCTCCATTCCGTAAAAGTCAGATTTACCAATTAAATCTAAAGCAAAAGAAGTACTCTCTTTTTTAAAGTGAACAGTTACCAAAGTTTCTCCTAAAATTTGGTTGTTGTCATCATTTAAATGAAGTTTAAAAACATAATGAAGCACATCTGCAGATGTATTTCTAGGATACGAATCTTGCGCTTTGATGGCAATTGAACATAGAAGTAGCGCAATGAATACTAACGAATAATTTTTTATCATAATATATTAAATTGGAAAAAAGAGCGTTGTTAATTGAGATCTAAATTTAGCAATTAAATACAATTTAGACTTCAAATAAATATAGTTTAAATAAAAATATAAACGAAGAGTTTGGTTTTTATGAAGAAACAGCACCTAAGGTATACAGCTGTTCTAAAGTAGGAGAAGGGCTACCACCTGCAGGCTCTAGTGTAATACCAAAAGCTTCAGATTCGTTGGCATTAGTAATGGTAAATATTTTGTTAGCATCTGCAGTAAAAGCATCTAAAGTACCTAAACTTGTTGGTGTTAAAGGGCTTAATTTTAAAGACCAAACTTGATAAACTTTTCCTTTTGGTGGGTCTGGTAAACCTTTGGCATCTAAGTAAATGGAATTTGATTTTTTATCCCAATACACTTTTGCATACGAAGTTGGAGATACTGTTTGCCCTGCTAAAGGCACAGTAATAATGTCTTTATCTCTAAAAACTTCAATCAATTTTTCAGCAGCGGCTAAACTGGTAGACGCACTATCAATTTGGGCTTCTAACACTTCTTTTTCAGAAGCCAATTGCTTTTTTAGTTTGCTATTTTGCAATACCGAGAAAATTAATGTCGTTCCAAAAACAACAGCTGCAGCCCAACCTATGTATTGTTTCCAATGGTTTGTTTTTGTAGGTTTTGTTATCGGAATTACTTTTGGCTCATCAACCACTATTTTACTTTTTATAGTATCAAAAGAATACGAATCATCTTTTTTGGTAAAAGCAGTTAATTGTACAATTGCATTTTCTATGGATTCTACTTCTGCTTTTACTTCAGGATATTTTTGCATAGCCTCGTACACTTCCTGATTTTCTTTTTCAGAAAGTGATCCTGCAACATAAAGTTCCAAAATTCCAGATGCTATGTACGTTTTACTATCCATTTTTATGCGCCTAACATTGTACGTAATTCGCCAATGCAAGATCTATTTCTTGTTTTTATGGTTCCTAAAGGCATTTCTAATTTTTCAGAAGCCTCTTTTTGTGTAAATCCTTTAAAGTACAGTAATTCTATAACCGATTTGCAAGTGTCACCCAATTTGGTAACAAACTCTCTTAAACCAATGGTATTTGTAGAATTATCTAAACTTTTGCTGGTTTCTAATATATCTACGAAAAAATCTGCATTAAGGTTTTGTTTAGATTCTTTATATTTTTTAGAACGTGTATAATCTATAGCAGCGTTTCTAGCAATGTTTAATAACCAAGTAAAAAAACGCCCTTTTTTTGCAGAGTAAGTATCTGCTTTATGCCAAGCTTTTATAAAAACATCTTGCGTAATCTCTTGAGTAACATCATCATTTTTTACAATATTATGTACTACCCCAGAAATACTATCGCAATACATTGCATATAGCTTTTCGTAGGCTTTTACGTCCTTGTTTTGAAATTGTAAAATTAAATGGTCTAAACTCATAAATTGTCGGCAACAAAAATAAACAAATTTATAAGTATTAAGTTCATTTCTTTTGATAAAAAAATACAGTTCATAAGTATGGAGTATTAAAATTGAATAAAGTAAGGTTGTCACTTGATAAATGGCATTTCTAAAAAATAATTTTAGAACGATTCGTAAAAAAGATTTAAATTTTTGATATTTGGAAAGTTAATCAACCAAATCACTAAAAAATGAAAGTAACTTTAATTAGCATTCCTGTTAGAGATCAAGAAAAAGCATTTCAATTCTACACCAAAAAACTAGGCTTTTTAGTAAAGAAGGATGAACCTCTAGGAGGTGGAAACAGATGGCTTACTTTAGTTTCTAAAGATTGGAAAGATGGACCAGAATTATTGTTAGAGCCAGCTCCAAATCATTTTGAACCTTGCAAAGTATATCAAGATGCATTGTTAAAAGCGGGTTATCCTTACACACAATTTGATGTTGATAATGTAGATGCTGAATATGAAAGATTGTTACAATTAGATGTAGCATTTAGTGTAAAACCTACAGCCGCAGGTACTGTAAAATATGCAATTTTTAACGATACTTGTGGTAATAATATTCAATTAGTAGAAACTTTATAACTTCTTAAGAATACTTTCTTAACAACTTGGTTAGATTTTCAGTTCAAAATTTCTATAACCGATAGAATTTATCATTCTAAATTTCAGGAATTCTTTGGTAGGCTTTTCTGTATTTTGATGGAGACATGCCCATATGCTTTTGAAACTGACGATAAAAAAATGTCAAATTATTATACCCCACTTTATAGGCAATTTCAGATATAGATAAATCTTCATTAATTAACATTTTACAAACCATACTAACTTTGTATTCATTTAAAAAAGAAAAGAAAGAAGTGTTAAACGTTTTTTTAAAGAATCTAGAAAAGGTATCATTGCTCATATTCATTTGATTAGAAATAGCATCAAGCGTATTTTTTTGCAGATGATGTTCTTTTAAATAATTATAAACAACATTAATGCGTTCACTTTCTTTTGATGATAAACTATCAGTAAAACTAGGTCCTGCTAATAAATCAAATTCAACAGTTAAGGCTAGTTTTTGTAAGATTTGCAAAAAAAGGATGAGCCTTTCAAAAGAATGAACTTCTATCATTTTTAACAATCTATAAATGGTACAACCATAAAATTACCGAAAGAGGTAGATTTAAAATATGCCTGGGTTTTTAAAATTATTGCTTAACAATAGAATGATTTTTTTATGTAAAAATTGTATCAACTTAATAATTCATCAATTTTAATAAAAATAGAACCTTGTAAAAATTTCACAAAGCTGAGACAACTATTACTAGTACCTGTTTTTTTATTTTGTTCTACTTTACAAGCATAGTCACCTATATTGAAAGTAAATAGTAAAAATATAAATGAATATCATATAAAATAGAAATTTTAAGGTGTCAATTAGATTATTCGTGGTATAAGGAAGAAACATCATCCGTTAATTTTACCATATAATTTTTATCCTATGAAAAAACGACCATTCTTTTCTAAGAGCTATTTTTTATTTTCTACAATCATGTTGTTATGCACAATACATACGTATGCAGAAGAAATTCATATTGCCAAAGATGGTGTGAATGTATTATCAGGAAGAGGTACAGTTGCTGCACCATACAAAACCATTATGTATGTATTTAACAATAACTTGGTTAATTCTGGAGATATTATTGTAATTCATCAAGGTTTTTATAGAGAAACAGTAACTGTAAATGTTAATAATATCACTATAAAACCCTATCAAAATGATAAGGTTACCATTTCTGGAGCAAATTGGTATGGCAGTACGAGTTGGACAGCAGACCCAAACAGAGCTGGAGTATTTAAACTAACCTTAAATAGTAATCAAGTAGAAACAGGTTTCACGCAGTTATTTGTCAATGGTATTCACCAACAAATTGCTAGATTCCCTAATAATACAACTCCTTTAGAAAGTTATATCGAAGGTCAAAATCGTGAAATGATGGATCCTTTGAATCAAAAAAGTGGTTTTGCAGTACTTTTAAACGCTAGTAAACCAATAGGTACAAACGCAACTGCTCAAGTTACGTTTTCTAATCACGAGGGCACACCAAATTTGCCCAATGTTACATTTACAAACGAAGCCATTCTAAGAGGTTTTATTGGTAAAGTAAGAAATAATATTTTCTGCTATTCGCAGGATGGTGGTCAGATTACAAAATCAGGAGATCGTTTAGTTACCTTTAAATCTTATAGCACACAAGGAAATTCTTGGGCAACATCAGAAGCGTATTCTGCTCCTGAAGGGTTTGGATATATTATGGATTTATCAGTTTTAGATTATGAAGGTGAATGGTTTTACAAAAAAAATGAAAACACAATATATTATAAGCCAGAAGGAGGATCAGTTGATGGAAAAAACTTTGAAATAAGAAGGCGCAAACATGTGCTTAAAGTAAATGCTGATAATGTTTCTATACAGAATATAAACTTTAAAGCTGGTGAAGTAGAACTTAAAAACGCCAATGCAACATCGATTACAAAGTGCAAATTTACATATCTAACTCCTTATGTGTACAGAAGAAACTATGGTGTGTATCAGGGAGGAATTGTATTAGATAATGCAGACAGTACTATTTTTAATAGTTGCTATATTGGCCATACTTGGGGTAGTGGTATTATTATAGAAGCTGATTCTGATAATACCATTGTAAATAATTGTTTTATTGAAGATATTGGATGGATGGGACAATTTACGGTTGCCTTGCACAACCAAGGTAAAAACTCTAAAATAACACACAATACATTTGGGAGTGCCTCTCGTTTTCATATCAGAACTACAGAGCACGTATATGCTGAAATTATGGACAATGATTTTTACGAAGCGATGTCTATGGGAGAAGATGCAGGGGCTATCATGTTTACAAGTACAGGCAAATCAAACCAATTGAATATGCAAGGTACTGTTATAGCTTACAATAAAATTCACGATATGACAGGAATTCCAGCATATGACACTGATCCTAATTATAAAAGACAAAAAGTAGTTGCCATTTATTTGGAAGATGTTGATAATTATACAGTACATCATAACCTTGTTTATGATATTAATCTTGGTAATTACGTGAGTAAACGAGTTACAAACGGAATACCTGTAGAAACTGAATACAAAGCGGATGCCATGTATTTAGGGCCAAGAACCAAACAACTCACCAGAAAAATGTATTATTTTAACAATACATTTTGGAACTATAACTATTTCGCTACTTTTTGGCAGTTAGATGGTGGAGGCATAAATGATTTACATTTTAAAAACAATCTTTTAATGCAGGGAAAACCAAGTTCGGTAGGTAAAATTTCTGAAACAAACCTCAATATTTTTGCGCAGAAAACAGCAAATGAATTAAATTATACTATTACTGTTAACAATAATGAAACCATTGCTAATGTAACAAATCATTATGAAGATGCTAACAATGGCAATTTCAGACTAAAAAGTGGTTCTCCATATAATACAAGTGGTGTTGTTATTCCTGGTATAACTTCCGAAACAACTCCGGCTTTGGGTGCTTGGGAAGGAAACACGAATGCCTTAAAAAACAGGGTATTTAATGCTGGTTCAAATTTAACGAGCTCTTCTTTTGATGATAATAGTTTAAGTACAAACGATATATTTATAGAAGAAAATAAATTGTCATTATTTCCAAACCCTTTTAAGGATGAAATAAAAATCAAAATAGAGAATAGTTCGTCAAAAAATAATTTGATTCGCTTGTATGGAATTAGAGGAGAACTAATTTATCAACATACATTTACAGACAATCAAACTACAATAAATTTAAGTAAAATAAATACTGGAATTTACTTTATAGAAGTTAAGACTGATGAAAGTAAGATGATAAAAAAAATTATAAAACAGTAGGTTTTTAAATGAATTATCTTAACGTGTTTCTTCACCTATTTCTGGTTACATAAAAGTGATAAAAATGATCTTTCAAAACAATAAAACAGTACATCTTTGGTTATTCACAATTTGTTTTTCAATGGCACTTTGTGCTCAGAAAAAAAAGCCAAACATCATCTATATTATGGCAGACGATCATGCAGCAAATGCAATTGGTGCTTATGAAAGTAGATTATCAGCATTAAATATCACCCCAAATTTAGATAAATTAGCCAACCAAGGGTTGCGTTTTAATAATGTGTTTTGCAACAATTCAATTTGTACTCCTAGTAGAGCATCAATCATTACAGGTCAATATCCACAAACCAATGGCGTGTTAGATTTAGATCATAAATTAGATACTGATAAACAATATTTACCCATAGAATTAAAAAAATTAGGTTACACTACAGCTGTTGTTGGTAAATGGCATTTAAAAAACGAACCTGTAAATTTTGATTATTACAAAATATTACCAAGTCAAGGAAAGTATTTTAATCCTTCTTTTTTAGAAAAAGGAAAAGGAACTTGGCCGGAAAACAAGGTAAAAACCAAAGGGCAATCTTCAGATGTAATTACAGACATTTCTATTGATTACCTCGAAAAAAGAGACAAAAAGAAACCCTTCTTTTTAATGCATCATTACAAAGCACCACATGCTTATTTTGAGTACGCTCCAAGATATGATGACTTCTTAAAAAACACCGAAATTCCTGAACCATCAAGTTTGTATTATCAACCAAAATGGGGTTCAGAGGCCACTCGTGGTAAAAATGGTTCTTTAGAATGGTATATTGGTTCTTCAGTTTCAGATCGCAATAAATACAGAAATTACAATCACGAATTTCATAAAGATAGCTTAAAAGGAAAACAATCTGCTCATGTGGCTTATCAAGATTATATGAAAAAGTATTTACGCTGTGTAAAAGGAATTGATGATAATTTGGGTAGATTATTTGCATATTTAAAAGCAGAAGGCTTATGGGAAAATACCATCATCATTTACACTTCAGACCAAGGAATGATGCTAGGTGAACACGATTTTCAAGACAAACGTTGGATGTATGAAGAATCGATGCAAATGCCTTTTATTGTGCACTATCCAAAGATGATAAAAGAATCTAGAGTATCTGATGTGTTGATTAATAATACCGATTTTGCACCAACTATGATTGAATTGGCAGGTGGAAAATCTCCTGATTATATGCAGGGAAAGAGTTTTATAAAAACGCTAAAAGGTGATGAGGAAGAAGATTGGAGAGAAGTCACTTACTATTATCGTTACTGGATGCACATTATTCATCATTATGTGCCTGCGCATTTTGGAGTTCGTTCTAAAGATTATAAATTGATTTTTTATTATGGTAAACATTATTTAGATCCCAAAGATTTTCAAAAGCATTATTGGTCTAAAGGATATTTTGGAATTGACAAAGAAACACCTCATACTTGGGAATTTTATGATTTAAAAAACGATCCACAAGAGTTGCACAACAGATATAACGATTCTGCTTACAAAGAGATTATTGCTAAAATGAAAATTCAATTAAAACAACAACGTTTAGAATTGAATGAAACCGATGAAAACTATCCTAAGATAAAAGCTATAGTTGAAAAACACTGGAATGATTAAAGTGTTTTAGTGATTTACAATTGAAAATAATTCAGAAAATACCACATTAAGCAATAATTATCTCTCAAAAGAACATCTATTGTCAAAGAATTTTTCGGTCTCATTTAGTTTTATGAGAATAATTAACTTGGTTTCTAAACACCCAAATAATAGTAGAAAAAATATGAAAAAAATCGTCTTTTTAATGTTGGTTGCGTCATTTAGCATCACAAAAATTAATGCACAAGTTCAAGTTGATGTCAACCTAAATGTAAAACATATTGTAGGAGACAAATCTGAGTTTGACAGAAATAAATACATCACATTACCTATTTTCAAGTTCTAAATAAGCATTATTCGGTTTTAAGGTGATTAGGGGCGTAATGCCAATAGTTGTAAATTTAGGTTGTATTTTACAGTTTAAAACCAACTCTCTAACAGCAATAATCATTTCAAACATCGCAAAATTATTACCAATACATTTTCTTGGTCCTGCACCAAAAGGAAAGTAATGCGATGAATATTGACGACCACCGTTTTCAAAACGTTCTGGTTGAAACTCTTCTGGATTTTTCCAAAGCTTTGGATGACGATGAATTTCGTAAACAGAAAACAACAAGTCAGACTCAGGTTTTATTTCAATATTATTGTATGTATCCGTTTTATAATTTAAACGATCTATAAAATAGGCAGGAGGATACAATCGCATTGATTCTTCGATTACTTGTTGGCATATTTTAGATTGGGCAACAATATCCATTAGATCATCATTATTTTCATTTAAAGTAATGGCTTCTCGATAAATTTTTTCTTGCCATTCAGGGTGTTGTGCCAATAACTGACTTGTAAAAGTTAGTGAATTCGAAGTAGTTTCATGGCCTGCAACAAAAAGAATCAATATTTCATCCATTAATTGTTTTTCTTCCATTGAGCTACCATCTTCGTATTTTGAATCTAGCAGTAAATCTAATAAGTCCTCAAAACGAGTTTTTGACTTTTTACGCTCTTCTACAATTTTCTGTAATATTTGTCTGGCATAAGCTGTTAAATCTTTGTATTCTTGAATCTTACCACTTAGCGAAAACCACCACCCCAAGTAAGGTTGTCTTAGTTCTTTTACCAACATGCGTTGTGCATCTTCAGTAATATGCTGTAGTGCTGCAATATCTTTTTTGTTTGAGGTACTACTAAACAACGCTTTTGCTACTACTTGAAATGCTAAATCATTAAATATGGGGAAAATATCAAATTTTTCATTGGGTTTCAGCTGACTGTAATTATCCCTAATTTGTTCTTGAATGGTAGTTAAGAGTCCTTTTATTTTCTGCTTGTGAAATGCGGGCTGAATTAATTTACGTTGTTTTTTCCAATGTTCACCTTCTGCAGTTAGTAAGCCTTTACCTAAATATTTAGCAACTTCTTTGGTTTGTATTTTAGATTTCGTGTAATTTCTTTGATTTTTTTGAAGTACATATTCTAAAAATTTGGCATCTCTAGAAAAAAATATATGCGTTTTAAGTCCAATGTTAAGCTGAAAAGTATCTCCTAAATTCTCAAAGTTTTTATTGTGAAAAGGCAGTGGATTTTTAAGTATTTCTAAACTGTGTTTTATAAAATTGGTAAAGGGAACTTTTGGAAATTCATTTGGCTTTTGCATACATTCATTATTTAATCAGTTTGCAATTTTATTTGGGATATTGCTATCTAATTTTATCTAATGCTAAGTTATGAATAGTTTAGAGAAGAATATACCTTTTGCCTAAATTTGGTTTGTTGGTTTTTTCTTGTATTTTGATTTCAGAAAGAGTGTTTTTCCTGTTGATTTTTCAAATTAAAAAACCGAACTTCGCTAACTCTGAATATAACGAATTAAAACTCGGCATATCCAAATAGAGTTGGTAGCAATACCTAGCAGAAATAAACGATAGTAATTAAAAAAAATAAAACTATGAATGAAGTAACAAATTTACAAGCTTTAAGAGCTATTACAGGAAACAATAATGGAGAATTATACTACGTGAAAGGACATACAAACTCTGGAGACGGAGGTGGTGGTGTTTTTATGTGGCGTACAGGAAATGACTTTAAGCCTCAACCTAATGGTAATGGAAACTATGCAATTGATAATAATGGAACTGTTATTAAAACAGCATGTGCATCTGGTAAATTGTTGGGTAGATGGGTCAGACAATATGAAGGCTATATTAATGTGCTTTTCTTTGGAGCTTTTGGTAAAACTCAAGATTATACAATAGCATTTCAGAATGCCCTAGGTTTTGCAGCTTTAAATGCTAAAAATGACCCAGAATTAAAGGGTTCTGTGGTTTATATTCCTAATGGAAATTATAGAATTAATCAATTAACTTTAAAAAGTGGTATTTCTATTCTTGGAGAATCTTTAGAAAATACTTTAATACAAACTACAGAAAACCATAATGTTGATTATATGATTAAAATGGATATAGGCCCTGTATTTTTAAACATCTCTAATATTAAATTTTTTGGTAGAAGAGAAACCCAAGCTGGGTGTTTCTTTTTTTGGGCACAAAAAAACACCAACGAACACGGTGGTTTATGGAATTCTTTTTTTAAAAACATTCAAATTTCTGGATTTAAGGGTGATGGTATCTATTTAAAAGGAGGAAGTGCAGACGGATTAACCCCAAATCAATTTAATACTTTTGAAAATGTGAGAGTTGGTAAGGATAGTGATTTCTCAAACTCCTTGAAAATGGAAGGACAAAATGGTCAACATACATTCTTAAATTGTACTTTTGATGGCTTTAATAGAAACAACAGCAATATTTTTCCTAAAGGTCAAAATGTCAATATTTCTCATAGTGCTAGTCAAACTACAGGTATTTTAAGCTTTATCAATTGTACTTTTCAAGAAGCAGATTATGGCATTTATATGAATTATGCAGAAAATATAAATATTGATAGTTGTTGGTTTGAAAGTTTAGGTGTAGCTATAACAATTAATGGTAATAGTTTTAATAGCTGTAGAGATATTACCATTCAAAACAATCGTTTTGCCAATGCTGCTGGGTATGGTTCTATGATTGTAGATTCAGGTAATATAAAAACAGGGCAATGTATTTCTATATCTAATTCATTTGTAAATGTGTATAACAATTATGTTTCTGTTACTGAACCAAATGACCCTAATCTAAGCCCAAGCTCAAAGTTTTTAATTGCTAATAACAACACTCTAGGTGGTGTAGCTATAGCTGACAATGTTTTTCAAAATAAAAAACTAGGGAAAACTTTTGGGGTTATGCAAGTAATTAATGTCTCAAGCACAAACAATCTTCAAATAGGTAGAAACAAGTTAGTTTTTGTTAATGCTTCATCTACGATAATAAAAATAATTGAATCTTCAATTAATGCATCAGAAACTATTACTATTAGAGCAAATGGTGGTTCTATTTCTTTTGATAATACTGAAAATATTTTTCTAACCAATAAATCATCTTTTTCATTAGCAAATGGAGAAATTGCTGTTTTTGTGAAAATTGATAATATTGTAGGAAGTTATGATGCCACTTATCAATTGTTATCTGTTATGAAAACTAACACACCATAACCGTTTAAATTTCAGTATATTTACGAATGAAATCAAGTAAAAAGAAAGTATTAAAAAAATTAAAAACTATAGTTATGAAAAATTTTATGTTCATTTTTTTGTTAAGTCTATCTTTAAACTTACAATCACAATGTTTCAAAGACATAGCTACTGGTTATAGACACAGTTTGGCAATAACAAATAGTGGTACACTGTATTCTTGGGGAGATGATAGTAATGGCGAGGGCTATTTAGGTTATATAGTAAGATTTGCAATAGTTTATACCCCTTTACAGGTTGGTAGTGATAATAACTGGAAAGCTGTTTTTGCAGGCAGAAATAGTTCTTTTGGTATAAAAACAGATGGTACGTTGTGGGCTTGGGGTAATAATTCCAATGGAAATTTGGGAATTGGTTCTAGAGAAGGCGCAAAAGAATTAACTCAAGTGGGTAGTGATACTGATTGGAAATTTTTATCTACAAATGAAGCAACTTTAGCCATAAAAACGGATGGTACTTTATGGGGTTGGGGTTATAATCTTTCGGGTCAACTAGGAATTAACAAGAAATCTTTTGAGCTTTATCCTACCCAAGTAAATACAGATACTGATTGGGTAAAAGTTGTTAGCTGTGGCACCCACACTTTAGCAATTAAAGATGATGGTTCACTTTGGGCTTGTGGTGACAACCAAGAAGGTTCTTTAGGTAATGGTAATATGTCATCAACTGATCAGTTAAATTTTGAAAGAGTGGGTAATGAAAACAATTGGTTAGATGTTTCTGGAGGTTATGGGCATTCACTTGCACTTAAAACTGATGGAACAATATGGGGCTGGGGTAGAAATAATGTTCCTTGGATTGGAACAAAAATTTTTGGAGAACAATATCCCAGTCAAATTTTAACACCAACTAAACTTAGTTTAAATAATGACTGGGATAAAATATCTGGGAAAAGACTTTTAATTGGCAGAAAAAAAGATGGTTCTATTTGGAATATCAAAGAAGGTGTTCAAATTGGGGAAAATAATAATTGGCATAACATTAAAACGTCATCAGAGTTTTTTCTAGCCTTAAAAGAAGATAACACATTGTGGAGTTATGGAAAGAATTATAATGGTCAATTAGGTGTTGGTAATAATGTTAATGAAACAATAATACCACTTGAAATTAAATGTAGTACCTTAAGTATTGAAAGTTTGAATGAGAATAAATTATTTACAATTTTTCCAAATCCAACATCAGACATAATTTTTTTTAGAAATAAAAATAATAATATTATAAAAAAAATACGGCTTTATGATATTAATGGTAGAGTAGTTTTAAAAATTAAAGAAAACGCTACGGAATTAAATATCAATCCTATAAAAGCAGGTTCATATACACTATTTATTGAAAGTAGTGAAGGGAATGAAAGTTTTAAAATTATTAAGAAATAAGTACTGCTACCAACACCGTATATAATTTATTGCTAGCTTCTTGCCTACTTACGAAAGTCCTCGCGGACTTTCTTGGTCAGTAATTATTTACTAAATTAGTTACTTGAAACACGCAACAAACCATATACATCAACGTTAGCGAAATTCCCTAATTCTCAGGAAACTTCTCTCTAATCTTATCCAATCCTAAATTATGAATACTTCCCAAATGCGAATGTTGTTTTCCTAAATCTGGTTGATAAGTTCCTGCTTGTACTTGACCTCCAATTTTTTGGTAGGCTTCTCTAAAAGACATACCTTCAACTACTAAATTATTAATGCTATCAACCGTAAATAAATATTGATATTTTTCATCATTCAAATCAATATCTTTTACAATTACTTGTTGAATCGAATAATTAAAAATGTCTAAAATATCTTTTACATCTTCAAAAGCAGCAATGATGTTTTCTTTTAACAACTGAAAATCTCTGTGATATCCTGTTGGTAAATTATTGGTAATTAATAACATTTCTGAATGTAAAGCCTGAATTTTATTACATTTTCCACGAATTAATTCAAACACATCAGGATTTTTTTTGTGAGGCATAATGCTACTTCCTGTAGTTAATTCATCAGGAAACGTAATAAATCCAAAATTCTGACTCATATACAAACAAACATCCATGGCAAAACGAGCCATAGTATTACACAATCCGCCTAAAGCAGCAGCTATAGAACGTTCACTTTTTCCACGACTCAATTGTGCAGCCACCACATTGTATTTTAAAGTGGCAAAGTCTAATTCTTTTGTGGTTAATTCTCTATCAATAGGAAAAGATGAACCATAACCAGCAGCAGAACCTAAAGGATTTTGATCTACTACTTTAGAAACTGCATTTAGTACATAAACATCATCAATTAATAATTCTGCATAGGCAGAAAACCACAACCCAAAAGACGATGGCATTGCCACTTGCAAATGTGTATAGCCAGGTAATAAAGAATCTTTGTGAGTTTCAGCTAAATTTAATAAAGTATCAAAAAGTGATTTTACTTTATCATTAACAATAGCTAAATTTTCTTTATAATATAATTGTAGTGCTACTAAAACCTGATCGTTTCTAGAACGAGCAGTATGAATTTTCTTACCAACTTCGCCTAATTTATTGGTCAATTCCCATTCAATTTTAGAATGTACATCTTCAAAAGAAGGTTCAATTATAAATGTTCCGTTTTCGATATCTGATGCTAATTCGTTTAAGCCTTTTTTTAAGTCAGCTAATTCATCAGCAGTAATAATTCCAATAGATGCTAGCATTATGGCATGTGCTAAAGAAGCTTGCACATCGTATTTGGCAATATGAATGTCAATTTCTCTATCATTACCAACTGTAAAGTTTTCTATTTGTTTGTCTATTGAAAATCCTTTATCCCAAAGTTTCATATTTTCTTGGTTTTTGTTTGTCATTTTGAGCGAAATGAAATGGAGTCGAAAAATCTCTTAGATTTAGATTTCTCCACAAGGTCGAAATGACATTTATATTTTATTAATTTAAACAATTACACGATTCAACAACTCCACATAAATTTGTATGCCTTCTTCAATTTCTGCAAGATAAATAAATTCATTGGCAGAATGCGAACGTGTGCTGTCTCCAGGACCTAATTTTAAAGATTGACAAGATAATACAGCTTGATCTGATAATGTTGGAGAACCATAGGTTTCTCTTCCCATAGAAATTCCGGCTTTTACCAAATCGTGATTTGGATTGATAGAAGAGGAGTTTAATCGTAAACTTCTTGGTGTTATTTCTGTACAAGGAGATTGTTCTTGTAAAATAGCTGCAATTTCTTGATTGGAATACGCGTCGTTTACACGAACATCAATGACCAAATCTACATGAGCAGGTACAACATTGTGCTGCTTACCTGCATTTATTTGCGTAACTGTCATTTTAACATCACCTAAAGCCTTAGAAGTTTTATCAAATTTAAAATCTTTAAACCACTGTAAAACTTCGATGGTATTGTAAATGGAATTGTTGTTATTTGGATGTGCTGCATGACTTGGAGTTCCTTTTACAACTGCATCAAAAACTACCAAACCTTTTTCGGCAACCGCTAAATTCATTAAAGTTGGTTCGCCAACAATAGCAACATCTATATGCGGAATTATAGGCAACATACTATTTAATCCATTTGATCCAGAGCTTTCTTCTTCTGCAGAAGCCACAATAACCAAATTGTATTTTAAGTTTTCTTGTGCATAAAAATGAGTAAATGTAGCCATTAAAGAAACCAAACAACCACCTGCATCATTAGAACCTAAACCGTACAATTTACCCTCTTCTACAAAGGCTTTAAAAGGATCGTTTGTATAGGCAGAATTGGGTTTTACAGTGTCGTGATGAGAGTTTAACAATAATGTTGGTTTGCCTTCTACAAAATGTTTATTAGTTGCCCAAACATTGTTTTTGGTTCTTTTAAACGGAATTTCAAATTCTAAAAACCAAGCTTCAATTAATGCTGCTGTTTGTTCTTCTTCGGATGAAAAAGATTGCGTTTCAATTAAACTTTTTAAAAGTGAAATTGCTTTTTCAGTTAATTTTTCAATACTTATCATTATAATGTAATTGTTGTAAAATTATCGTTTTCTTTTGTTAGCATGGCTGTATTACCAATATGAACTTTTTTAACTCCGTTGTTTAAAGCATCAAAACAATTGTCTAATTTAGGAATCATTCCGTCAGAAATAATACCTTTTTTTAATAAATTTTGATAGGTTTCTGAATTGATATTTTTGATTACCGAATTTTTATCAGCAAAATATTGTAAAACACCATTTAACTCAAAACAGTAATAAATGGATGTTTCATAAATATTGCTCATTCCAACACCAATTGTACTTGTAACGGTATCTGCATTTGTGTTTAATAATTGTCCATTTCCATCATGTGTAATGGCACAGAAAACAGGAGTAAAATCTGCTTTAATCAATTTGTCGATAGAATTAGAAGCTACTTTTTTCACATCACCTACAAAACCAAAATCAATCTCTTTTACAGGTCTTTTATCTGATTGTATACTGTTGATGTCTGCACCAGTTAAACCAATTGCATCTACTTGTAAAGCTTGTAATTTGGCCACAACATTCTTATTGACTAATCCTCCATAAACCATGGTAATTACTTCTAAAGCTTCAGCATCAGTAATGCGTCTACCATTTATCATTTTAGATTCGATTCCTAATTTTGATGCAATATGAGTTGCTCGTTTTCCTCCTCCGTGAACTAAGATTTTATGTCCTTTAAGATTTGCAAATAATTTTAGGAAAGCATTTAAAGAAGTTTCATCTTCTATAATATTTCCTCCAATTTTTATGATTGATAACTGTTCTTTCATAATTTTCTTTTAATTTCCCTAAAGAGGAAAAAATTTTACTCGATAGTATTTTTTGCAGACCTATGAGGTTTTCAAAACCTGAAAGGTCTTTTTATAAATCTAATTAGGTCATTACATTAATCAAAAACAAATAATATGTTTTATATAATAAGATTGTCTCACTTTGTTGTCAATGATAAAAAAGGATGAAGCAATCTCATTATTAAATTACAGATTGCTTCGTACCTCGCGATGACTTTAGTTATTTTCTAATATTTTTTTCAATACCAATTGTGCTGCAAAAGTTCTATTATTTGCTTGCTCAATAACCAATGAATTGTCTGAATCTAAAACAGCATCTTCTACCACAACATTTCTTCTAACAGGTAAACAGTGCATAAATTTAGCATCAGCAATTTTATCTTTTGTAATGGTCCAATTGTCCTCAATATCTAAAATTTGACCATAAGATTCGTAAGAACTCCAGTTTTTTGTGTACACAAAATCAGCATCTTTAAAAGCTTCTTCTTGATTGTGATAAATTGGTGTGTTTTTTGTGATTTCTTTGCTTAAATCATATCCTTCAGGGTTTGCAATTACAAAATCAACATTCATTTTTTGCATGGCTTGTGTAAAACTGTTGGCAACTGCATGTGGCAAAGCTTTAACATGTGGCGCCCAACTTAACACTACTTTTGGTTTCTTTTTAGTGGAGTTTTCTGCAATTGTTATGGCATCTGTTAAACCTTGTAAAGGATGTCCAGTTGCACTTTCCATACTTACAATAGGCACAGTTGCAAACTTTACAAACGAATTTAAAATTTGCTCAGATTCGTCTTTTTCTTTGTCTGTTAAACTCGGAAAAGCTCTAACAGCAATAATATCGCAATATTGCGAAACCACTTGTGCAGCTTCTTTAATATGTTCGGCTGTATTTCCGTTCATAATAGTTCCATCACCAAATTCAATTCCCCAAGCATCACCAGAAACATTCATAACAATTGGATCCATACCTAAATTTAAGGCAGCTTTTTGAGTACTTAAACGCGTACGTAAACTAGAATTAAAGAATAACAATCCTAAGGTTTTGTTTTTTCCTAAATCTTTATTTTTTAAAGGATTTCTTTTAACTTCTTTGGCTTCTAAAATCCAAGTATCTATATTTTCTATATCGTTTATGGATGTGTAATGTTTCATTTTGTGATTATTTCTCAGACCTTTCAGGTTTTAAAAACCTGAAAGGTCTAATTGTTATTATATTTTTGTAAACGGAACTTTATTTTCAAAAGCATTTGTAATAAAATTATCTTCTAATCCGTTTACAATCCATGTTTCTATATTTGCTTTCTGTGTTAAAGAAGCTGCTTCAATTTTAGATTCCATTCCTCCACTGCCATGAGTGGATTTAGAACTGACAACTTCTTTTCTTAAATCCTCAAAATTATCAATCTCTAAAATAGTTTCTGGATGCTTATTTTTGAAGGATTCTTTGGTGTAAATTCCATTGGTATTTGTGGCAATAATCAACAAATCTACCTTTAATAAAGTAGCAGTTAACGCTGCTAATTTATCATTATCACCAAATTTAATTTCATCTGTGGCAACAGTATCATTCTCGTTGATGATAGGAATGTAATTATTATTTACTAGAACATTTATGGTGTTCACAATATTGGTTTTGCTTTCCTGCTTTTCAAAATCGGAATAGGAGAGAAGACATTGTGAACTTAACAAACCATATTCTCTAAAAATTTCTTGATAAATTCTTATTAAATGAGGCTGACCAATTGAAGCCAAAGCTTGTTTTACAAAGACTTCTTCTTGTTTGCTTTCTAATTTAACAAATTGTTTAGCAACAGCAATTGCACCAGAACTTACTATAATAAACTCACAAGTGTCTTTCAATTTTGCAATTTGATTAGCAAGATCTTCAATTTTACCTCTAGAGATATTATTAGTTTCTTTGGTTAAGGTATTAGAACCAATTTTTAGTAATATGCGTTTCTTTTTATTCAATTATTAATGATGATTTTTTCTTCTGTCATTTCGACTTTAAGGAGAAATCTATAAAGAGATTTTTCGACTACATTTCATTTCGCTCAAAATGACAAAAAAATATTTAAATATTAACTTCCAACTTCTACCTAATCTGTCCATTTCCATGGATGTACCATTTATTGGTGACCAAATGTTGTAACCCAATTGGTCCACGTTGATGTAATTTGTCTGTACTAATTGCCAATTCTCCACCCAAACCTAATTGGCCACCATCAGTAAAACGCGTGGAAGCATTATGATAAACAGCAGCTGTATCTACGTTTTCCATAAAAAGTTTTGCTTCTTCATTATTTTTTGTGATGATAGCAGCAGAATGGCCTCCACCATAGGTATTTATCATAGAAATGGCAGCTTCATTTGAGACAATTTCTCCAATTACAATTTTGTAATCTAAAAATTCTTCGTACCAAACTTCGTTGGATGAAATCTGTTCTAATTGATGATTTTTAGCCACAATTTCATCACCTAAAACCTGAATTTTAGCTTCATTTAATTTTGATATCAATTGGTTGATAAATGTTTCTTTATCAGCAAGATTAGCATCAACCAAAACTTTATCAACAGCATTACATGCCGAAATTTTCGATTTTCCGTTTAAAATAATATCAATGGCAATTTCTAAATCAGCTTCTTTAGAAACATACACAAAATTGTTTCCACGACCACTAATAATAACAGGACAAGTAGCGTGTTGTTTTACAAAAGCAATTAAACGCTCTCCACCTCTTGGTACAATTAAATCGACTTTTTGCGTTGGTTTTTCTAAAAATGCTTGAGTTTCTGTTCTATTAAATTGCAAATATGCTACCCAATTTGTAGAAGCGTTGTGCTTTTTTAATGCCTGATGCCATAATTCTACAATTTTTAAATTAGAATTTAAAGACTCTTTTCCGCCTTTTAAAAGAATTTTATTACCCGATTTAAAAGCAATTCCTGCAGCTTCTACAGTAACATCTGGTCTAGATTCGTAAATAATTAAAACCGTACCAAAAGAGGCAGTTTTATTATACACTTGCATTCCGTTTTCATGCCTAAAACTAAAACGTTCTACACCCACAGGATCTGCTTGAGAAGCCAAATGTTTGGCAGCTTTAATCATTTCATCAACCTTTGTATCATCCGCTTTTAAGCGATCGAACATAGAAATATCATCACCTTTATACCCTTCTAAATCTTTTTGGTTGATGTTGATAATTGCTTCTCTATTTTCATCCAAAAGAGTTGCCATTGTTTGTAAAACTGCATTTCTAGTTTCAATTGATAATAAAGTATTCATTTTTTTATATGCTGTGTTTAGTTGGATTTATTCTTCTTCTAAAGCATCAACTAAAGCTTCAAAAAATTGATTGATATGGTCTTTTTTAACGGTTAAAGGAGGTAAAATTCGTAACAACTTTTTATTCATTGCACCACCAGTAAAAATTTGATAATCGTAAATTAATTTTTTACGTAAATCACCCACTTCAAAATCAAATTCTAAACCTAACATTAAGCCTTTTCCTTTTATTTTTTTGATTTGAGGTATGGTTTTTGCAATTTGTATAAAGTACTCAGACATTTTGTTTGTATGATCAATTAAATTCTGTTCCTCGATAACATTTAAAACGGATAATCCTGCTGCACAAGCCAAATGGTTTCCTCCAAAAGTAGTGCCCAACATACCAAATTTTGCTTTAATATCTGGGTGAATTAAAATTCCGCCAATAGGAAATCCATTCCCCATTCCCTTAGCTATTGAAATAATATCTGGAGTGACATTATAATGCTGAAAAGCAAAAAACTTTCCAGATCTACCATAACCAGATTGCACTTCATCAGCAATAAACAGGGTATGATTTGCTTTACAAAGTATGTCTAATTGCTCAAAAAAGCTTGCAGTGGCCTGATCTAAACCGCCTACACCTTGTATAAATTCTACAATAACAGCACAAACATCACCTTTTTCTAACTCAACTTTAACTGCATCAATATCGTTTAATTCTAAAAAAGTTACTTTTTGTTGAGCGTTAATAGGAGCTACTACATTAGGATTATCGGTTGCTGCTACAGCTGCAGATGTTCGTCCGTGAAAACCATTTTTAAAAGCAATAACTCTCGATTTTTCGGTTTGAAATGATGCTAATTTAAGAGCATTTTCATTAGCTTCTGCACCCGAATTGCATAAAAAAAGTGCATAACCATTACATCCAGATAGTTTTTCAATTTTGTCTGCTAATTGTTTTTGTAGCGGATTTTGAATAGCATTAGAATAAAAGCCCAATGAAGCTACCTGATGCGTTATAGCCTCTACATATTTTGGATGTGCATGGCCAATAGAAATTACTGCATGACCTCCGTATAAATCTAAATATTCGTTTTCATTTTCATCGTAAACATACACTCCTTTCGCTCTAACAGGAGTTACATCATATAAAGGATATACATTAAATAGTGGCATATAAATAGTTTTAAGTCGTTAGTATTTTGTTGCTAGAAAATATATGATTTAACTGCATTATTTTGTTTTAATATGATTGATTTTCTCAAAGGAAGCATTTATTCCTTTAATTAAAGAAGAACTTAAACCTTGGTGTTCCATCTCGTTTAAACCTTCAATTGTACATCCACTAGGCGTGGTTACTCTATCAATTTCTGCTTCAGGATGATTGCCTGACTTTTTTAATAAGGTAGCTGCACCAAAACAAGTTTGCATTGCCAATTCGTGAGCTTCTGCGGCTTCAAAACCTAATTGAATGGCACCTTGAGTTGTAGCTCTGATTAATCGCATCCAAAAGGCGATGCCACTTGCACAAATAACAGTAGCAGCTTGTAGTTGTTCTTCGGGTATTACCATAGAAATACCTAAACTATCAAAAATATTTTTGGCTAGTTCAATTTGACTTTTTCCTTTTTCATTAGGAGAAAGACAGGTCATAGATTGACGCACTGAAGCTGCTGTATTTGGCATAGCTCTAACAATAGCGTGCTTTGCGCCAATGGTATTTTCTATTTTTCCTATAGAGTAACCTGTAGCAACAGAAATGACTAGTTGTGTTTTTTTAAGTGCATATTTTACACTTTCTAAAATTTTACTGAGATGTTTGGGTTGAACAGCAAATATTACAATATCTGTATTTTCAACAGCCAAGGTATTATTTGATGTAAGAGTTACTTCTGGGTATCTTTGAAAAGCATCTAAAGAAGATGTATTTCTTTTTGTTAAATATAAACAACTAACTACTTTTTCAGACAATAAACCCTTTGCTATAGATTGTCCTAAACTACCTGCGCCTATGATTGCTACTTTCATCTTTTTGGTTTCAAAGTTTCAAAGTTTGAATGTTTCAAAAGTTAAAACTGTTAATAATTAGATACTGAAAAAAGTTCAGTATTTTAAGCCTTTACAAGTCTTAAAAATAATTTGCTTTAATGTTTAATCCTAAAGTTTCTTTAAAGCCAAACATTAAATTTAGATTTTGAATGGCTTGCCCTGAAGCACCTTTTAACAAATTATCAATAGCACTTGTAATTAATAATTTATTTCCGTGTTTTTCTAATTGTACCAAACATTTGTTGGTATTTACTACCTGCTTTAAAAATATACTTTGTTCAGTTACAAAAGTAAAAGCTGCATCTTTATAAAAAGAATTATAAATTTCTTTTGCTTCTTCTAAAGTGCCTTCGAATTTAGTGTAAGTGGTTGCAAAAATTCCTCTAGAGAAATCGCCTCTATTTGGTATAAAATTAATTTCTGAATTAAAATCACTTTGCAATTGATGTACTGTCTGATTGATTTCGCCTAAATGCTGATGATTAAAGGCTTTGTAATGCGAAAAGTTATTATCTCTCCACGTAAAATGCGTGGTTTTTGATAAAGAAGTTCCTGCACCAGTTGCACCTGTAACCGCATTTATATGAACATCATTTTTTAACAATCCGTTTGCAGCCAAAGGTAAAATTGCCAATTGTAAAGCTGTTGCAAAACAACCAGGATTTGCAATGTATTTTGCTGATATAATATCGGCTTTGTTTAGTTCTGGTAATCCATATACAAATTCTTTTCCTTCGAAATTTTTATCGGCAAGTAACCTAAAATCGTTACTTAAATCGATGATTTTTGTATCATCAGAAAACGTGTTTTTTTGTAAAAAAGCGGTTGAATTTCCATGTCCTAAACACAAAAATAAAACATCAACATCAGCATTAATATCACTTGTAAAACTGATTTCTGTATCACCAATTAAATCTTGATGTACTTGGTATAATTTATTGCCAGCATTAGAAGTACTGTATACAAAATTGATATTAGTTTCTGGATGATTTAATAATAATCGAATTAATTCTCCTGCTGTATAACCTGCGCCACCAATAATTCCTACTTGTAATTCTTTCATTTTTTAAAAGTGTAAAAAATTTATATAGAATACTTACAAGGTTTTTGAATCCTTGCAAGAGATTTTATTTATTTACTTGTTGATAAATTTTGTTCTGATTACCTAGAATTTTGATAAATCCTTTTGCATCATCAGCAGTCCAAGCTTTATTTTCTTCGCCATAAGTACTAAATGCGCTTGACATTAAATCGTGGTCTGAAACAATTCCGTCTAAAGTAAAATGATAAGGTTTTAACGTAACTACAACATCACCAGAAACCATTTTTTGAGAACTTTCTAAAAAAGCTTCTGTATCTCTCATTACAGGATCTAAATATTGCCCTTCATGCAAATGCATTCCGTAAAAACTAGACAAATATTCTTTGTGTTGTAACTGCCATTTTGTTAAAGTATGTTTTTCTAATAAATGATGCGCTTTTACCGTAATTAAAGCAGCAGCAGCTTCAAAACCAACTCTTCCTTTTGTACCTACAATTGTATCACCAACATGAATATCTCTACCAATTGCAAATTTAGAAGCAATAGTATTTAAGTTTTCGATGTTTATTTGTGGCGCATTTTCTTGTCCGTTTAAAGCAACAAACTCACCATTTTTAAAAGTTAGCGTTACTTTTTCTTCACCTTCTTTTTCTAGTTGCGAAGGATAAGCTTCGTTTGGCAAAGGTTTTTCTGATTTTAAAGTTTCTACACCACCAACACTAGTTCCCCAAAGTCCTTTGTTTACAGAATATTTAGATTTTTCCCAATTCATATCTACACCTTGAGACTTTAAATATTCAATTTCTTCTTCTCTTGTTAATTTTTGATCTCTAATTGGCGTAATAATTTTAATATGTGGAGCTAAGGTTTGAAAAATCATATCAAAACGAACTTGATCGTTTCCTGCACCTGTACTTCCATGAGCAATATATTCTGCATCAATACTTTTTGCATATTCAATAATTTCGATGGCTTGTATAATTCTTTCCGCACTTACAGAAAGTGGATACGTTGCATTTTTTAACACGTTACCAAAAATTAAATACTTCACTACTTTGTTGTAAAAAGTAGCAACAGCGTCGATATTTTTATAGGTGGTAACACCCATTTTATAAGCGTTACTTTCTATGTTTTTTATTTCTTCGGATGTAAATCCGCCTGTGTTTACACTTACAGCATGTACATCGTATTCTTTTGATAAACTTACAGCACAATACGAAGTATCTAAACCACCACTATAGGCTATGACTAATTTTTTCATGATATTATTTTTTGTCTTTTTTTAAGAATATATTTTGTCTAAATTTTTTAATTCGCTCGAACCGACTTTTTTTTAAAGCCTCAGTTTCTTCTTTGTTTTGTTTATTAGGATCAAACAGCATACCCGTACACAAACACATTTTACGTTCAGTTCTGGTTAAAACATCATAGTTTTTACAAGTTTGGCAACCATCCCAAAATGTTTGATCGTCAGTTAGTTCAGAAAACGTAACAGGTTTATAACCCAAATCGCTATTTAATTTCATAACCGCTAATCCTGTGGTAATGCTAAAAACTTTTGCATCAGGAAACTTGGTTCTAGAATGCTTAAAGATAACTTCTTTAATTTTTTTTGCTAGTCCCAAATTCCTATAATCTGGGTGAACAATTAATCCTGAATTGGCAACAAATTTCCCATGTCCCCATTTTTCGATATAACAAAAACCAGCAAAATTATTACCATCTAAAGCAATAACAGCGTTACCATTTTCCATTTTCGAAGCAATATATTCAGGTTTTCTTTTAGCAATACCTGTACCTCTAACTTGTGCTGCATCTGCAATTGTATCGCAGATAATTTGAGCGTAAATAGTATGTGATTTGTTTGCAATTACAATTTCCATTGCATTGTGTTTTTTATTTTTATAAAGTGTTTTTTGTTTGTTGTTGATGTAGAATTGGACGCACCTAAATTCTGAAAAATAATAATTACCCCAAAGGGCGGAAAGGGAACCTACGTCGCATATTATTTCTGTTATTAGTTAAAATAACTGGTAATTTGTAATAAGATGTTTTTGAAAGATTCACGATAATAAATAAAATGGTTGAGTACTTAAAAAGATTATTGGTTTGCTAAAAGAGATTTTTAGCGGCGAACGCAGCGAAAACGAAAGCTGGGTGCAATTAAAGTACATATTCTATTTATTGTTAAAATAATCATTGGTGTAAAAGTATATATATTTTTCTTTTTCAATACTACAATTGTAAAGGTTTTTATCAAAATTTATTAAATATTAACCAATTTATAATTTTCGTTAAGATTTTAATATTTAAAAACTATAAATTTCTACAATTAATGATATTTCACTTATAATCTATAACTACATTTTTATAGATTTTAAGCTGAATTATAAAAGTTTCATCATTAAAACTACAATTCGGCCTTAAAAAATTACAACTCGGTATAGTTTACTTTTAAAAACTGTGGTTCGGTTGCATATTTGTACCATAATTAATCACTAACTCATAAAAACACTATTATGAAATTTCTTTTAACACTATTATTATCAGCAACATTATTTATTTCAAACAAAATAAATGCACAAGACAAAGTTAGTATTACTGCAACTGTAATTAACGCAACCTCAAACGACGGAAAAATTAGTTTTGCTTTGTATAATAAAAACAATTTTATGAAGCAACCTATTAAAGGCGCAAATGGAAAAATTGTAGACGGAAAAAGCACCGTAACTTTTAAAGATATTGACCCAGGAGTTTACGCAATTATTTGTTATCATGACAAAAATAATAATGATAAGATGGATTTTTCTAAGCAAAGAATGCCATTAGAAGATTATGGAGCATCTAACAATTACATGGCATTTGCACCACCTTCTTTTGAAAATGCAAAGTTTGTAGTTTCTGATAAAGATGTATCTTTAGATATTAAATTTTAGAAATTTACAATGAAAAACAGGGTAGATATTTTTTCGCCAAAAGAATTGAAAAAAGGACTTTTATTAGCTTTAAAGATAACCTTAATCTGTGGAGTTTTTTTCTTTACAGTAGGTGGAGGGAACTATACTATAAAAAGCTTTTTAATATCTGTAGGAATATCTGCAATGTATACTTTTGGATTAGGTTTAGGACAAGGATTTTTAAACGACTTTTTGAGTGCTAAATGGGATTGGGTAAAACAAACCAACTTAAGGGTTTGGGCAGGAATCATAGCCACAGTACTATATACAGTACCCATGATTTTAACAATTCACTATGTATTATTTGTTGTCATTAGAGGGTATAATGTTGATAATTTCTTTAGTTACCCAATGATGTGGACACACCTTTTTTGGATGATTTTTTCCTTTATGATTTCCTCTTTTTTACACGCCAGAGGTTTTATGTTAGAGTGGAAAAAATCTACAACCCAAGAAACCACAAAACAAGAAATTGTAGCGAAAACAGAAACTGCAAAATTTGAATCTTTAAAAAATCAATTAGATCCACATTTTTTATTCAATAGTTTAAATGTATTGACGAGTTTAATTGGCGAGAATCCAGATCAAGCAGAAAAATTTACCACTAAACTATCTAAAGTATACAGGTATGTTTTAGAGCAGCGCAACAAAGATTTGGTTCCTATTCAAGAAGAATTACGATTTGCAAAAACCTATATGCAATTGCTGGGAATGCGTTTTGAAGATGCAATTCAATTTAATATTCCAGATAATATCAGTAATGATACCCTAAAAATGGTACCTCTTTCGTTACAATTATTATTAGAAAATGCAGTAAAACACAATGTGGTATCTTCCTCAAAACCACTGGTAATTTCAATTTATGAGGAAAATAATCATTTGATTATAGAAAATAACATCAATCCAAAAGAAGCTATTGGCAAAAGTACCAAAGTTGGTTTGCAAAATATTGCTGATAGGTATGGATTAATTACAGATAGACCTGTTAAAATAGAAAACAATAACACAACTTTTAAGGTGAGTTTACCTCTCCTTTATAAAATGAACAATATTATGTACACAGAAGATTTAGAAAATAGTAAATACGTTAAAGCTGTAGAAAAAGTAGAAAGAATAAAAGAATTTTATCAGAATTTGGCATCTTACAGTTTAGTAATTCCTTTTTTAATATTTATCAATCTAAGATTCTCTCCAGGATTTTACTGGTTTTGGTTTCCAGTCTTTGGATGGGGAATAGGTTTAGTATTCCACTTTTTAGAAGTAAATAATTACAATATTTTCTTAGGAAAAAATTGGGAAGATAAAAAGATAAAAGAGTTAATGCAGCGAGAAAACAAACAAAAAAGATTAAGATAATGAAACAGCTAATAACAGAAGAACAGCGTTATGTATTGGCTCGTAAAAAAGTTGAAAAAATAAGTAAATTTTACAAGCATTTAGCCACCTACATTATTATCAATACATTTATAAGTGCCATTTTTATTGTAGGTGATGTTAATAATGGAGATACATTTAATGAAGCATTTTGGAACTATCATAATTATAAAATTTGGATGTATTGGGGAATCGGAATTTTGTTTCAAGCTATAAGCACATTTGGTTTGCCTTTATTTCTAAACAAAGATTGGGAAGAAAGAAAAATAAACGAATATTTAGAACAAGAAAATAAAACATGATAATGGAAAAAGATTTTACAAGAGAACAACGCTTTTTAAAAGCACAAAAAAAAGTAGAAGAAATAAAAGGTTTCTACATTCATTTAACCGTTTATTGTTTAATAATTCCTTTAATTATTTTTGTAAACCTAAAATTTGTACCTCATTTTCATTGGTTTTGGTTTTCAGTATTAGGTTGGGGTTTTGGTTTGTTTTTTCATTGGTTAAATACTTTTGGTTTTAATCTATTAGGATTTGGGAAAAACTGGGAAGACAGAAAAATCAAAGAGTTTATGAACGATAATAACTAACACCATGTCATCAAACTACATAGCCCATCACATAAAATTAAAGGCAAAACAGAAAGTAAAAGATCTAAAAGGGTTTTACACACATTTTATAGCATCTTTTTTAATATTACCTTTTTTAGTTTTTATAAATCTGCAAACAGTGCCACAATTTCATTGGTTTTGGTACGCAATTGTGGCTTGGTGTATGGGGGTAATCATTCATTGGATAAATGTTTTTGCATTTTCTAAAATGGATTTTAAAAAAGAATGGAAAGATAAAAAGGTTCAAGAAATTTTAGGAGATTGTAAAGAAGTTAAATCAGATCAAGAATCAGAATTTATTCAAGAACAAAATTATTTAAAAGCGAAAAAAGCAACCGAAGAAATTAAAGGGTTTTATGTACATTTAATTGTGCATTTGTTTTCTTTTCCTTTAATTCTTTTCGTAAATTTAAAATTAGTATCCGAATTTCATTTTTTCTGGTTTGTTTTAGGCGGCATGATGATTTCCTTGTTTTTTCATTGGTTAAGTGTCTTTGGTTTCGAGGTTTTAGGCTTAGGTAAAAACTGGGAAGACAAAAAAATTCAAGAATTTATAAATACAAATAATTAATATTATGCATCAAGATTTTACAGAAAGTCAAAATTATATAAGAGCTAAAAAAAGAGTCAAAGAGATTAAAGGATTTTATATTCACTTAATTGTTTATGTTTTGGTAAACCTTTTTTTAAGCAGTATTATTGTTTACGGCTTAATGAAAAGCGGAGATACTTTTGGAGAAGCACTTACCAATTTCGGAACATATTCTACAGCATTTTTCTGGGGAATAGGAATGTTTTTCCATTGGTTAGGAGTTTTCGGATTCAAATCTTTAGGTTTTGGTAAAGATTGGGAAGACAAAAAAATTCAAGAATTGATGGATAAAGATGATAAGCGCAAGAAATTGAAGTAGTAGTTCAATGTCGTCATCAACAAAAACAATAAATAAAAACTAAGAAAATGAATGTATTAATTATAGAAGATGAAAAGCCAGCCGCAAGAAGATTAAATAGAATGTTAGCTGCGTTAAACATCGAGGTACAACAAATGTTACATTCTGTAGAAGAATCATTAAATTGGTTGCAAAATAATAAACATCCAGATTTAATATTTTTAGATATTCAATTGTCTGACGGATTATCTTTCGAAATTTTTGAAGAAATTGATGTAAAATCTGCTATTATTTTTACCACTGCTTATGATGAATACGCCTTAAAAGCCTTTAAACTAAATTCTATAGATTATCTCTTAAAACCTATTGATGATGATGAATTAGAAGCTGCAGTACATCAATTTAAAAAACAACAACCACAACAATCTGATGTCCAGGTAAATTTAGACGATATCAGAAAATTATTGATAAACCCTGTAGATCGTAAATTTAAAAAACGGCTAACCATTAAAGTTGGGCAACATATTAAAATTATTCATATTGATGAGGTAGAGTGTTTTTATAGCGAGAATAAATCTACTTATATACATACCAAAGAAAACAGGAATTATTTATTAGACAATTCTTTAGAAAACTGGCAAGAACAATTAGATCCTGAACATTTTTTTAGAGTAAACCGAACTTATATTGTGCATATCAATGCCATAAAAGATATTGTAGCGTACTCAAACTCACGTTTAAAATTGATTTTAAATTCGTACAAGGATGCAGAAATTATTGTGAGTAGAGATCGTGTTAAAGACTTTAAAAATTGGATAGACTAAACAAAACCCACAAATAATTTCTAAAATCTTAAACTTTACTTATTTTTATGGTTTTAACTTGAAGTTAATTCGGGTTCTATAAATCACTTTAAATGAGTCAACAAGAAGAATTCTTCGTTTATATTACTAATGGTTATAAAACCAAAGGCGATGCTATAAATTTAGGTGCTGCAATGTTAGGTGAAAATACCATTACAAATGCGTTGGTAAAAGTGCCCTTAAAAACCTTAAATAGGCATGGCTTAATTGCGGGTGCAACAGGTACAGGAAAAACCAAAACGCTACAAGTTTTAGCAGAAAACTTATCAGAAAAAGGGGTTCCTGTGTTATTAATGGATATTAAAGGAGATCTTTCTGGTTTAGCAAAAGCAAGTGATGGTCATCCAAAAATAGATGAACGTCATCAAAAAATAGGTTTTCCTTTTGAAGCTAAAAATTTTCCAATAGAAGTTTTAACGCTTTCAGAACAAGATGGAACACGTTTGCGCGCTACAATTTCTGAATTCGGACCAGTTTTATTATCAAGAATTTTAGATCTCACAGAAACGCAAAGCGGAATTGTTGCCATCATTTTTAAATATTGTGATGACAATAAATTGCCGTTATTAGACATTAAAGATTTTAAAAAGATTTTGCAATATGTAACTAATGAGGGTAAAGAAGAAATTCAAAGTGAATATGGCCGAATTTCAACTGCAAGTACAGGAGCAATCCTAAGAAAAATTATAGAAATAGAACAACAAGGTGGTGATTTATTTTTTGGCGAAAAATCTTTTGATGTAGAAGATTTAACTAGAATTGATGAAAACGGGAGAGGTATCATTTCTGTATTGCGTTTAACTGATATTCAAGATAAACCCAAGCTATTTTCAACATTTATGTTACAATTGCTAGCAGAAGTGTATGAAACTTTCCCTGAGCAAGGAGATGCAGAAAGACCAGAATTGATTATTTTTATAGACGAAGCACACTTGGTGTTTGATGAAGCTTCTAAAGCCTTGCTAAATCAAATAGAAAGTATTGTAAAACTCATTAGATCTAAAGGTATTGGTTTGTATTTTGTTACTCAAAATCCTAAAGATGTTCCAGAAGATATTTTAGCTCAATTGGGTTTAAAAATACAACATGCTTTAAGAGCTTTTACAGCTAAAGATAGAAAAGCTATAAAATTAGCAGCAGAAAATTATCCAGATTCAGAGTATTATGACACCAAAGAAGTGTTAACACAATTAGGTATAGGAGAAGCGTTTGTATCTGTGTTAAACGAAAAAGGAATTCCAACTCCACTTGCAAGAACAATGCTACGTGCACCAATGAGTAGAATGGATATTTTAACGGATAAAGAGTTAAAAAATGTAATTAATAATTCAAGGCTTTTTTACAAATACAACGAAGATTTAGATAGAGAAAGTGCATATGAATTGCTAAACGCCAAAATAGAAAAGATTAATCTTGCAGAAGAACAAGCCATAAAAGATGCCGAAGCTAAAAAAGAAAAAGAACGATTAGCTAAAGAAAAAGCAAAGGAGGCTAGAAAAAGAACTTCCTCAAGAAGTAGAAGACAAGATCCGTTAGTAAAAGTATTAACAAGCGCCACCTTTATTAGGGCCGTGTTCGGAATTTTAAAAAAAGTAATCAAATAACAAAATCAAAAAACAAACGTTTAAACGTTTATAAATTAACAATAATGATAAAAAATAGTATTTTACCTTTACTTATAGCATGTTTTTTAATAATTGGATGCAGCAATAACGATAAGTACATCATAGAAAAAGGAAAAGTGGGTTTAATAACACCAAAAACTACAGTAAAAGAATTGAATAAAATTTTTGAGAAAGACTCTATCGTTAAAAATTTAAGTGAAGGTGCTTTGGGCGATAATTATTTTCAAGATGATGATGAATATTTGATTTTTGAAAAAGGAGGGAAGCACTTATTAACTATTGTACCAAAAGAACAATTAGACTCTACATCAACCATAAAAAGCATAGAGATTCACGACAAGCGATTTAAAACAAAAGAAGGCATCAACTTAAATTCAAGTTTTTCAGAAATCAATGTAAGCAATCACTTAAGACCAGAATCAACTTTAAAATCGGTTACCCTTTTTTTAGATGAATTAAATGCAACAATGGTAATCGATAAAAGCGAGTTGGGTTTGAGCAGTTATAGCTCTCAAAAGGTGTCTTTAGAGCAAATTCCAGATTTAGCAAAAATAAAATCTTTTGTAGTTTGGTTCAATTAATGCTAAAATTATTTCAGTCTCTTTTTAAATTTTAAAACCATCTTTTGTTATTCTGAATCATTTATGAAAAAAAAATATACCGTTCAAAAATCACCCTTTATTGTTCCAACATCAGATGGCAAATTAATAGAAGAGCATTTTGGTAATGCAACAAACAAAGATTCTGGTATTAGTATTGCGCATATGATTGCACCTCCAAAATGGAAAGAACCTTTTCAAACCCCTGAATTTGATGAGTATACATATATTATTAGAGGTAAAAAACAATTTATTATTGAGGATGAAAAAGTTGTGTTAGAGGCTGGGCAATCTATTAAAATACAAAAAAACACGCGTGTACAGTATGCCAATCCTTTTGATGAAGAATGCGAATATTTGGCCATTTGTTTACCCGCCTTTTCTTTAGATTTAGTAAATAGAGAAGAATAATACCAGAGTATATGAATTAATTTTATTTTTGATTGGGGTAATTTTACAGTGAAATAAATTTTAAATTGCGCTATGAAAAAAAATGTAATTCCACCAAAAACCATAAGGCAAGTATTTGTACTCTTGTTAATTTTAGCATTTGCATTTCTTATTTTTAGAGAACTGTTACCATATTTGTCGGGTCTTTTAGGAGCAATTACCATTTACGTTCTGTTAAGAAAGTGGATGGTTTTTTTAGTCAAAAAAAATTGGAATCCACATTTTGCAGCCATATTTTTAATGTTATTTTCCTTTATCTGTATTTTATTACCAGTAGCAGGTATCTTATTTATGTTAGGTGATAAGGTTGGTGAAGCTGTAGAAAATTCAGAAAAAATTGCCAAGGTAGTTGAGCAGAAATTGGCTTTAATTGAAAGTGAATATGGTTTTGATTTAAGCTCAAGAATTAATACCTCAGAGGTTTCAACATGGATTTCTGAAAATTTAGAAAATTTTGCAGGTAGTACGTTTGATATTTTCTTATCTATTGGTTTAATGTACTTTGTTTTGTATTATATGCTAACGAATAGAAAAGAATTAAGGTATTCTTTATATGAATATATTCCGATTAGTGAAAAAAATTTGAAAGTAATAGGCAAAGAAGCACAAGCAATGGTGCGCTCAAACGCTATTGGAATTCCGCTTGTTGCTATAGCCCAAGGAATTATTGCTTTAATTGGTTTTTTAATTTTTGGTATTAAAGACCCTTTTTTCTGGTTTGTGGTAGTTACAGTAGGTTCTATGATTCCTTTTATTGGTACTTTGGTTGGTATTCTTCCTGTTTTTGTTTTAACGATGTCTTATGGAAATACCTTTGAGGCATGGGGAATTTTAATATACGGTTTGGTTGTTGTAGGCTCTACAGATAATATCATACGACTTTTTGTGTTAAAAACTTTAGATAATGTGCATCCGTTAATAACACTGATAGGTGTAATTGTTGGTGTACCTTTATTTGGTTTTATAGGTCTAATTTTCGGACCATTATTAATCAGCTTGTTTTTGGTAGTTGTTAAAATATATAAAAAAGAATTTGGAGCTTTAGTAAAGTACGATAAAGTAGTGCAAACTTAGTAGTTTGTAACAAGCTGTTTCATGACATTTTTTAAGTGAAACAGTGTGCCTTTTAAGTTTTTTATTTTAATGCCATTTTTATCTACTAAAACCAAGGCAGGCATTGCATTTGTTTTATATTTTTTTTCAAACGTTCTATAATCTTTATAAATTTTACTATTCAAATCAATAACACCTTTAGGAATATCAACAGTAAATAATACTAAATTACTTTGTGCATACGTTTTAAATGTAGAATTTTTGATTACCCTTTCATTCATTTTTTTGCAAGGTGCACACCACTCACTTCCAGTTAAAATAACTAAAATTTGTTTATCTTCTTTTTTTGCAATTTCTTTAGTTTTGATCCAATTTGTATAAATGTTAATTTCTTGACTTCTTAATACCTGACTGAAACACAAAAAGAAAAATAAGATTTGTAGTAAATGTTTAGTAGTTTTAAATACCATTATTTTTAAAATTTCATAGCAACTTTAAAATTAAGTACTCTACCTGTCATAAAGTTAGGGATTCCGAATTGTGTTTTAGAGTATACATCTCTAACCCAAGTATTAGTAATGGCATTCTGAATATCAAACATATTAAATAACTCTAAACCAGCAGTTAGCTCTTTAAAGTTAGCCAACCAACCCAATTCAAATTGTTTGTTAGCATCAGCAAAAACGTAAGAAACCCCTAAATCTGCACGTCTATAATCTCGTAAACGTTCTTGAAAATTATATGGATCTGCATATGCAGGAGAGCCTCCAGGAACACCAGAATTATACACTAAATTTAAATATGCTTTTAAATCTGGTAAATTAGGTACATAATCTTGAAATAAAATTCCGAATTTTATACGCTGGTCAGATGGCCTAGCAATGTAACCTTGGTTATCGATGTTTTCTTCTGTTTTTAAATACCCTAAACTTACCCAACTCTCGCTTCCCGGCACAAACTCGCCATTTAAACGCAAATCTAAACCATAAGCATAAGCTTTTGTTACATTATCTGCTCTGTAACGAATTCTTACATTATCAATTGTATAAGAGTTTATATCAGATAAATCTTTATAATAGGCTTCTGTTGTTAATTTAAATGGCCTTTCCCACATGGTAAAACTGTAATCCATTCCAGATACAAAATGAACTGATTTTTGGGCTTTTACATCAACATTTACATCGCCATTAAAATCTCTTAATTCTCTGTAAGAAGGTGGTTGTGCGTATAAACCAGCAGAAAAACGAAACAACATATCTTTTTTCCAATCTGATTTTATAGCAAATTGTCCTCTTGGACTTATAATAATTTGATTTTTAGAACCAATTCCGTTTCCAGTTACAGACCAATTATGCGCTCTAACCCCTAGATTATAAAAAATTTCATGATCATTCCAAAAAGTACGTTGATTAAACTGTGCAAAACCAGTAATTCTGTTTATTGAAACACCATTATCTTTTCTTATGTTTTGAAAAGGTACAATTTCACCTTCAAAAGGTTCGTAGGGTTGATTGTTGGTTGAGTGAAAAGGAGGTCTTATAGAAAAACCTAAAGAATCAATAATTTCCCACTCTCGAATTCTATCTTTAATATCTTCTTTTTGATATTTAACACCAAAAGTCCACTGAATATTTTCTTTCTTTATAGTTCCTTTAATTTCCACATTTGTAATTAAAGCATCTAAATCATTACGAGCATGATTTAATTGAGAGCCAATTCCTTGAGAGAATTCTACTTCACCAAAATTTTCTGAGCCAATATTAGCGTCAACTTCTCCTAAACTGTATTGGGCAGCAATATCAAAGTATTCTTCTTCTTGTGTGTTGTATCTTGATGCAGTTGTAGTTATGCTAAAATCGTCATTGATATAATAATCAGCAGATAGAGCTCCAAATAGCGTTAAATAAGTATCTGTTTCTTGCCCAGAATAAAAAACAATCAATTCTAAAGGATTGGCAACAGTACCAAAACGCGTTCTTCTAGATAAAGGTTGGTAATTATAATTGTTTAATGAAAAGTTTCCTAAAAAGTTTAATTTAAGTTTTTTAGAAAAATCATAAGACAAATAGGTTTGTATATCTGTAAAACGAGGTCTAAAATTAGTTTCAATTTGTTTACTATTTACAAATAAACTGTTGTCTCTATAACGAACTCCAGTAATTGTACTTAGTTTTTTATCTAAAAATTGTCCTTCAAAAGTTAGGCTTGCGCCTAACAAACTAGCATCAATTGTAGTGGCTGTTTCAGTTGGTTTTCTATAGGTGATGTCTAATACAGAAGACAATCTATCACCATATTTTGCCTGAAAACCACCAGCAGAAAAGTTAATATTCTGCACCATATTTGTATTGATAAAACTTAATCCTTCTTGCTGACCCGATCGAACTAAAAAAGGTCTATATACCTGAATGCCATTAACGTACACTAAATTTTCATCAAAATTACCCCCTCTAACGTTGTATTGTGTACTCAATTCGTTATTGTTATTTACACCAGGTAAAGTCATTAAGGTATTTTCTATACCTGCATTTGGCCCAATAATATTTTTTACAGTATTGATGTCTATTTTTTGTATTCCAGAAGCAGCATCTCTTTGATCCTTAATAACAATTTCGTCAAGATTTTCTGTTTTTAAATAAAGTGTAGGCGAAAAACGAATAACAGTTCTACTTTTGGCTGTAATTTTTTTTATGAAGCTACGATAAGAAACATGACTAAAGGTAATAGTAATTTCTTGGTTTAAAGGAATTCTAATACTAAAATTACCATTTTTATCGGTAACAGTACCTGTATTACCATATTTAACAGATACTTTTTCGATGCCATCTTTCTGGCTATCTTTAACAGTTCCTTTTAAAATAGTGGTTTTTTGAGCTACAATAAAAGTGGGTATCAATAATAAAAATAAGAATATTTTTTTCACAAAAATTAGTTTATCTATTTTTTAAAGAACGTTGCAGAAATGGTATTCGTATTTCCAACATTGTCTGAAACTACAAGTTTAAAGATATGTTTGTTACCCACCAATTTTTTATCACTAAAATTATAGGTTAAAATTCCTTTTTTATGATTGTATTGCATTAAAATCCATTCACCATCAATAGTGGCTCTCCAATCTTTAATGCCAGATCCAATATCTGAAATTCTTACTTTTAAAGTTTTAGAGCTTTCTAAAGACTGCTTGTCTTTAAAATACAATAATCGAATTTTTGGTTTTTTTGTATCAAACTTTAACGTATAATTTCCTAAAGTTTTAGTAGTGGTGTAAAACGTACTGTCTTTTTTTCTTGTATAGTAATATCTGGGGTATTTTGGATATTCTAAATTGGCAATATACATTTGTTCTTTTTCTTCTTCTGAGTATTTAGAAACGTCAAATGTAAGCGTAAAGCTTTTATTCAACGGAATTGTAGGTGTATGAATTTTGGCAATATTATCATCAACTTTAAAATCTAAATAGTAATCTTTGTAAAAAGTATTTTTTGGAAAAGCAATAGTAACACCGTTTTTGGTAAATTTATTAAACTTTTTACTGTGTATTTTGTAGGCAGTTGTGTCTCTTTGGGACGTAAAAATAGCATTACTCTCTTTACCAGCAACAGGTATTTTAATAGAACTTGTATTCCCTTCAAAATCTTTAGCCACAATTTCTACAGTATAATTCATTCCTTTTTGAACATTAATTTTACCATTATTAACTAGTTTTTCATAAGTAGTTAATTTGTTGGCTGTTTCTTTAAATGTTTTTTGATAACGTTTTTTGTATTTTTTGTAATGTTCATAATCGATATGTAAATTCAAAAATTTACTTTCTGCAAAAGAAAAAGTTTCAACATCATGATAATAAAAACGTTTTCCATTTAAAAACATAGCTAAACTATAAATTCCATTTTTATTGGGCATGCCATTAAACCTATCAAAAACACTAACTGCAAAACTAATGGTTCCGCTTGCGGTAATTCTATCTGCTATGTATTTACCATTCCCTAAATTTTTTATAGGTATTTGAAAACTTTTTTTCTGTTGATTGACTCTAGCATCATCACTCAAAGTATAAACTTTTAAAGATTGTATGGTTGGCTTTCGAGAATCGACAACTTTTATACCAAATAAAAGAGGATTAATTACTTTTTCGGTCTGTGAATCACGAAGTTCAAAATGCAAATGAGGCCCACCAGAACCACCAGTATCACCAGAAAAAGCAATAATTTCTCCTTTTTGCACCGGAAATTTATCGTCCTTAAAAAAGAGATTTCCAGTTTCATAGTTTTCTTTTTTGTATTGAATATTTTTTACATATTTTTCTATCTCGTCATTAAACCTACTTAAATGCCCATAAACAGACGTATAACCATTTGGATGCGTAATATAAATGGCTTTTCCGTAACCAAATTGTTGTACTTTTATACGAGATACATAACCATCTGCAGTAGCAAAAACTTTTAAGCCTTCTTTGCCTTGTGTTTTGATATCTAAGCCAGCATGAAAGTGATTGGTGCGTAACTCTCCAAAAGAGCCTGTTAAAAATGTAGGAATATTTAACGGGTTTCTAAAATAGTCTTTAGGGTATTTTTTTTGCGAAAAACTTGTATATGGAACGCATAAAAAAAGGATTAATATAAGATGTTTCAAAATGCAATAATTTTAATGTAAAAATACTAAAAATCCTTGTTTTTGTAATTTATTCACTATCAAGCCTTTAGTAAAAAACACATAAAATGTTGTAATATTTAAAACAGATTGTTAACTTTGTAAAGATAGTTTATTCTAAAAGTAACATGAGTAAAACACTAGAAGCAATTCATTTACTAGAAAAAACGTTGCAAAACTTACTTTCTAATTATCAGTTTTTAAAAAAAGAGAACCAGATATTGCTTCAAAATAATACAGATTTACAACATCAACTATTAGAAACAAAGCAAAAGCTAGCAGACCAAAAAAAAGAATATGATTTGCTAAAAATTGCAAAAACTATTGAAGGCAGTAGTTCAAATACAAAAGATACAAAGCTGAAAATAAATTCGTTAATTAGAGAAATTGATAAATGTATAGTTCAGTTACAAGAATAAAGTTCTTTTAAATTGTGAGTCAAAAATTAAAGATAAATGTTGTAATTGCAGGTAGATCCTATCCTTTAAGTGTAAATAATATTAAAGAAGAAGAAGGTATGCGAAAGGCTGCAAATGCAATAAATCAACTAATAGCCAAATTTGAGCAAAACTATGCAGTAAGTGATAAACAAGATGTTTTGGCCATGGCTGCGTTACAATTTGCAGCAAAATTAGAAATATTATCTTTACAAAAAAATGACACAACAATTGAAGAAATACAAAAATTAAATGAGCTTACCCAATTGGTGAGTACACATTTAGAATAAAGTTCATTAAAATACATTAACAACACACTGCCTACGTTAGTAATTGTTTATTAAACTCAACACTATTCTATTATGAAGGATGAGTCTTAACTACTAAAGCACGCCTATTGTGCTGAGCATAAGCTAAATTTATTTAGCACACCTCAGTATATAATTGGATCCTTGAACAGTTAGTTAGTCCTATAAATGTCATTATGGAGTTTAAAAACCTAAACTAATGTAGGCTTTTTTTTATATATAAATTTTAATTATGGATGATATGTTACTTCCCATTCTTTTGGGAGTTATAGTTGGGATTGCAATAGGATTTGTAATCTTTAAAATGATAGAAAAATCTAAAGGAACTAAATTTCTTGATGAAACAAAAAAAGAAGCAGCTACTATTTTAAAAGAAGCTAAAATTGATGCAGAATCAGTAAAAAAAGATAAAATTTTACAAGCGAAAGAAAAGTTTATCGAACTAAAAGCGGAACATGAAAAAGTAATTTTAGCTAGAGAAAAAAAGATTTCTGACGTAGAAAAGAGAATTAGAGATAGAGAATCTAAAGCAGCATCTGAAGTAGATAAGAATAAACGTTTAAATAAATCTTTAGAGCAAAAAGAAAAAGATTATAATTTTAAATTGGATTTCTTAGAAAAAAAAGAAGATGATTTAAATAAAATGCACAAACGTCATGTAGATATGTTAGAACAAATTTCTGGCCTATCTGCAGAAGAAGCTAAAAAAGAATTAGTAGCATCTTTAAAAGATGAGGCTAAAGCAGAGGCCATGGCTTTTGTACAAACTTCTGTAGAAGAAGCTAAATTAACAGCAGAGCAAGAGGCTAGAAAAATAGTTTTAGGAACTATTCAAAGAGTGGGGGTAGAACAAGCTGTAGAAAATTGCGTGTCTGTTTTTAACTTAGAATCTGATGACGTAAAAGGTAGAATTATTGGTAGAGAAGGTCGTAATATTAGAGCTTTAGAATCTGCTACAGGAGTAGAGATTATTGTAGATGATACACCAGAAGCTATTATCTTATCTTGTTTTGATCCTGTACGTAGAGAAATTGCGCGTTTAGCAATGCATAAATTGGTAACTGATGGTAGAATTCATCCTGCAAGAATAGAAGAAGTTGTTAAGAAAACTGAAAAACAAATTCATCAAGAAATCATTGAAGTTGGTAAAAGAACGGTTATTGATTTAGGAATTCACGGCTTACATCCAGAATTGATTAAAGCAGTAGGTAGAATGAAATACCGTTCTTCGTATGGACAAAATTTATTACAACACTCTCGTGAAGTTGCAAACCTTTGTGGTATTATGGCTGCAGAAATGGGTATTAATGCAAAGTTAGCCAAACGTGCTGGTTTGTTACACGATATAGGAAAAGTGCCAGATGCTGAAAGTGAACTGCCACATGCTTTATTAGGGATGCAATGGGCAGAAAAATTTGGTGAAAAAGGAGAAGTTTGTAATGCAATTGGAGCACACCATGATGAAATAGAAATGAAAAGTTTATTATCGCCTATCGTGCAGGTTTGTGATGCTATTTCTGGAGCAAGACCAGGGGCAAGACGTCAAGTTTTAGACTCATATATACAACGTTTAAAAGATTTAGAAGCCATAGCTTTTGGATTTAATGGAGTGCAAAAAGCGTATGCAATTCAAGCAGGTAGAGAGTTAAGAGTTATGGTAGAAAGTACTAAAGTAAATGATACTAAAGCCTCTGAATTGTCATTTAATATCTCTCAAAAAATACAAAACGATATGACCTATCCTGGCCAAGTTAAAGTTACAGTAATTAGAGAAACAAGAGCTGTAAACGTGGCAAAATAAAAAACACTACCATTCTAAATCAATACAAATAGAAAAACTCTGTTGAGAAATATTAAATAAGCGAAAAGAGGCTGTCTGAAAAATATTAAAATTTGTTGTTTTAACTGTAGATTACAAATCTTAATTTTTGATAATTAAGTATATTAGATTTCTGAATCACGATTAAAAAATGACATACAAATTAATTTTTCAGACTGCCTTTTGTTTTTTAAGTTTTAAAAGTAACATTAGGAGTATACAATATATCCATTCAAAACTATATTGCTAATGCTAAAGCAATAAAACAAAGCTTGAATAGATTATAAATACTGTGCAGGGTAAAATAAAAAAAAGAGAGTCAAAAAAACGATTCTATTCTTCCATAGAATGATATACATTTTGCACATCATCATCTTCTTCTAGGCGCTCTAAAAGTTTATTGACATCTTCTTTTTGTTCGTCAGAAATCTTAGTAGTTGTTGTTGGTATTCTTTCAAAACCAGAAGAAAGAATTTCGATATTATTTTCTTCAAAATAGGTTTGTAATGATCCAAATTGTTCAAAAGGGGCATAAATAATTACACCTTCTTCATCGTTAAAAACTTCTTCAACTTCAAAATCGATGAGTTCTAATTCTAACTCTTCTAAATCATCAATATTTTCTTTACTAAGTGTAAAGTTACAGGTATGATCGAACATAAAAACAACAGAGCCAGAAGTTCCTAAACTACCATCACATTTGTTGAAAGCAGCTCTAACATTGGCAACAGTTCTATTATTATTATCGGTAGCAGTTTCTAATAAAATGGCAATTCCGTGAGGTGCATAACCTTCAAACAATACTTCTTTGTAGTTGGCAGTATCTTTGTCTGACGCTTTTTTTATAGCACGCTCAATATTATCTTTAGGCATATTGGCTGCCTTAGCATTTTGAATTACGGCACGTAAACGAGAATTGGTATCAGGGTTTGGACCTCCTTCTTTTACAGCCATCACAATATCTTTACCAATTCTGGTAAATGTTTTTGCCATTGCTGACCAACGCTTCATTTTTCTTGCTTTCCTAAACTCAAATGCTCTACCCATTTTTTAAAGATTGTTTTTAATTATAGTGCTCGCAAAAGTAAAGATTACATTGTTTTTTTACAATTATTATATGTATTAAAATATGAAGAATTCAAGAATAAATAAATTTTAGATGGATTTACAAACAAGTCTAATTATAACACAAATGTTTAAAACAGCATTACTTATTCTTGAACTCTTGGTAGTTTCTTAATTTAAAAGTTGGTAAGATTGTTTTGCAATTTCTATTTCTTCATTAGTAGGTATTATAAATACTTTTACTTTTGATGTAGAGGACTGAATTTCTCTAATTTCTTTAGAACGAATACTATTTTTTTCATCATCTAAATGAATACCTAAAAAATCTAAATTTTCACAAGCTAACGTTCTCATTATGGATGAGTTTTCTCCAATTCCAGCTGTAAAAATAATTGCATCTAAACCGTTTAGAGCCGCTACAAAAGAACCTATAAACTTTTGAATTCTATAAGCCGCTAATTGTAGTGCATTTTTACAATTTTTATCTCCATTATTTGCTTTTTCAGAGATTTCTCTTAGATCAGAATGCCCTGTTAATCCTAACATTCCAGATTTTTTTTGTATAATATTATTTACTTCTTCTGCACTTTTTTTGAATTTTTTCATCAAAAAGAAAATCACAGAAGGATCTAGATCTCCAGAACGTGTTCCCATAATAAGACCATTCATTGGGCCCATTCCCATAGAGGTATCAATCGTTTTTCCGTTTTTAATAGCGGCCATACTACAACCATTGCCAAGGTGTATGGAAATAATTTTAGAGTCTTTTTTGTTTAATTTCTCAATAGCTTTTTCGGAAACATATTTATGACTTGTACCATGAAAACCATAAGCTCTTATATGATGTTTATGTAGATATTCGTTAGGAATTGCAAATTGATATGCTTTTTTAGGCATTGTTTGATGAAAAGCAGTATCAAAAATAGCAATTTGTTTTGCTGATGTAAAAATAGTTTCTGCAATTTCTATACCTGTTAAGTTTGCAGGATTATGCAAAGGAGCTAAATCAAACAACTGTCTAATCTCTTCTTTTACTTGGTTTGTAACCAACACAGTTTTGCTAAATTTATCTCCACCATGAACCACTCTATGACCCACTGCTTCTATTTCATCTACATTATTGATAACTCCAATTTTAGCATCCATTAAGGCATCTGCAATTTTTTTTAATCCTATTTCATGATTTAAAATAGGCAATACTTCAGTATATTCATCAGCATCTTTTTCGTGAGTAAAAATAGCATCATCCATACCAATTCGTTCTATAATACCCACACATTTAACTATTTGTGAGGGCATTGTAATTAATTGATATTTTAAAGAAGATGATCCAGCATTTAAAACTAAAATATTCATATTATTATTGATTTGCTTGAATTGCGGTTAATAAAACTGTATTAAATATATCTTCTACAGTACAGCCTCTACTTAAATCGTTTACAGGCTTATTTAAACCTTGTAGCATTGGGCCAATAGCTAATGCTCCTGTTTCTCTTTGAATGGCTTTGTAAGTGTTGTTTCCTGTATTTAAATCAGGGAAAATTAACACTGATGCTTGCCCAGCTACTTTTGAATCTGGCATTTTTGTTTTGGCTACAGACATATCTACAGCTGCATCATATTGTATTGGCCCTTCAATTTTTAAATCAGGTTTTTTTGCTTGTACAATTTCTGTAGCTTTTCTAACCTTTTCAACTTCTTCACCTTTTCCTGAACTTCCAGAAGAGTAAGATAGCATAGCAACTTTAGCTTCAATACCAAAAGCTTCTGCAGATTGCGCAGATGAAATGGCAATTTCTGCCAATTGTTCTGCATTCGGATTTGGGTTTACAGCACAATCTCCCATAACAGAAACTCTATCTGATAAACACATAAAAAATACAGAAGATACTACTGATACTCCTGGTTTTGTTTTTATCAATTGTAAAGATGGTTTTATAGTATGCATCGTAGTATGTACTGCACCAGAAACCATACCATCTGCTAAGCCGTTTAAAATCATCAGTGTTCCAAAGTATGAAACATCACGAACTAAATCTACAGCAGTAGTTTCTGTCATGCCTTTATGCTTACGAGCTTCGTATAAAGTTTTTGCAAAATCATCATTATAGATAGAATCTTCAGGGTTTAAAATATTGATTTTTTCTAAATCTATTTGCAAACCAGTTTGATCGCATTTTAATTGAATCGTATTTTTATCACCTAAAATTGTTAAATCAACAATATTTAGCAATTGTAATCTTGCAGCTGCTGTTAAAATACGCTCATCATTACCTTCTGGCAACACAATATGTTTTCTGTTTTGTCTTGCTTTTTGCAGCAAATTATATTGAAACATACTTGGTGTTAATCTTTCTGATTGAAAGGTAGATAAGATGTTTGTTAAACGCTCTACATTTACATAGTTATCGAAAGTATCTAAAGCTAATAAGATTTTTCTATTATTGCCAGCGTATATTTTTGGTTTTACAGCACCAATTTTATTAGAGATACTAAATGTACCGCCGCTAACTGAAATAATTGGAATAGTAGATTGTACCCCTTCAATTAGTTTAATAATAGAGTCTTCTGGAATTAATTTACCTGTTAAAATTATTCCTGCAATTTTTGGATAGTTACTAGAAGCATTTGCTTGTAATGCGCCCAATATAATATCTGCTCTATCTCCGGGTGTTACTACTAGTGCATTTTCTCGAATTCTTGTTAAGTAATTTCGCAATTGCATAGCACCAATACTGTAGCTGCCAATTGCATTGTCTATAAATTGTTCACCAAATAAAATGGTACTATCTAAAGCGTCTACTACCTCTTTTACTGTGGGGTATGCTAAAAAGTTAATGTTTGGTATAATATCTATAGAAACTTTAGTAGGAAAAACTTTGGTTAATTCTTGTTTGATAAAACCTACTTCATCAATTTCTATTTTATTGGCAATAACACCAATTACATCTACTTCTTTACTTACAAAAGAATTGTAGGTGATTTGCATGGTATTGATAAAATCTTTCTTCTTTTTACCATTACCAGCTCCAACAATTAAAACGGGTATTCCTAAATTTTTGGCAATCATTAAGTTAACGTCAACTTCTGTAAAGCCACCTTCGCCCGAAAAATCTGTACCTTCTACAAGAACATAATCAAACTTTTTTTCGAGTTCTTTGTATTTTTTTATGATGGTGTGTATAATTTCATCTTCTTTACCTTCGCTTAATAATTCTACCACTTCGTATTGATGGTAAGCAAAACATTCATCATGATCAGTTTCTAAATTAAAAAAACTTATTGCAGTATTGGTGTGATTGTCGAATGCATCATTAATCCCTTTATTGATAATAGGTCTAAAATAGCCTACTTTTGGAGATCTGGTTAACATCATTCTTAATAAACCTAAGGAAACTAAAGATTTTCCGCTATTAGATTCTATGGTTGTAACATAGATTGCTTTACTCATTTTATGTATTATTATGTTGATTGTTTCAGGCAAAAATAAGACATAAAAAAAATACTAAAAGTGACATTAGTCATTAAATGTTATTTTTTGTTAAAAGATGTTCAAAAAAATCTTTAAACAAGCCAATATATTTTCAAAAATGGATGTATTCTTTAAGATTTATTAATCATAAAGTAATATTTCTCATTATATGTTTGTTATTTTTAAGGCTAATTTGCTAAAGCTCATTAACAATGAACTAAATTTTTTTAGTGACAACATTTCATTTTGTAAAAGAAAAAATAATTTTTATAAATGATCTGTTTTAAAGCCTACATCTTAAATATTTAAAAACAACTTAATATTTAACCTTTGTGGTTTTTCTTTTTCAAATAGTTCTTTATATCTTTCCCATAAAAATAAATCTATTGCATTCTACTTTGATTTTTTATTTAATTTTCGCCCTATTTTTTAGTATTGCAACTGCGTATTTTCAGTATTATTACAAAGTAAAAAACAAATTAAAAGTTACTTTTTGGCTGTTTTTTTTAAAGACATTGAGCCTGTTTTTAATACTGTTATTATTGATAAACATAAAAATTGATACCCTAAAAATAACGAATTTAAAGCCTACGTTATCGCTTTTAGTTGATGACTCTCAGTCTATTTCTTTTTTTAAAGAAGGTAAATCAGTGCAAGATTTTATCAGCGCCATAGAAACCAATGATGAAATAAATAATAAATTCGAAATTCAACAATTTGCTTTTGGAGATGGTATTCAAGTTTTAGATAGTCTTTCTTTTTCTAAACCTCAAACCAATATTTTTAAAGCAATTTCTAGTGTTAATGAATTTCAAAAAAAGAAAATAGCTCCTATTATTTTAATTTCTGACGGCAATCAAACTATAGGTCAAGATTACGAATTTATCAACTCAAAACAACCCATTTACCCCATAATTTTAGGAGATACTACTATGTATGTTGATGTAAAAATCAGTCAATTAAACGTAAATAGGTACAGTTATATTAAAAACAAATTTCCTGTAGAAGTTATTTTGAATTATGAAGGTAAGAAAGATGTTACGACTCAATTTTCAATTTCTAGGAAAGGAAAAACAATTTATAGAAAAAATATACGTTTTTCAGCATTAAAAAAATCTTCAACCATTACTGCCAATTTAACCTCTAATAGTAAAGGTACCCAATATTACACAGCATCGATAGCAAAAATTAGTGACGAAAAAAATATTAAAAATAACATAAAAACATTTTCTGTCGATGTTATTGATGAGCAAACCAAAGTGTTAGTATTAACTTCTATTTTACATCCAGATTTAGGTGCTCTAAAAAAATCAATAGAACGTAATAAACAGCGTAGTGTTGATATTGTAAATATCGATAATTTTAAAAATCAGATTGAAGATTATCAGTTGCTTATTTTGTATCAACCAGATAGTAGATTTAATACCATAATTAATGAAATTCAACAAAAAAACAGCAATTTCTTATTGTTTTCAGGGTCTAAAACAGATTGGAATTTTATCAATAAAAAACAATTAGGATTTTCTAAGAATGCAATTGACCAAACCGAAAATTATGGTGCAGTTTTTAACGATGGTTTTTTAACTTTTTTGCAAGAAGATATTGGATATAATAATTTTCCACCTTTAACAGATAAATTTGGTGAAGTTAAAATCTCTAAAAAGCATCAAACATTGTTGTATCAAAATATCAACGGACTTCAGACAAATAATCCTTTAATAGCCACTTTCGATTCGAATAATCAAAAAAGTGGACTTGTATTCGGTGAAGGTATTTGGAGATGGAGAGCCAATAGTTTTTTAAACACCAATTCTTTCGAAGATTTTGATACTTTTTTAGGTAACTTTATTCAATATTTAGCATCCAATAAAAAAAGAGATCGCCTTAATGTTAATGCAGAATCTTTGTACCCAGCAAATTCTACAATTACAATTGCTGCATTTTATACTGATAAAAATTATCAATTTGATGCTCGAGCTAATTTAGAAATTACCATTATAAATTCTACAACAAATCAGGTTACAAAAGTACCTTTTTCTTTGGTCAACAATTCTTTTCAAACAGAAATTGAAAATCTTCCTTCTGGCAATTATACATATAAAGTTTCAGTTTTAGGACAAAATATTTCTAAAACAGGTAGATTTAAAATAACGGATTATCAAATTGAAGAACAATTTACGAATGCTAATGTTGATAAATTGCAAAAATTAGCAGACAAAGCAGGAGGGAAGGTGTATTACAAAGATCAAATAGAAAGTTTAACCAAAGTGCTATTAGATAATACATCTTATTATACCATTCAAAAAACATCTACCAAACCCCAAAATTTAATTGATTGGAAATGGTTGTTGCTGGTAATTTTAGCACTATTTGCAGCAGAATGGTTTATTAGAAAGTATTATGGAAAAATTTAACTTCTTGTTACATTGCCTTTGATGATTAGATGTTGTAAATTTGTTAAAATTAAAAATAGATAAAATGGCAAATAATCAAATGGAATTGAAGTTCCCAAAGGGAGGCATCTTTTTAGTAGTTATAGCAATTGCAGTAATCATATTATTTTCGAAATCTACAGTTACAATAGGACCTGGAGAAGGAGGTGTAATTTTTGAAACCCTTGGTGATGGTATAAATACAGAAAGATCTTATGGTGAAGGTTTTCATATTGTAGCACCTTGGAACAAGATGATTGTAAGAAAAGTACGTCAGCAATCAATTTCTGATGAAATGAATGTACTTTCTGTAAACGGATTAGAGGTAAAAGTAAACGGAACAATATGGTATGAACCAGAGTTTGAAAATTTAGGTTTATTAATTAAAACAAAAGGTGAAGATTACGAACGTGAGTTGTTAGACCCTGCAATTAATGCAGCAGCTAGAAGTGTTGTAGGACGTTATACACCAGAACAATTGTACTCTAGTAAAAGAGACGTTATTGAACAAGAAATTTTAGACGAGGTTACAAAATTATTAGCAGATCAATTTTTAATTGTAAAACGTGTTTTGGTAGAAGATGTAAAACTACCAACAACAATTAGAACTGCAATAGAAACAAAATTAAAACAAGAGCAAGAATCTTTAGAATATGAATTTAGAATTGCTAAAGCAGAAAAAGAGGCAGAAAGACAAAAAATTGATGCGCAAGGTAAAGCTATAGCAAATAAAATTTTAAGTGAATCTTTAACGGACAAAATTTTGCAAGAAAAAGGTATTGAAGCAACTTTAGAGCTATCAAAATCGCCAAATAGTAAGGTAATTGTTATCGGTTCTGGAGAGAGTGGAATGCCAATTATATTAGGAGGAAATAATTAAACATTCTGATTTTCATAGAATTTAAAATCCAGCTGAAAAAAGCTGGATTTTTTTTATATACTTAATTTGTATTTTTTAAAATGCGTTATTAACCTCAATCCAAAAACCATTGGGGTCTTGAAAATATACCTGTAAAATTCCGTCTTTTCTAATGTAATCTTTATTGGGGGTATCAAGCCAATCTGTATAATCAATTTTTAGTGATATTAAATGGTTTACAAATGATTGAACATCTTTTGTAGTTAATGCAAAATGAACTGCTTTATTTACTTTAATCTCAAAATCAGGACGAGGAATTAAGTGAAGCTGTTTTCCATCTCCTAATGAAAGCCATCTTGTTTTAGAATTTGAAGCCGTATTTTTTATTTCGTTAAAGTCAAATACTTTTTTATAAAAAGCTACAGATGTATTAACATCTTTTACAGAAAGTGCAATATGGTTAAAGTTAAAGTTGGACATATTTGAATCTAATTAGTTATCAAATATCGAAATTTATTTGTAGATTTTTATAAGAATAACTGTAAAATTTCTGAAATACTATTATTGTGTAATGATGTATTTACAAAGTATATTCTTAAAGTTCTGTTAAACACAAAAAATGAATGTAACTAATTAAATATAGCCGCGTCTTATAAATGTACAACTATAGTCTTTACAAGATATTTAGTTGAATTAGTTAGTTTTTAATAGTTGATTAGAGTCAATCACAATTCATTTGTTTTTGACTCTTTTTTTGCTTAATTTCTACTCGGAATTTTATCTCGTTGAATTTTTCCTTTTTTTAAAGCTTTATAATTTTCATAACAGCCTAAAATAGCTTCAATCATTTGTAAATCAGAAGCTTTTTTTATAAAATATTCAGAGTAGCTACAATCTGTTAAAAGTTCTGTTAACTCTTGTCTATCCATATTCAAGTACTCCATCATCACTTCTCTATCAAATTTTCCTGCTAGCATTTTACGTAAATCATCTTCTTTTTTTAATTTCTGTAATTTTTTTAACTGCTTTGGTTTTTTACCAAATAAATTGTAGAGGAAATCAACAGGCTGAAAAAGTGCAGCAACAGGAGACGCAAAGTTTCTTTTTTGAGGTTCACCCACCTCATACGTTTGTGGTAGCCCATTAATATGAATTCTAGTAAATCTGTCTTTAGGTACTTGTTTTACATCAATTTCTAAAACACCAATTAGTTTGGTAGATTTTATAATAACTTCTCTAATTTGTTCTGGTTTTTCGTACAATGCAATTTCTAACTCATTACCCTTTAATAAATCGTTGGTTACTTTAACTTTAATAGATGAAAAACCCAAGTAAGAAACTAAAATGGTATCGTTGGCTGTTGCAGGTAGTTTAAAAAAACCTTTATCATCTGTAATTGTACCTTGTACTGTATTTAAATTTAAAATGTGTGCAGCGCTCAAAGCACGTTTGTTAACGGCATGAATAATTTGACCTTTTAAAGTTTTAGTACGAATACTATCTTGTTGAGAAAATGTACCTAAACTTAAACATAGTAAGTACAGAAAGAGTAGATTTTTTTGCATAAAAACAAAATTAAGTATAAAACTGAATAGAAAGGTTAATATTTTGTGAAGATGTAAAATAATTTTTTAGTGCGCACGAGAAGATTCGAACTTCCACTTTCTTACGAAAACAGCCCCCTCAAGGCTGCGCGTCTACCAATTTCGCCACGTGCGCATAAAAATATTTTCAAATAAAAAAGTTAAGCATTTGCTTAACTTTTTTTTAGTGACCGGGCTGGGGCTCGAACCCAGGACCCTCTCCTTAAAAGGGAGATGCTCTACCAACTGAGCTACCAGGTCAAAAAATTACGAGGTGCAAATATACTATCAATCATTTAAAACTGAAATATAAAATTGAATTAATTTTACCGATATTTACAAAAAATTTAAAAAAAATGAGAATTGTTCTGCTTGGGTATATGGCTTCTGGAAAGTCGAGTATTGGAAAAAAACTTTCTAAAATGTTAAATGTTAAGTTTATAGACTTAGATGATTATATTATTGGCAAAGAAAAAATGTCTGTGACCACTATTTTTAAAGAAAAGGGAGAAATTTATTTTAGAAATATAGAACATATATATTTAAAAGAAATTTTAGAGAATGAAGCTGATTGTATTCTTTCTTTAGGTGGGGGGACCCCTTGTTATTCTAACAATATGAAACTTATAAATGATTCAAACTCCACTTCCATTTATCTTCAAGGTAGTGTACCAACAATGATAAAAAGATTGATTAACAAGAAAGCCAAAAGACCTTTAATAGCTTCTTTAGGAGATGATAAGATACCAGAATTTGTTGCCAAGCACTTGTTTGAAAGGCGTTTTTTTTACGAACAGGCTAAAATAACCATTAAAATTGATGATAAAAAAAAGCGTGAAGTTGCAGAAGAAATTTATACTATTTTAAACTAAATAAGCTTGTGCTTCATCATCTAAAAAATCAACTTGTACATGTTCTTTAATTGATGTTGATAAAGAAACCCCTTTAAAGTCTGCTTTTACAGGATATTTTTTATGATTTCTATTAACTAAAACAGCAGTTTTAAATTTTTTTAAAGGTACTTCTAAAAAATGCTTAACACCATAAATTAAAGTGGTACCCGAATTTAAAACATCATCAACTAAAACTAAAGATTTATTTTTATAATCTTCAACTTTTAACGATGTAGAAATTGCTTCTAAAGGTTTTTTCTTGTTAATTTTCACTTCACAAAGTGTAACTTTTAAAGTAGATATTTCATTTAAAATTTTCACTAATTTTTCAGATAATACATAACCATTACCAACAATACCAGCTATAATAACCTCTTTTTCGTTGCTGTTGGTTTCATAAATTTGATACGCAATACGTCTTATCTTTTGGTTAATTTGATTGGTATTTAAAATAATATTTCCTTGTATAGTCATAATTTTACAAATCTTCAGTAAATCCTTCTAAATCTCTTCTGTCTTTTTTAGTTGGTCTTCCACTCCCTTTTTTTCTATAGTAATCTTTTGAGTATTTTAAAAGCTCATTTTTTTCAAACTCTTCTTTTGGTGTTATGTCTTTTCGATATAAATCTACCAATTTTGCACCAACTCTGCTTTTTGGTAAATCTAAAACTTTTATTTGATAATTAATCTGATTTTTACGAATCAAAATCAACTCATCTCCATAAACTTCTTTAGATGGTTTTATATTGCTATTATCTATCTTAACTTGACCCTTTTTGCAAGCTGCAGTTGCTAGGCTTCTTGTTTTAAAAATACGAATACACCACAAGTATTTATCTACCCTCATAAAAAAAGTTAAAATATATCTTTTGTCTTTTTACAAAGGTATAAAAATGGTAAATTGCACGCTTAAATTTTATGATTAAATGACTAAAATAAAATATTTATTTGCTTTTGTAGTGTTTGCAGTGATTGCATATGCCTGCGATGATAATTTAAATGGTTTTACAAATCCATATGAAAATGTAGATTATGAAGCTTTGGCAATTTCTGATAATGATAGTATAGTTGCTTTTTTAAGTAGCCATTTTTACAATGAGAGTTTAGATTCTTTGCAATTAATAGATGCAAATCAAACATCAATGCTAGAAGATAGTAGGTTAAAAATTATTGAAACTGAACAAAATAGTATTGATCATAAGTTGTATGTTTTTGTTACTGAAGTAGGAGTAACGACTCCAGATAAAGGTAACCCAACAGAAATGGATTCTATTTTTGTTAATAGAACAGGATTACAGCTTATTAATAATAGTTTGGATACAGATCCTTTTGATCAGGGAGATGAAACTTGGTGGAGTTTGGCAACTACTTTTGGAATTCCAGGTATGGCATCTACACCAATAAGAGGTTGGACTAAGGGATTTCCGAAACTGAAACCTGGAGAAAACATCACAAATAATGGACCACTTATGTTTCAAAATACGGGTAAAGGTTTTATTTTTATTCCTAGTGGTTTGGCTTATTCATCAATAAATTATCAATTGGGTGGACCTGATAACCCCTTGTTTGATAAAATTATTGTTTTTAAAGTAGAACTTTTAGATTTTGTAAAAGATACAGATCATGATAATGATGGTATTCCATCAATCGAAGAGGATGCTAATGGTGATGGTGACCCTACTAACGATTTTAGTGATTCTAGTGAGCCGAATTTACCAGATTATTTAAATCCAAAATACTAAACAAGTTTAATTTATACGTAGGTTTCAAAGAACAAAAAACTCTTTTTCTTAAATGATAAAGAGTTTTTTTATGAGATTGCTTTAAGGTATTTTGTATTAAGATAGGGTTAGATGCCTAGAAAAGTTGCAATTCTCGAACAAGTTTTTGATAAAATTCTGTTTCTAGTTTGTTTGATTTATAGATTCTTTAAGTTTTAGGAATTTGCTGTTTTTCTTCTTATCAAGATAATGTCGTAAAACCCCTCCTTTAACATTGTTTACATCAAATTCAATGGTAAATGCTTCAGCATCAATATCGTCTATAATTCTGTGCATTTTTTTAATATCTATTCTGTTGATAATGGTATGAATAATATCAAACTCTTCTGAAATACCTTTACTGCCAAAACCAGAGCTGCCCTTGTAAATTGTTAATCCTACGCCTAATTCTTCTAAAATGGCAATTTTAATCAAATCATTTTTTTTAGATACAATAGTTACACCAATAAAATCTTCAAAACCCTCTATTACTGTGTCTGTTACCTTTGCAGCAATAATATAAGTTAAAACTGAGTAGAGTGCAATTTCTATAGTTTCTACAAAAGCCGTAATTGTAAATAAAACGATATTAAAAAACATAACAATTTTACCAATACTAATTCCATATTTATCATTCAAAAAGATACCAAGAATTTCTGAACCATCTAAAACTGAACCATTTCTAATGGCAATTCCGATTCCTGAACCAACCAATAAACCTCCAAAAATTGATATCAATAATTTATCGTTGGTTATGGTTTGAAAATTTTCGAAGTGAATAAATAAAGCCACTCCTAAAATACTAATGATAGATTTTATAACAATTCTTTTAGAAACCGTAAAGTAGCCTAGAATTAAAAAAGGAATACTAAAAACAACAAGTAAGTAAGACATATTAACATCTACCTGAGTTCTAACCAATAAAGCAATACCTGTAACACCACCATCTAAAAAGCCATTGGGGAGGAGAAAAGCTTTTAACCCCAAACTTGTTAGCACTATTCCAATAAAAATTTGAAAATATTCAGAGAAATAGTTTGAGGTTTTTGAGTGTTTCATTTAAGGTGTCAATTTTTTCTTTTACAAGCTAATAAGGTGTTTTTAAGCAACATTGCTATCGTCATTGGACCAACACCTCCAGGAACTGGCGTTATAAATTCAGATTTTTTTGAAACTTCATCAAAGGCAACATCACCAACTAATCTAAATCCGCTTTTTTTACTTGGGTCTGCCAATCTTGTAATACCAACATCTATTACAGTTACATTGTCTTTAACCATATCTGCTTTTAAAAACTCTGGAATACCAATTGCAGCTACAATAATATCTGCTTGTAAAGTAATTTCTTTTAAGTTTTTAGTTCTACTATGGCACATGGTAACTGTAGCATTACCTACTTTTCTTTTTTGAGACAATAAAATGCTCATTGGGCTACCTACAATATGGCTTCTTCCTAAAACCACAACATGTTTTCCAGATGTTTTTACATCATACCTATCTAATAATTCTAAAATTCCAAAAGGAGTTGCAGATATAAAAGTGGGTAGGTTTAGTGCCATTTTACCAACATTGGTTGGATGGAAACCATCAACATCTTTATCAGGATCAACAGCCATAATTACCTTTTGCTCATCTATATGTTTTGGCAAAGGCAGTTGTACTATAAAGCCATCAATGTCATTATCAACATTTAAAACAGCAATTTCGTTAAGTAATTCTTCTTCTGTGGTTTCTTCGGGCAATCTAATTAAAGAAGATTCAAAACCAACACGTTCGCATGCTTTTACTTTTGCATTTACGTAGGTGATACTTGCACCATTATTTCCTACAATTATTGCAGCTAAATGAGGAGTTTTGTATCCTTTATTTTTTAAGTTATTTACTTCTAAAGCAATTTCTTCTTTAATATCAGCAGATGTCTTTTTTCCGTCTAAAAGTGTCATATATGTAATTACGAATTTTAAATTTAGAATTATGAATTAAAATTTTCAGATATTTTAAAAAATTAAAATTCGTAATTCATAATTGATTTTAACGCATTCCTTTCATCATTTGCATCATCTTTCTACCACCACCACCTTGCATCATTTTCATCATTTTACTCATTTGGGTAAATTGTTTCATTAACTGATTTACTTCTTGAATAGATGTTCCAGATCCTTTAGCTATTCTTCTTTTTCTACTGGCATTTATTGTAGAGGGCGTACTTCTTTCAGAAGGTGTCATAGAATGGATAATTGCCTCAATGCCTTTAAAAGCATCATCATCTATATCTACATCTTTCATTGCTTTTCCAGCACCAGGTATCATACCCACTAAATCTTTCATGCTACCCATCTTTTTGATTTGCTGAATCTGACTTAAAAAGTCGTCGAAACCAAATTGATTTTTAGCAATTTTCTTTTGTAATTTTCTGGCTTCTTCTTCATCATATTGATCTTGAGCTCTTTCTACAAGAGATATAACATCTCCCATTCCCAAAATACGGTCTGCCATACGATCTGGATGAAAAACATCAATAGCTTCCATTTTTTCTCCAGTACCAATAAATTTAATGGGTTTATCAACTACAGATTTAATAGATAAAGCAGCACCACCTCTGGTATCACCATCTAATTTTGTAAGTACAACACCTTCAAAATTTAAGATGTCATTAAAGGCTTTTGCAGTATTTACAGCATCTTGCCCAGTCATAGAGTCTACAACAAATAAGGTTTCTTGTGGATTTACTGCTTTGTGAATGTTGGAGATTTCAGTCATCATTTCCTCATCAACGGCCAAACGCCCAGCAGTATCTATAATCACCACATTTTTACCATTTGCTTTGGCGTGTGCAATGGCATTCTGAGAAATTTCTACAGGGTTTTGGTTTCCCACTTCTGCATAAACTTCTACACCAATTTGTTCTCCAACAACTTGTAATTGATTTATGGCAGCTGGTCTGTAAACATCACAACCTACTAATAATACTTGTTTAGATTTTTTAGTTTTAAGGTAATTAGCCAGTTTACCAGAAAAAGTTGTTTTACCAGAACCTTGTAAACCAGACATTAAAATTACAGTAGGTGCGCCTCCTAAATTTATACCTACAGTTTCTCCACCCATTAAGTCAGTAAGTTCGTCTTTAACCAACTTTACCATTAATTGCCCAGGGTTTAATGTAGTTAATACATCTTGCCCAATGGCTTTTTGCTGAACTTTCTTTGTAAAATCTTTGGCAATTTTAAAGTTAACATCGGCATCTAAAAGAGCTCTACGAACTTCTTTTAAAGTTTCTGCAACATTTATCTCTGTAATTTGCCCATGACCTTTTAAGGTGTGTAGGGCTTTATCTAATTTATCGCTTAAATTATTGAACATAATTTGTATTCTGTTTAAAAGACAAATATAAAAATAAGAGTTCGCTTAAAAAAGATTAAAAAGGTTAATCTGCTTTTAAAAGTAAGCTACTAAAAAAATTGATTAAATGCACTAAAATTGATGCTAAAAATATAAAAAATGATATTAGTAAAATACTACTTAAATTGTCTTTAAAAGGAATATTAGAATAGGCTAAATTACCAGAATCATCTAAATTAAAAACAGAAATTAAATAAGGGATTAAGCAAATTATTTGTAAAATAATATGGATAGCTGTTAGCCAGTTGTTTGGTGTTTTTTTTATCCAATATAAAGCTAGATAATTAATACCTATTAATCCAAAATACACTGCTGTTATGTAGCACCAAAAATCTACATTAATTAAGTAATAAATAAAAGATATGTTAATATCTATAGGAATGTTTCTTTTGATAATACCTAAAGCTATAAATATAGGAATAAGGCTAAAGAAAAATAAGTGTGGTTTTTGAATGATTCTGTTCAATTAATACAATTTTTGTAGTGTTGATAAGTGGTGCTCTGTGCGAAAGGCTGTTTAGATGATAATTTTTCCTAGGATCATTTTAGCCATAAAGGATGAGGAATTACTAGAGTATCTAAATTTTTATTGCTGATTTTTTTTTGTTTTGTATTGTAATTTTTTTTAGGTTGAATTTGGTAAGTAGTTAACAAGCTTTCTCTTTCTTCGATACATAGCTTTTTTTACTTTGAATTAAATCTTCTTGCATTCTCTCGATTTTCATTGAATTTTTGTTGATACCTATTTACAACTCTTTCATAATCTCTGTTTGCTCTATTACAAACGGCAAATTTATATTTTAAAATAAACTTAGGGTATCTTACTATTTTGTTTAATAGCTGTAAACTGTTTACCAAATGCATAAATATGCTGCGCTGTTATCCATTTATCAGTGGCTCCTATTTTCCAATTTTTATATAGGTTGTTTTGCTAACCAAGCCAACATTTTATTATGTTTATCTTCTAATAACTCAACTATTTCATGTTTATTCATTTAAACTCATTTGATGTTTAAATTTAAGAAAATTAATTAGAATATTAGCGCGTTAGATACATTTATCAGAACATTTAAAAAATCTTAAAACTCTAAAACTAAACCAATATGGACTTTCAGGTCATAGTGATTTAGTTTTATTTCAGTACTATTAGAAATGATAATCTGCTGTTTTGTAGTAAAATAAACCTTTATCAACCTGAAAAGCTATATAAAACTCCAAATATTGAAAAATTAAAAGAGGTTTTTAAAGATACTATAATTTTATTTTTCTGGTATAAACTTTAATGCTACACCATTTATACAATGGCGTTTTCCAGTAGTTTTGCTTGGTCCATCATCAAAAGAATGGCCTAAATGTCCGCCACAAGTGTTACATTTTAGTTCGGTTCTTGCATAACCAATTTTATAATCTACATCTTTTTCAACATTTCCTTTTATTGCTCGGTCAAATGATGGCCATCCAGAGCCTGAATCGTATTTATGTTTAGATTTATACAATGGTGTTTCGCAAGCTGCACAAACAAAAATACCTGCTTTTTTTTCTTTATTAAGTGGGCTTGTAAATGCCCTTTCTGTTCCTGCTTCTCGTAAAACATAGTATGCCATTGGCGATAGTATTTTTTTCCATTCAGCCTCTGTTTTTTGAACTTTGTAAGTTTTCTTTTTTTCTTTGGATGAATTTTGAGCATTACCTGCACAACTTATCATTAATATTAAAATAAAAAGACTTGCTAATTTTTTCATATTTATTGTTTTATAAAATATACTATTTTGTTTATAGTTTTATTATCTCTAAGAATTTTAGTGTTTCCTAAGCCATTTGTTATAAGAAGTACCCCTTTCTTTAAGTTTTGTCGAATATGTATGGCAGAACTTACATGTACATTACCATCTATACTATCGTAAATAACTAAAATAGAAATTTTTATATTATTAGCCACTTTACCTGTGGCATAATCCTCTATTTTTTACTGCCATTTTTGCTTAAAATAGGTAATTAATTTGTTTCCAAATACTTTTTTTACACCTAAATTATTAGAAAAATCATATAGAATATCAGTAATTTTATCAACTGAACCTATAGTTACAATTTTTTGAAAACATTGAGTTTGAGATTGTACATTCATAATAGCCATAGGTCAAAAGAAAGACCAACAGCTGCATAAAAAGGGCCATAAGCTTTAATTATTGCTTTAATAGTTGTTATATATTCTAATAAATCTGTTGTTTTTCCTGATGATTTTCCGTGAGCAGGTACATCAAAAGAAATTGTCATATATCCTTTTTCTAATAGTTTATTAGCAACTATAAAAAGCTGTATTTTTCTGCCAGACCAACCGTGAGCCAATAGTATTTTTTTGTCAGAAAAACCGTAAGATAAAATGCAAATTTCTTTATCGATAGGTACTACTTTTAACATCTTTTTTTGAGCGCTTTCCTCCATTTGAATTTCTCTTTTAGGAGTTTTAAAAGAAATAGGAGTGGTAAATAATTTAGAGCCAAGAAACATCGACAAACGATTAGAAAAGGTAAGCGTAATTTTTATAATCAATTTTACAATAGTAAGAGTTTATGTATTTGGAGGTAGGGTTTCTGTTTTGGGAAAAATTGCATCAAAAAAATATTTTTTAGATATGATTAGAATATGTAATTTTAAAAAAAATATAAATATTCTTATGTAGTGACGAAATTAGGTATTTAGTGTCCTACTTTAAGAAGCCAAAAAGTTAAAAAATGAAAAAAATAGTAATAATTCTAACAGCAGTTTTTTTGTTATCAGAATGCAGTACTGTTCCAATAACAGGTAGAAAAAGAATTAATTTAGTTAGTGATGCTCAGGTATTACCTGCAAGTTTTGCCCAATATAGTAGTTTTTTAGATGAAAACAAGTTGTCTACAAATAGAGAAATGACCAATCAAATAAAAAACGTTGGCAAAAATATTTCTGCAGCTGTAGATCGTTTTATGCGTGCAAATAATATGGTGGAAGAAGCAAATGCTTATAAATGGGAGTTTAATTTAATAGAAGACAAAACAGTTAACGCTTGGTGTATGCCAGGTGGAAAAGTGGTTTTTTACACGGGTATTATGCCAATTTGTGCAAATGAAGATGGTGTAGCAGCAGTAATGGGTCATGAAATTGCACATGCATTTGCAAAACATGGACAAGAAAGAATGACAAACTCTTATGGCCAACAAATAGGGGGCTTATTAGTAGCGTTAGGAACATCTAATAAAAGTGCCGAAGGCCAACAGATATGGAATACGGCATATGGTGTTGGATCTGGCTTAGGAATGTTAAAGTTTAGTAGAACTCACGAACAAGAAGCAGATAGATTAGGTTTGGTTTTTATGATTATGGCTGGTTATGATGGTACAGAAGCTGCTGAAGTTTGGGTAAGAATGAGTGAAAAATCTGGTGGTGGTTCTACTCCAGAAATTTTAAGTACACACCCATCTAATGCATCAAGAATTCAAGATTTGAAAAATTATTTACCAACGGCAAGAAAGTATGCCACGCAATATAATGCAAATGGTAATGTAAAGTAAATAGATAACAAAATAGATTGCCTATATTGTAGCCGTTCAAAAAATAAGTTTTTTGAACGGTTTTTTTGTTTTAAATAAACACAAAATTAGTACTGTATTTTTTTTAAAAAAATCACTAAAAAATAAATAGATGTTAAAAATTGGAGATAAAAAATTAATAAATGCATGGGCATTTTACGATTGGGCAAATTCTGTATACTCTTTGGTAATTGGTACAGCTATTTTTCCTATTTATTATGCAGGTTTAACTACGGCAGAAGATTTTGCAGGTGCAGATGGAAAAATAGCCTTTTTAGGTACAGTGTGGAATCCAATTACATTATACGATTATGCATTAGCATTTTCTTTTTTAGTGGTAGCATTTATGTCGCCTATGTTATCGGGTACTGCAGATTATGCAGGTAATAAAAAGAAATTTTTAAAAGGTTTTTGCTTATTGGGCTCAATTTCAGTAATGTGTTTGTTTTTTTTTACGGATAAAGAAACACTTTGGGTGGGTATAGTATTCACTATTTTGGCAAGTATTGGTTTTTGGGGGAGTATTGTTTTTTACAATGCATATTTGCCAGAAGTTGCGCATCCAGAACAACAAGATAACGTAAGTGCAAAAGGTTTTATGTTAGGTTACACAGGGTCTATCATCTTATTAATTATGTGTTTAGTTTTAATAGAAACTGAAGTATTTGGTTTTTTTGATAAACAATTTGGCTCTCAATTATCATTTGTTTTAGTAGGTATTTGGTGGCTAGGTTTTGCACAAATAACCTATGCAAGATTGCCAAATGAAGAAAAAAAATTATTACCTAAAGACAATTATTTCAAAAAAGGACTAAAAGAAATTAAGGCTGTTGCTCATGAACTTTTTCAATATAGAGAGTTAAAAATATTTTTAATTTCTTTTTTTCTTTTGAGTATAGGTGTGCAGACCATTATTTTAATGGCGGGTATTTTCGGAACTATTTTGGGTTTAGCCACATTAAATTTAATAGGCACTATTTTAATCGTTCAATTTGTAGGTATTTTAGGTGCTTTTTTGTTTTCGAGATTATCCAACAAAATAGGGAATATTGCAACGTTAAAAATTACAATTGCCATTTGGGGGGTGGTTTGTTTTATTGGTTTTAATTTAACGAAAGATACACCTAATATAGATCTATACTTTTATATTTTAGGTGGATTAATTGGCTTGGTTATGGGTGCAATACAATCTTTAGCAAGATCAACCTACTCTAAGTTACTGCCAGAAACAGAAGACACAACTTCTTACTTTAGTTTTTTTGATGTGACCGAAAAAATTGCATTAGTAGTTGGTATGATTACTTTTGGAGTATTAAACTCTGTGTTTACCATCCAATCTAGTGTTTTGGCTTTGGCAATTTTTTTCTTAGCGGCTTTTATTTTTTTAAGTAGAATAAAGAAGACGAAATATGTGCAATAGTCTATTTTGAAAAGAGTTTATGGATATGATCTTGTTCTATTTGTAAAACAACATTTATTAAAATTTCTTGATCTTTTTGGTTGAGTTTATTCAACATTTCTTCGCCTTTGGTAATGGTTTCTAAGGCTAACTCTAATCCGAAAATTTCTTTTTTAGAGAATATTTTTGGCTTTTTTTTCATTTTAGAAATTAGAAATGCGATAATTTCTTTAATTTTTTTTACCAACTCCTTATCATAAATAATGTTGAAAAACGTTTCTGTGTTTTTCATAAATTCTTCAATTTCTTTATAAGGCAAAAATTGAATTAGAGCATTTATTTTTTCACTGGAGTAGGGAGGTTCAATTTTTTTATGAATTGCTTTAGTTACTAAAGCGCTTTCAAATTTTGTGGCACCTCTAAAAGATTTCATTGCTTTTAAGCCAGCGTTGAATATTTTAGGTAAATGCTTTCCATGTGTAAAAATTAATTGAAAAGAATCTAAAACTAAGTTCAATAATTTTTCAGGATGTTTTATAAAGTCATCTAAAGTACTAAAGGCTTCATTTAAGGTTGCTCTTTTTTCTAAATCAGGATAAACGTAGGTTAAAAAGTATGTTTTTATATCGTTAACAATTTCTTCATTTATGGTTTCAGGAAAATTATAAGAATCTTTTAAAAGATGATATTGATAACGATCTTTTATTAGAATTCTATATCCTAGGATAATTTCGTTTAATATAGTTTCTTTAGGCATATATAATATTCAAAAACATTTTTGTTAGGGCAACCTAAGATAAACTTTTCAAAACGATTAATATTAAAAACAAAAAAGCAGTTGTTAAAACTGCTTTTTTGTTTTTTAAATATTCCTTTTACTCTACAGTAATATTAAAAGTAAGTTCTATATCTGTTGTACCTGCACCAGACAAAGCGTCTGTAACTGTACCATTATTTGGTTTTTTTCCTTCATGTATCACAACAATGGTTAACGAGCCATTTCCTGCACCACCAGTAGTAACATTAGTTGTAAAACCTAAAGGATTTGAGTTTCCATCAACGTCGGTAGTTTCAAACGTAAGATCTGCAACATTAGTTATGTAAAAAACTTCGTGTTCATCTGCTTCATTTTCTATTATTTCCGCACTAATATCTTCATCTTCCTCAAGGTTTATTAATTTAAAAACACCAGAATAAGATGCGTTTGCAGTTAAAGAACCAGATACAACAGTAATTCCATCTGCACCACCTTCACCATCTTCATCAGTAAACGTAAAAGTTACAATATCTGTAGCGTCATTTGTGTTGGTAAGTGTGTATTCTACTTTTGTAATTTCCTCTTCGTGTTCATGTTCTTCTTCATGTACTTCAATGTTAAAAATCACTTCAATATCTGTTGTACCAGATTCAGATAATGCATCTGCAATTGTACCATCATTTGGTTTTTTTCCTTCATGCACTACAGAAATAGTTAGTGATCCTTCACCTTCATCACCAGTATTTACAGTAGTGTTAAACCCTAAAGGATATGAATTTCCGTCAGTATCTGTAGTTTCAAAAGTAAGTCCTGAAATATCTGTAATATAAAATATTTCATGTTCATCTGCCTCTGATTCAGCTATTTCAGCACTAACATCTTCGTTTTCTGCTAGATTCATTAGTTTTAAAACACCAGTATATGTGCTATTTGTTTTTAATTCTCCTGAAATATTTGTAGTTCCGTCTGCACCACCTTCACCATCTTCATCAGTAAATGTAAGTGTTACTTCATCTGTACTATCTTCAACATTGGTAAGTGTATAAACCAACTGAGTAATTTCTTCTTCATGTTCGTGATCATCATGATCATCATGATCATCGTCTGAACACGCCGTTAAAGTTAGCGCCGAAATAAATAAAATGGCTAATAATTTGGTAATTTTAATAGTATTTGGAATTTTCATAATTTTGTTTAATAATTTAATTTAATTTTTAGGTTATAGTTTCTTCCTAAATCATCTGCAAAATATCGCAATCTGTTTAAATGTTCTCTGTATGCTACATTGAACATGTTTTCTATGTTAAACTCTACTTGTAACCTACTTTGTTTAAAAACATTAAATATTGCTGAAGTATTTAATCCAAATAAAGAATATGTAGGAGGTGTAGTGCTAATATCTACAAGAACATCTTCTTGAGATATAGCATTAAAAGTAAAAAAGTTGTAATCTGGAAATCTCTTTTGTTGTAAAACCGTTTTATGATGTATACCGATTTTTAATTGGTTTAAATTTGGATTCGTATAAATTAATCGATTACTGAAATTAGTTGCTGGCATGTGGATTAAAGGTAATTTATCGGTTAAATTATCACCTTGTAAAAGACTTAAACTTCCTGAATATTGAAAACTATCGCTAATTTTTTTGTTGATATCAATATCAACTCCAAAAATTTGTGCATTAATTTGATAATATTGCCATTCTGTAAAAGCTCCTCTAATTGTTGTTACAGCTTTACCATTGGGTATTAGTTGAATAAAATCTTTGATATACTTGTAATATGGGCTTATCGAAAAACCAAAACTGTCAGAATTACGTTCAAAAGAGGCTATAAAATTATTGGCAACTTCATTTTTTAATAAAAGACTACCTGTTTCTATTCTTGCGGCACTATGGTGTAAGCCATTACTAAATAGTTCAGAAACATTGGGTGTTCTTGAGGCCAATCCGTAATTGAATAACAACTTAAAATCGTTCTTTAAAAGTTGTGATAGTCCTAAACTTGCAGAAAAATTGTTGAAATTGAATTTAGGAGAAGTAAAAATTTCAAAATTATCTACAATTCCAGAACTAAATTCTGGAAATAATTCATCGTAATTATTTTCTTCCCAATCAAATACTTTGTATTTCTTTTCTGCTTCTATTCTGGCAAAGTCATATCTTAAGCCTGCACTAATTTCGGTAGTTGCATTGAATTTATATTTGGCTATGGTAAAAATACCGGTTTCATATTTGTCGTAATCTGGAATTAAAGGAATACTAATTCTTGTGATGGATTCATCTGCTGAATCATTTTGCTGAAAACGCAACAAAAAACCCGAGTTAATTTCTAAATTATCTATGGCATCAATTTTTAAATTAGGCTGAAAAGAGGTTGTAAATAAAGTAAAGTCTGCAGCAGCTAGATCTCTAAAACTGGCTCTTCTTCTATCAAATTCTTTTCTTCTATTGAGTTGAAAATCGTATTGTAATGTTAATTTTCCTAGTCCTTTAAACCGTTTGTAAGCTTCTAATTTTGCTAAATGATGTATTATGGTTTGTTTAGGATTATCAATAGTATATGTAAAATCATCAATAAAAGAAGGTTCTTTTCTATTAATAGCATTTACTAAATCATTTACATTACCTACATGTGCAGCTCTAATGATACCAATAGTATTATCTACATAACTGTAATAAACATCAAAACCTTTTTCAAAAGATTTGTATCCAAACCTTGTAGAAGCATTTATGTTTTTAATGCCAGAGTTCGACAAATTATAATTGGCGGCATTAAAATCGCCAAACATTCTATAATTTGCCTGTAGCTTGGTGTAAAAACCACTTTTAAAAGTTTTTATCAACTTAGAATTTATATTCCCTCCATTACCATTAGAATTTAATGATGTTGATGTGCTGCCAAATAAACTGTCTTTAGCTGCATAATTATCAGGACGTATTAAAATCAAACCTCCTATAGCATCACTGCCATACATAAGCGTATTTGCACCTTTTACAATATCAATTCTATCACTAGCATTAATATCTATATTAGGTGCATGTTCAGCACCCCATTCTTGATCATATTGACGAACATTATTATTAATAATCAATAATCTACTACTGTGTAAACCATGAATCATTGGTTTTACAATAGCGTTACCGGTATTTAAAGAAGATACACCACTAACTGTATTTAAGACATCTCCTAAAGATTTATCTGTAAAATCAGCAATTACTTCTTTTTTAATAGTTTGTTCTACACTTGTTTGTTCGGTTTTTGTATTGGTTTTTACAACAACCTCATTCAGTTTTTCTAAATGATGCTCTAAAAAAATTTCTTTTGATATGGATTCGTTTAGATTTAGCGTGATTTGTTTAGTATCACAAGAAATATGACGTACTTCTACAATGATTTTCCCTTTGCAGAGTTTGTTTATTTCAAAATTACCATCAAGATCTGATGTAGTGTATTTTTTTAAATTTAAAATAGCAACAGATGCACCAACAATTGGTGTTTTATCATGAAAATCAATAATTTTACCTTTAAAGGTAAACTCACAATCTTGTGCAGTTACTTTTGTGCTTACGGCACATAGAAACACACACAAAAAGAAAAATTTTTGCATTAAAGTAATCTTTTATGTTCAAAAAAAAAGGAATTTTTAGGCATGAACACAAAGAGGAGGTCCTCTTAAAGAAAACGATAATTGATAATGATTTTTTAAGAAACTATACTGTGTACCAACACTTTTAGAAATGTTAGTTTTTATAGGAATAGAATAATCGATACTAGCTAAAAAAGAAGTACTCTGTTTGTATAAATGTAGTTTACAGTCTACATCTTTTTGATGAATATGTTGTTCTATCTTTGAATTGCAGACATTATGTTCGTGATTAAGAGCATCATGAATAGAATGAACAGCAATTGGCAATATAAAAACTGCCAATAGAAAAAATCCGATATGTTTTTTAAATGTTTTAATGCTATTTTTTCTTTCTGATTCTTAAATTTAACAACTCTACACTTAGAGAAAATGCGATTGCAAAGTACAAATATCCTTTAGGAATAACTCCAACAGTTTTGTTAAAAAACATGGTATGTGATAAATGTGCACCCTCAGCAATTAACATAAAACCAATTAAAATTAAAAAAGATAATGCCAACATTTGAATTGTTGGGTTTCTTTCTACAAATTTATTGATTGGCTGAGAGAAAATCATCATAATTATAATAGAAACAATCACTGCAATAATCATAATAATCAATGCACCATCAATTCCGTTGGTCATTCCAACTGCAGTTAAGATACTATCAAAAGAAAATACAATATCTATAAGTATAATTTGAATAATTACACTTTTAAAAGAAATAATTTTTGGAGCTTTTAATACTTTATCTTCATTGGTTTTTTCAACTTTTTGTCGAATTTCATTAGTGCTTTTGTACAGTAAAAAAATACCGCCTAAAAATAAAATAATACTTTGGCCAGTTAAGCCTGTTTTAAACCAACCTAAATCTATGGTGAAAAAAGGATTTTTTAAAGCAATTAAATAAGATACACTAAACAAAAGTAAAATTCTGGTAACCATAGCCAAACCCAAACCAAGAAGCGTTGCTTTTTTTACCTGATTTTCAGGGAGTTTATTTGCGGATATTGATATAAAGATAACATTATCAATACCCAACACAATTTCTAAAAAAGTAAGTGTAATCAGAGAAACCCAAGTTTCTGCTTGTAAAAATAGCTCCATTTATTTTACTTTATAAATTGTTCCTTTTTTTGAAAATTTAGAAAATCCAATTTTTACGGTAAAATCATAAGAATCTTCTCGAATTTTATTGATTTGTACAAACATTGGGTCTTCTTGTAAACTGTTTTTTGGGTTTATATACTTTAAGGTGTAAAAGAAATTATTTTTCCATTTTATAGATAGTGTATCAATGTTGTTGCCATACTTACTAATTTGTATGCTATCCTTTCTAATAATGGTTTCTTTTACAAAATCATCTCCAGCAGGAATTTCGAAAACCCCAATTTTGAATTTATCTGAATTGTCTTTAAATTCTGATTTGCACGAAGAAAAGAATAAAAGTATTGAAGATATAATTATGAAGATTGAAGTACGAAGTATTACGTATAAAGAAAAAGGTTTGAATAAGCACTTCCAACTTCCAACTTCCAACTTCCAGCTCTTAAAACTCTTTTTTTGCATCATCATAATTTTTATTTATTTAATTTTCAAATTCAAACTTCTTTTTCAAACTAAATTCCAGTATAATTACTTGGTGTAATTACTTTTAATTCGTCTTTAATTTCATCAGAAACCTGTAAGGTATCAATAAAATTAGCAATTGAGTTTTGGTTGATTTTTTCGTTTGTTCTGGTTAATCCTTTTAGTGCTTCATAAGGATTTGGATACGCCTCACGTCTTAAAATGGTTTGTATCGCTTCTGCAACCACAGCCCAATTATTTTCTAAATCTTGTTCAAACTTTTCTTTATTTAACAATAATTTGTTCAATCCTTTTAAGGTAGATGTAAACGCAATGATAGTATGCCCAAAAGGTACACCAACGTTTCGCAAAACAGTACTATCTGTTAAATCTCTTTGTAAACGAGAAATAGGTAATTTTGCAGATAAGTGTTCAAAAATGGCATTTGCAATTCCTAAGTTTCCTTCAGAATTTTCAAAATCGATAGGGTTTACTTTGTGTGGCATTGCAGAAGAACCAACTTCACCTGCTTTAATTTTTTGCTTAAAATAATCCATAGAAACATAGGTCCAGAAATCTCTGTCTAAATCTATGATAATTGTATTGATACGTTTTAAAGTATCAAACAAAGCAGCCATATGATCATAATGCTCAATTTGAGTAGTGGGAAAAGAATGTTGTAAACCTAATTTTTCTTGCACAAACTCAGTTCCAAAAGCTTTCCAATCAATAGTTGGGTAAGCCACTTTATGAGCGTTATAATTACCAGTTGCACCACCAAATTTTGCGGCACTAGGTATATCATTCAATAAATTGAATTGCTCTTTTAAACGCACTACATAAACTTCAATTTCTTTTCCTAAACGTGTTGGAGATGCAGGCTGACCATGCGTTCTTGCCAACATAGAAATATCTGCCCATTCTACAACTAATTCTTGTAGTTTTTCTAAAACTTCAAAATAATGAGGAACAAAAACGTCATTCATTGCTTCTTTAATAGAAAGCGGAATGGCAGTGTTGTTAATGTCTTGTGATGTTAAGCCAAAATGAATAAATTCTTTATCTTTTTCTAAACCTAAAGCATCAAATTTTTCTTTGATAAAATACTCAACAGCCTTAACATCATGATTGGTAATTTTCTCAATATCTTTTATTTTCTGAGCATCTTCAGTAGTAAAATCAACATAAATTTTACGTAATTCTTCAAATAAATTGGTGTCAAAACCAGCCAATTGAGGCAAAGGGATTTCGCATAAAGCAATAAAATACTCAATTTCTACACGAACTCTGTATTTTATCAAAGCTTCTTCAGAAAAATAGTTTGCTAATTTAGATATTTTACCTCTGTAACGTCCATCAATAGGAGAAATGGCATTTAATTGTGTCAAGTTCATTTTAATTCTGTTGTTAAATGCAAAAATACGGATTTCAACAGATTTATGAACCAGATTTTTGATGTTTTTCTATCAATTTTAGGATGTGTTTTCCTCGTGCTTTTGTGCCTTTACTTTCGTGAATTATTTTAGTTTCAATTAAATGTTTTAGCTCTGGATGTATCCAGTCTTTTTGCAATCCGAATAAATATAAAGTATTCATTGTGTAGGCTCTAACTGCAATTTTTTGAGGCGTAATTAACCAATCGAAACCAGCTTCTACAATAGCGTCTATATGGATAGGTTTTAGTTGTTTTTGCACATTATTTATATGTTTAGCATAAAATGCATTTGCTAAATGTTCACAAATTTTTGCACATGGCCTTATTGCTCCATCAAATTTTAAAGTGCTTATTTTTGTAGTAAATTCATCTAAATGTGGTAATATCCAATTTAAGTGATGATGGGTGCAAATCCATTCTAAAATCCAAGCTGCTTTAATTGATATTCTATCATCAATATTAAAAGTTATTGCAACTAAATCTTTGAATAACTCTTGTTTTTCCAAAATAATATTAGCCACTGTTTGACGGTTTTCTCTTTTGGCATTTTCTATATTATTTAGGTGTTCTGTTAAAAAAATAACACTCATTTTTCTTAGATTGATGTATATTTACGCTAAAATCTTTGCCATGCTAAATATAAAGAGACTTAGTTTTATTTTACTATTTTCAGTTTGTTTTTTTTTGAGTAACGAGTGTAATGCTCAAAAAATAAATCAGTTTGATGCCAATAAAAAAAGAACAGGAGTTTGGAGAAAATATCATCCGAATAAAAGAATACGTTATACAGGTAAGTTTGTAAACGGAAAAGAAGTTGGTGTTTTTAAATTTTATGATATTACAGATTCTAAAAACCCAACCATTATTAAAAAATTTTCTGCCACAAGTGATTCTGTAGATGTTTCTTTTTATTCAGTAAACGGAGTTTTAAAAAGTAAAGGTATTTTTATCGGAAAAAAAAGAGTAGGCGAGTGGAAGTATTTTTTTGCTGATGGTAATTTATTGTCTAAAGAGTTTTATGTTGATGGTAAATTAAATGGTGAGTTAATCAATTATTATCCGAATAAAAAACCAGCAGAAATTAGCCAATATAAAAACGGATTAAAAAATGGTATTTCAAAAAAATACACGAGTGATGGAGTGCTGATTGAAGCAGTTGAGTACAGCAATGGAAAGCCTAATGGTTTGGCAAAATATTTTGAATTGGATGGTGATTTACGAGAAACTGGAAGGTATAAAAACGGCAAGCGTGATGGAAAATGGCAGTTTTTTATGGATGGAGAAATGGTTTCTGATGAAGGTTTAAAGAAAAAGAAAACCTTTACTAAAAAGAAAACCAATAAAAATTAATACTTCGTTTTTTTATTTGGATTACGATTAGACATTAATAATATTACAAATTTAATCCATCAATTTTTACAATAAATACATCAATGCTTTCAATTTATAGTTCACTAACAAAGTCGTAACTTTGCAACCTCAAAAATTAAAAAATGAAACGAGTTGTAGTTGGTCTTTCTGGTGGTGTAGATTCTAGTGTAACCGCACATTTATTAAAAGAACAAGGCTATGAAGTTATTGGGCTTTTTATGAAAAATTGGCACGATGATTCTGTTACTATTTCTAATGAATGCCCTTGGTTAGAAGATTCTAATGATGCCATGATTGTTGCAGAAAAATTAGGTATTCCTTTTCAAGTGGTAGATTTGAGTGCGCAATACAAAGAACGTATTGTAGATTATATGTTTGATGAATATTCTAAGGGTAGAACACCAAATCCGGATGTGCTATGTAATCGAGAAATAAAGTTTGATGTTTTTATGGACATCGCTTTAAAGTTGGGTGCAGATTATGTAGCAACTGGTCATTATTGCAGAAAGGCAGAAGAAGTTATTGATGGACAAACTGTGTATAAATTGTTAGCAGGTATAGACAATAATAAAGATCAATCGTATTTTTTATGCCAATTATCGCAAGAACAATTGTCAAAAGCCTTATTCCCAATTGGCGAATTAACCAAACCAGAAGTTAGAGAAATTGCAAAACAAGCCGATTTAATTACCGCAGAAAAGAAAGATTCTCAAGGATTGTGTTTTATTGGTAAAGTACGTTTGCCAGAATTTTTACAGCAAAAATTACAACCAAAATCAGGAGAAATCGTTCAAATTCCCGCAGATTTTGAACAATATACAAAGTCAGCTCCAAAATTTGAAAACAAAGAAGCAGAATTGAAGTACTTGTCTACCAAATTTTCTTACAAAAAAGAAGATGGAAAAGTTGTTGGTAAACATCAAGGAGCACATTATTTTACCAAAGGACAACGAAAAGGACTAAATGTTGGTGGTACAAAAGAAGCTTTGTATGTTATAGAAACTGATGTCAATGAAAATGTAATTTATACAGGCGAAGGTAAAAATCACTCGGGTTTATATCGAAATGTTTTGTTTGTTTCGAATGATGAACTGCATTGGATTCGTGAAGATTTAGCACTAAATTCAGGTGAAACCTTAAAAGTAGCAGCAAGAATTCGTTATCGTCAAAAATTAGACAAAGCTACTTTACACAAAGTAGATGAAGGGTTGTATGTAGCTTTTGAAAATAAACAATCTGCTATTCAAGAAGGGCAATTTGTAGCTTGGTACAAAGAAGATGAATTGTTAGGCTCAGGAGTGATTTCTTAATAGTATTAGAATAAAAAAAGTAGTATTTTAGACAGATGAAAAAAATACTACTTTTTTTATGTACAACAACTGTCTTTACTGCTTTTTCACAAACCGAAGATGCATGGGTTTACTTCAAAGATAAACCAAATGCAACAACGGTTTTACAAAATCCTATTGACATTTTATCAGAAAAAGCATTACAAAGAAGAACTAAATTAGGTATTTCTTTAGACGAAAAAGATGTTCCTATTCATTTAGATTATTATAATCAACTTAAAAATGAAGGGAATATTGTTGTTTTAGGAAAATCGAAATGGTTAAATGCCATCCATATTCAAGGTACAGTTTCTCAAATAAATGGCTTGATACCCAATTTTCCTTTTATTGCATCTATTGAGTTTGCTAACAAGTCATTGAACACCAATGGTAAAGAAAAGGAAAAAAAAGTACTCGCAAATCATCATGATAAATTTTTAAAAACACTAACCGATTTTAATTATGGTAGTGCAGAAAATCAAATAAAAATGTTGAAAGGAGACTTTTTACATCAACAAGGTTTAACAGGAAGTGGACAAATAATTGCGGTTATCGATGCTGGTTTTCCTAACGTAAATACGATAGATGCTTTTCAAAGAATAAGAGAAAATAATCAAATTTTAGGAGGTTATAATTTTGCGGATAGAAGTGAGAATTTTTATACAAGAGATAGTCATGGAACCCACGTTTTATCAACCATAGCAGCTTATAAAGAAGGTGAATTTGTGGGTACTGCACCAGATGCAAAGTTTTATTTGTTTATTACCGAAATTGCTGAAACAGAAACTGTTTTAGAAGAAACCTTATGGGTAGAAGCTGCAGAAAGAGCAGATAGTTTGGGGGTTGATGTTATTAATACTTCTTTAGGATATACAACTTTTGATAATCCCAATCACAGTTATACTTATGCAGATATGGATGGAAAAACCACTTTTATTTCTAGAGGTGCAGAAATTGCAGCTTCTAGAGGTATTTTGGTTGTAAATTCAGCAGGAAATAGTGGAAATGATGCCTGGAAATATATTGCTGCCCCTGCAGACGCGCCTTCCGTAATTTCTGTAGGTGCCGTAAATGCATCAGGTAATATCGCCTCTTTTAGTTCTTTTGGACCAACTGCTGATAATAGAGTTAAGCCAGAAATTGTTGGCCAAGGAGTTAGCGCTACTATTATCAATTATTCAACTGGAGGCATATCTACCTCAAATGGAACTTCTTTTTCATCACCAATTGTAGCTGGTTTAATTGCTTGTTTGAATCAGAATGAAAGTTTTACCTTAAAATCTGCAACTTCTAGCACTAATTTTAATGTTTATTTAAAACAAGCTTTATATCAATCTGCTGATAAATATGAAAACCCAGAAAATCAATATGGCTATGGAATACCAAACTTTCAAAATGCATTAAATAGTTATATTGGAGCTGTGGGTTCTTTAAATGATAATTTTTTATCAGATTTACAAATTTATCCTAATCCAGTGGAAAATATATTTACTATTTCTGGTAAATCGAAATCATCTAATAATTATCACATTAAAATATATTCCATTCTCGGAAAAATGGTTTTTGAAAAAAATATTTTGCAATTTCAGCCTATTGATATTTCTGCTATAAATAGTGGACTTTATTTTATCAAGATATTTACAGACAAACAATCGAAAACAATAAAGCTTTTAAAAAATTGAAAAAAAATCGAATTACAGAATTATTTAACACAAAATATCCCATAATTCAAGGAGGTATGGTTTGGGTTTCTGGATGGAAACTAGCCTCTGCTGTCTCTAATGCAGGTGGTTTAGGTTTAATTGGGGCAGGATCTATGTATCCAGAAGTGTTGCAAGAACATATTCAGAAATGTAAAAAAGCTACAGATAAACCTTTTGGTGTAAATGTACCGATGTTATATCCTGAAATTGAAAAAATAATGGATATTATTGTAAAAGAAGGTGTTAAAATTGTGTTCACTTCTGCAGGCAACCCAAAAAAGTGGACCTCCTTTTTAAAAGAAAAACAAATTACAGTAGTTCATGTTGTAAGTTCTGTAAAGTTTGCATTAAAAGCTGAATTAGCTGGAGTTGATGCTATTGTTTGTGAAGGTTTTGAGGCAGGTGGGCACAATGGACGTGAAGAAACCACAACGTTTACGTTAATACCCATGGTAAAAGAACAGGTTAACATTCCTGTAATTGCTGCTGGTGGAATTGCTTCAGGAAGAGGAATGTTAGCAGCAATGGTTTTAGGTGCAGATGGTGTGCAAATAGGGAGCAGGTTTGCAGCCACTCAAGAATCGTCTGCACATATCAATTTTAAAAATTCTATTGTAGCTGTAAAAGATGGCGATACGCATTTAACCTTAAAAGAATTGGCACCTGTTCGTTTAATTAAAAATAAGTTCTTTAATGATTTGCAAACGTTGTATCAAAAAAATCCTACTAAAGAAAATTTACAAGAATTATTGGGTAGAGCAAGAGCTAAAAAAGGAATGTTTGAAGGCGATTTAGAAGAAGGAGAACTAGAAATAGGCCAAATTGCTGGATTAATTCATAAAATAGAGCCTACAAAAGAGGTAATAAATAAAATAATAGACGAATTTAATCAAGTTAAAGCCTTTATTTCTAAGCTTTAAGAATTTAATTGAAAGAAAATCAATTATTTACATTAAGTTAACTTTATTGGTAGTATATTTGCACTTTAACATAACGTTGCTGTAAATAAACAGTAACAAATTAATTTTTTATAATGAATAAAGGTACCGTAAAATTTTTCAATGAATCTAAAGGATTCGGATTCATCACTGAAGAAGGAACAAACAAAGAACATTTTGTACATGTGTCAGGTTTAGTTGACGAAATTCGTGAAAACGATGACGTTGAGTTTGACTTGAAAGAAGGTAGAAAAGGATTAAACGCAGTAAACGTAAGAGTATTATAATATATATTTTATTACACTAGTTAATTTTTATCTAGAAGCCTATCAAAATTTGATAGGCTTTTTTTTATCTAATATTACATCACTAAGCAAATACTTTTTAACCTGAGTTTGATAAAGCTTTTTATGTTGATAACGGTTTAATTTACTGAAAAACAGCAAATTTTATTTCAAACATTACTATGATAAAAATATATTTTTATTAAAAGTAGTTTGCGAAGCAAATAGTGTAGTTGAGAAATCTCAAATTTAAATTAAGATTTCTCCATTTCAGTTGAAATGAAACTCGTTTCAAAGAATAAAAATGATAATATATTAATAATCAGTGATTTTTGAAACGAACTCTCGTTATTTAAGATTATTTTACCAAAATTTTTATTTCGTACAGCTTTCTACTTTTGTTGTTTAAGTGATGTTCTCTCAGCCAAGGATTATAAATTTTAAACTCTTTATAATTCATCCCAAATTTTTTTGCAAAAGCAGTAATATCTGTAATTGCGGTATCCACTTTAACTGTAGTTGTTTTATTCAAGTGATATAAATCTTCTTTTTCAAAAACAAAACCATATTTTTTTGGATTGCTGATAATTTCTTTTAATGCTAAAATTCGAAAAACATAACGTTCAGTTTCATCTGGTAATTTTGCATCGTAATAATTATTCACTTCTTGAGCTTCAATTCTTCTAGAAATACCATAGTTACCAGCATTGTATGCAGCAGCAGCCAATGTCCAAGAACCAAAGCGATCGTAAGCTTTTTTTAAATATTCAGCAGCAACTTTTGTAGATTTTTCAATATGGTATCTTTCGTCTACATTTCTATTAATCTCCAAGCCGTATTCTTTACCTGTTTGTTTCATAAAGTGCCACATTCCTGCAGCGCCAACAGTAGAAGTTTCATCTGTAAAACCACTTTCAGCCAGCGCCAAAAATTTAAAATCATCTGGTAAACCATATTTTTCTAATAAAGGCTCTAAAATTGGAAAATATTTATTAGCTCTTTTTAACAATAACAAACCATTAGATTGCCAATAGGTGTTTACCAATAATTCTCTTTCCATTCTTTCACGAACATCAGGTATTTCTACAGGAACTCTTTCGCCTGCTAAATTTAAATTTTCAGGTAATTTTAAAGCTTTTATTTTGTAGTTTTTATGAGTGTTTACAATGGGTTCAACAGTTTCTTTGTTTATACCATTCATAAAAAGTACTGTAATAAAAATAATACTTAAAATAGATAAAATTCGTAGTGCTTTGTTCATAATCAAATTAATTTCTTATTAGCATAAAAGTAATTAATTCAATTAGTTTTAACAAGTTAAACTTGTATCAATAATCGTTGAAATTTCTTTTGCCTTAATGATAATCATAGAGTGATTTCCATTTTTAACTTTTATACAATTCTGTATGCTTTTAATAGGAAAAATTTCATCTTTTGTGCCGTGAATATGAGTAATGTTTTTTAATGGTTTTTCTTGATCCCAATTAATAGCATTATGAATGGCCCATTTGATATAGTCTTTATTACGAACAGATAAGTACTTTTTGTACAATTTGGCTTTTCTTTCTAACGATTTGCCAACAAAAAATTTAGCATAATTTTCAAAATTGCTAACAATTTTAGTAGGAAAAAGCTTATAAATTTTGCTTTTTGCTGCAATTTTAAAACGCTTTGGAAGTTCTTTTTTTGATTTTACACTCGAAATAATGATGATTTTTTGGACATCTATAAACTTACTCATTTCTTGAACTATAATTCCACCAAAAGAAACCCCAACTAAAACAGGGTTTTGATGTTCAATTTCATCGGTCATTCGCATTGCATAATTGGCTATAGTTTCTTTTATAGATAAAGGTGCCAACCAGGTTAAATAATGCAACTCATAATAATCTTTAGAAAGATTTAGATTTTCAAAAATTTCTGGACCTGCTGCTAATCCAGGCATTAAATAAATATGAGTTTTAGACATTTATCAAACTTAAGATATTAAATTCCATACTTTTAAAAGTACCACTTTAGTGCTAAATTACAAAGCAATAGTTTCTTCCACAAAATCAAATCGCACTAAACCATCATCATCAATTTTGGTTAAAGTAACATTGTGTAAAGTATTTACCAAATCAGGGTTCCAAGGCGTTTTCACTTTTACATAGTTTTCCGTAAAGCCATTAATGTAGCCCTCTTTATTTTCATTTTCAAACAATACTGTTACTGTATTCCCTAATTGCGATTCGTAAAAAGCACGTCTTTTTTTAGCAGACAAACCACGCAACATTTTACTACGTTTTGCTCTTGTTTTTTTAGGTACAACACCATCAAAATCTACAGCTTCTGTATTTGGTCTTTCAGAATAGGTAAAAACGTGTAAATAAGAAATATCTAACTCGTTTAAATAATTGTAGGTTTCTAAAAATAGTTCATCTGTTTCTCCAGGAAAACCAACAATTACATCAACCCCAATACAAGCATTTGGCATTACTTTTTTAATTTTAGCAACTCTATCTGTGTAAGTTTTACGTAGATATCTACGTTTCATTTTCTTTAGCAAATCATCACTACCAGATTGTAAAGGAATATGAAAATGAGGTACAAAAGAATCTGAATTTGCAACAAATTCTATGGTTTCATCATTTAATAAATTTGGTTCTATAGATGAAATTCGTAAACGATGAATGCCATCAACCTTATCCAATTCTTTTACCAATTCTAAAAAAGTATGTTCGTGTTTTTTGTTTCCAAATTCACCTTTTCCATAATCGCCAATATTAACACCTGTTAAAACAATTTCTTTAATGCCTTTTGATGATATTTCTTTGGCATTGTTTATTACATTCTGTAAAGTATCGCTTCTAGAAATTCCACGAGCTAAAGGAATTGTACAATATGTACATTTGTAATCGCAGCCATCTTGTACTTTTAAAAAAGCGCGAGTTCTATCGCCAATTGAATAAGAACCTACATAAAAATCGGCATCAATAATTTCGCAAGAATGCACTTCACCAACATCATTTTTAGTTAAATCGTTAATATAACTGGTAACATTAAACTTTTCTGTAGCACCTAAAACCAAATCTACGCCATCTACAGCAGCCAATTCTTCTGGTTTTAATTGAGCATAACAGCCCACAGCAATTAAAAAAGCCTCATCGTTTTTCTTTAATGCATTTTTTACAATCGATTTAAAACGTTTGTCTGCATTGTCTGTAACAGAGCAAGTATTAATCACATAAATATCGGCTGTTTCTGTAAAATTTACACGCTCAAAACCTTCATTTACAAAGTTTCTAGCAATAGTTGATGTTTCAGAAAAATTTAATTTACATCCTAAAGTATAAAAAGCTACTTTTTTATCTGCCATCATTCCTGTACATTTACTCGATAATCGAGGTTTTATATTTTTTTAATAACCCCTATTTTTTTATTAAAATAAAGCTTATTAAAATGATTTTTTAATTCTGCAAATTTACAACATTATTGATGATTTTTGAGACACAAAGGCTACTTATTAGGAAACTGAATTTAGAGGATTTAGAACCTTTTCATCAATTAGAAAGCAATTCTACAGTTTTAAAATATGCAACAGGAGAAGCGAAAACTCTTTCTGAAAATAAAAAGGAATTAAAAGATTTAATCTCTAGATACAATAAGCATTTAAACGATTTTTGGATTTATGCTATCGAAAGAAAATCAGACCAAAAATTTGTAGGTACTTTAGCTTTGGTAAAAGACAATATTGATGATGAAATAGGATATCGTTTTTTAGAGAAATATTGGAATAATGGTTATGGTTTTGAGGTTTGCAAAGCAACAATAGCCTATTGCAAACAAAGAGGAATTAAAAAGTTAGTGGCTTATTGTGTAGATGAGAATATCGCATCAGCAAAGATTTTAGAAAAGTTAAAGTTTAAAATTGTAAAGCATTTTATAAGTGATGATATTAAATTGCCAGAAACTAAATACGTTTTAGAATTATGATTGTTGATACTTTAAAACCTCCTTACTATGCTGTTATTTTTACCACAATTTTAAATGATAATTTAGAAGATTATCTAGAAACTGCTGAAAGAATAGAAGCTTTAGCAAAAGAACAAAAAGGCTTTCTAGGAATAGAATCTGCAAGAAATACAATAGGAATTACTGTTTCTTATTGGCAAACATTAGCAGATATTACCCATTGGAAAAATAATATAGAACATACAGAAGCCAGAAATTTAGGCAGAGAAAAATGGTACAAACAATACCAGTTAAGAATCTGTAAAGTGGAACGTGAATATGGTTTTAAGAAATAGTTAAATTTTTAAAAATCTAAAAAATTTTCTCTTTAAGTTTTGCTTTTAACTTTTCTGGGATATTTTTAGGAAAAGCTCTATCTCCATGCAAAACATCTACCATAATATCATTAAAAAGTTGCCCGTATTTATTTAACAAATATATTCTTACAGGGTTGTTATGATAAAAGAATTTAGCCAACAAAGCTCCTGATTTTAATTCATACAATAATTTAATATCTAATTTTTCTAAATAGATTTTTTTAGCTAAGTTTCTATTTAGTTTACTTTCTATAATAGCTTCTGCAGCATATTTTCCGCTTAAAATGGCATTAGAAATTCCTTCTGCTGTAATAGGTTCTGCAAAACCAGCAGCATCTCCAATTAAAAAAACATTTTGCTTTACAAAACCATCTGTTCTTGGTTTTACTGGTATTTGAAAACCGTGAGCATCTTCTTTTATAATTTCTTGAATACCCAAGGTTTTCAAATACTTTTTGTAATATTCTTTTAAATTTATTTTTCCTTTTTTAGTCGTTAAAACGCCTAACGATAAATGATTTTTCTTCGGAAAACACCAAGCATAACCATAAGGTACAGCATCAATATCAAAACGAGCATTTTTAGAAAGTCGTTCAAAATCTTCTTGCCCAACTTCAACTTCATACTCTAAAGCCGGTATTAGTTTACGCGTATCTTTTTTCCAACCCGCCATTTTTGCAGTCGGACTTAAAACACCATCTGCAGCAATTACAAAATCAGCTGAAATATCTCCTTTAGAAGTTTGTAAAATGGCTTTTTCATCAACAAAATCAATTGCTAAAAGTTTATGATCTTCTAATAAGGTTACTCCGAATTCTTTTGCTTTTTCAACAATTAAGTTATCAAAAGCATCACGCATTATCATAGTGATAATAGGTGTCTCTTTTTTAGAATAGTAACATTTTTCGTGATTATTAAAATAAGTATTAACCTTACAAAACTCACGTTCAACAACTTCAGCAATATCAAAAGGCATTTCTTTTTTACCTCTATTTACAAAACCACCACCACAGGTTTTATACCTTGGTAAGGTTTCTTTTTCAATGATTACTGTATGAATTCCTTGCTTTCCTAAATGAAAAGCAGTTGATGCTCCAGAAGGCCCACTACCAATAATTGCTACAGTAAAATGTTTCATAGAAAAGATATCTTTTTGCGAATATAAAGCTTTACCAGTTTATTTTTGCTTGAATAGGAAAGTGGTCTGAATTTTTTTCGGAAAAAGAGGTAAATTTATTAATGATTGCATTATTATCAGTTAAAATAAAATCGATTCTCATAGGAAACCAATAATCGAACGTTTTTCCAAATCCTGTTCCAGCTTCAATAAAAGCATCTTTTTTATTTTTTGAAATTTGGTTGTACACCCAAGAATATGAAGTGTTATTAAAATCGCCACCAATTATTTTTTTACCTTTCCATTGTTTTTCATGAGCTAAAAATAGTTCTGTTTGTATTGCTTGTTTTACAAAACCGTCTTTTAATCTTTCTATTAATTTCCTTGAGTTTTCTTGACCAAAATTTTCTTTTTCTGGTCTTAAGTGTAAAGATTGTAAGTGAAAATTATAAACTCTAATGGTGTCTTTTTTCTTAACAATGTCTACAAATATGATATCATTGGCGGTATTTTTAAAGTTTAAAGAACCTTTATTTATAATTGGAAATTTTGAAAAAATAGCCAATCCAGCTTTTTTACTTTTAATGTTAGATTTAATATAGCTGTAAGGATATTTTAAATTATTTTTTTCCTCATCATAATTTTCTTGAACTAAAAGTAAGTCTGGTGAGGCTTTTTTTATAAAATCTTTAATTAATTGTGATGAGTTTTTATTGTCAGTCCAGTTCCAATAATTAAAAACTCTTACATTATAACTCATTACTTTAAGATCATCATTTAAAGAAGATGTATTTCCAAAAAACTTGTAAATATCCGGAATTAAAAACCAACCAATAGTTAATATTATTGTGGATAACAGAAATTGTTTTTTTAAGCCAACCAACCAATAAAACACAAAAGCAATATTAATTAGAATGATAACAGGGGCTAGTAAACTAAGAATAGCAAAAGAAGGAAAAATTTTTGGAGATATGTAAGGTAATATATAAGAAAGCAACAATAGCGTAGCCATCAAAGAATTGATGATGTATACAATTTTATTGATAAATGATAATTTTTTCACAGCTGGGGAATTGTTCTTTTATTATTTTTTCCCTTGTCGAAACAGAAAGTCTTTTTCAGCTTTGCTTAAGGTATCATAGCCAGATTTACTAATTTTATCTAAAATTTTATCTACCTGTTGTTGATTTAAATCTGGACTCGATTTTCTTTTTTCTTTAGATTTATATACTGTTTTTAAAGGCGATTTCTTATTTCTTTTGAATAAAGAATTTAAGCCATTAAACCAATTTATTTCTTTGTTACTTGCTTTGTTTACATATAAAAAACCAAATAATGCACCACCTAAATGCGCAAAACTTCCACCAGCATTGTTTCCAACAAGGCCAATAATATCTAAAAGAATCCAAACTGCGGTTACCTGCCAAAGCTTAACATAACCAATTAACGGAAATTTTAATTCGTAATTTGGCATGTAGGTAGCAATTCCTAAAAAAATAGCAGAAATTCCTGCAGATGCACCTACTAAATAAGAGTTTTTTCCTTCAAAAAGTGGAAAAAAACTTTGGCTAAAAATATATAAAACTCCCCCAAAAAAAGTACCTAGAATATAAAAATTTAAAAGTTGTTTTTGCGAAAAAAATTGAATAAACAAGTTACCAATAAAATACAAAGCAATACAATTGAATAAGATATGAATAAAACCAGCATGTAAAAATCCGTAAGAAATAATAGACCATGGTTTTGTAAATAAACCACTTAACGTGTCATCTAAAGAAAACCACTCAGCAATAAAATTCATATTACCTGCATAAGGTTTTTGAAATAAGCCAGCTAAAACCGTTAAAATAAAAACCCCAATATTAATTAAAATTAATTTTTCTATAATATTACCAGTAATATATCTTCTTTTTATGTCGTCTATAATACTCATTAGTTAATTTTAAATTGATTTTGTTTCCAATACCAAGCAATTATAAATCCTATTAAAGCACCACCAATATGTGCAAAGTGGGCAACATTTCCAACGGAATATTTTGTCATCCCAAAAAATAAATCACCTAATATCATTATCGGAATAAAATATTTTGCAGCAATAGGAACTGGGAAAAAAATCAACATTAATTTAGCATCTTTAAAATACAAACCAAAAGCCACTAAAATACCATATACAGCTCCAGATGCTCCAACAGCAGGAGTATGATAAAGCCCATAAAATTTAATCATTTCCTCAGTAGATAAAAGAATTCTAGGGTCATTATAACTACCAATATCTAAAATATTTTGTATTTGTGTATTAGAAAGTCCAAAATTTACCAATTGCTCATAAATACTATTAAATTGATAATAGTTTACTAAAGTATAAATTAAACCTGCACCTATACCAGCAGAAAAATAGAAAAATAGAAATTTTTTCTTTCCCCACATTTGTTCTAATGGTGTACCAAATGCCCATAAACCATACATATTAAATAAAATATGCGGAAAGCTTGCATGCATAAACATATGAGTAATGTATTGCCAAAATCCAAAATGTTGGTTTTTTGGAAAGTGTAATGCAAGTATATTAGTAAAATCTAATTGTAATAATTGTGGTGCAATAAATAGAATTACATTAATTATAATTAAATGCTTTATGGCGTCTGTAAGTCTATTCATGTTTAGCTATTAAATAAGTTGTCTATTTCGTTTAATGTTAGGGTTTTAAAAGTGGGTTTTCCAAAAGGAGATATGGTTGGTTCTTTACACGAAAATAAATTATTTACCAAGCTTTCTTGTTCTTTTTCAGAGAGTTGTGTTCCTGTTTTAATTGATAATGTTTTGGCAAATGATTTGGCCATAACATCAAAATGACTAAAACTAGTATCTGGCACTTCTAAATTAATATCATTTAATAATTCTTCTAAAATAATGGTGATTTTACTTTCTGTTACCGAAATCGGAATTCCCTTTATAGTAACACTATCTTTGGTAAATTCATCAAAAGAAAAACCAGCATTTTCTAATTCTGATTTTATGGTATAAATCATTTCTATTTCTTGTGATGAAAACGATATTTTTACTGGAAATAATAATTGCTGACTATTCGCTTCTTTTACAGTAATGCTTTCTAAAAACTCTTCATATAACACACGTTGGTGTGCAGAAGATTGATGAATTAACACCACACCAGATTTTATCAAACTCATTACATACTTTCGTTGAATTTGAAACGTTTTCTGTATTTTAACTTCTTGTTGATTTTCAAATAAGTCTTCTTGCTTGTGCTCATCTATAATTGCAGTAGACGTATATAATGATTCCCAGCTTTGGGTATGTTGTTCTTTTTTAAAGTTATTTTGAGGTTGTTTGTTTTGTGTTTCTTTAAAAGGATTAAAATTTGGATCTACAGTAATTTTTGGAGTAGCTGCTGATGTAGATTTTTTATTGTAATGATAAGGTGTATCTAAATTGGCATCTCTGTTAAAATCTAGAACAGGTGCAACATTATATTGTCCTAAACTGTGTTTTACAGTGGCTCTTAACATCGCATACAAAGCCTTTTCATTATCAAACTTTATTTCTGTTTTTGTAGGATGTATGTTAATGTCTATAGTACTTGTGGGTACAGTTAAATACAAGAAATATGATGGGTGAGCACCTTGCTCTAACAAACCATCAAAAGCAGTAACAACTGCATGATTTAGGTATGCACTTTTTATAAATCGATCATTTACAAAAAAGAACTGTTCACCACGTTTTCTTTTGGCAAACTCTGGTTTAGCCACAAAACCTTTTATATCTAAAATATCTGTTTTTTCATCAATAGGTACTAATTTTTCATTCATTTTGCCACCAAAAACAGCCACAATACGCTGTCTTAAATTACTGCTTTTTAAATGATATACCTCGTTGTTATTATGATGTAGTAAAAAAGCAATATTTGGGTGTGCTAAAGCTACTCTCTGAAATTCATCAACAATATGTCTGGTTTCTACAGTATCAGATTTTAAAAAGTTTCTTCTAGCAGGAATGTTATAAAACAAGTTTTTAACAGCTAAACTTGTGCCTTTAGCTGTTGAAATAAAGTCTTGACTAATTACTTTACTGCCTTCAATTTTTAAACAAGTTCCAAGTTCTTCTTTTTTTTGTTTGGTTTTTAACTCTACATGGGCAATAGCTGCTATAGAAGCCAAAGCTTCACCTCTAAAACCTTTGGTACACAAATTAAATAAATCTTCGGCTTTTTGAATTTTAGAAGTGGCATGTCTTTCAAAACACATTCTTGCATCAATTGTACTCATGCCTTTACCATCATCAATAACTTGAATTAGGGTTTTACCAGCGTCTTTAAGTAATAATTTTATGCTAGTTGCACCTGCATCAATAGCATTTTCTAACAACTCTTTAACTACAGAAGCAGGTCTTTGCACGACCTCTCCTGCAGCAATTTGATTTGCTACATGATCTGGTAAAAGTTGAATGATGTCTGACATTAGTTAGTTATAAATATTGATAGGTCAAAATCAATGATATATAAAAAAATAAAGACTAAAATAAGAACAATATAAATGATGGTTTTGTTAAAACCTTTTTCGCCATTTTTTAAATCATCAACAGCGTCGGAAAATTTTGCTTTTATTCCTTTATTCTTTCCAGCTGTTTTTCTAAACTTGTCGAGCTTATGCTCAATTTTGTAAGGATTTCCTTCTCCTTTATAATAACGAGGTTGGTAATCGAATTGTTTATGTGTTCTTTTTAAAAATCCCATAGTTTTTGTGATAATTGGTGAATATTGCTTTAAGAAAAACAATTATTGTACCAATTTTAAAGCTTATCAAAATTAAAAAATTTAAAGCAATACATCAAAAAATGATGTTAAAAGTATTCTTAAAAATCCTGCAAGGTTTTTAAAACCTTGTAGGTTTGTGTATTGGATTAAATTTATGGATGATTTCTAATAGGCTAAAGAAATCTTATAGTGTAAATTTTTTATGAATATTGCTGAATACTTTTTAATGTTATTTTATTAAAAACCAATACTATCAGAAGTTCTGTCTATGTTTTTTAAAGCTGCCATTTTAACTGCAGCTACTGCACATTCAATGCCTTTGTTACCTAGTTTACCCCCAGATCTGTCTAAAGATTGTTGTTTTGTATTGTCTGTTAACACGCAAAAAATTACAGGAACATCATATTTTACATTTAAGTCTATAATGCCTTGAGTTACGCCTTCGCAAACAAAATCGAAATGTTTGGTTTCTCCTTGAATTACGTTACCAATGGCAACAATAGCATCTACTTTTTGAGTTTGAATCATTTTTTTACATCCATAAACCAATTCAAAACTACCTGGAACATCCCAAGAAATAATATTATCTTCAGTAGCACCACAGTCTAAAAAAGCTTCAATAGCGCCTTTTTTTAGATTTTGAGTAATCTCTGGATTCCATTCAGAAACAACAATCCCAAATCGAAAAGGTTTCGCGTTTGGGATTGTTGCTTTATCGTAATAAGATAAATTGCTTGTTGCCATATATTCGAGTTCAGAGTTCAGAGCTCAGAGTTTTTGAGTTAGAGTTTTACTCCTAATTCATAACTCTTAACTCATCACTATTTTTTAGCATATTTTGCAGCATTTATAAATTTTTCAACATCTCTACCTTGTTCAGATTTTGAGTAGCTTTCTTGAATTCTAGTAAACATTTCTTCAGCTTTACTGTAATCTTTTAATAACATTGCAGTTTGTCCTGCTTTATATAAAAATAGAGGTGTTGTAAATTCATTATCTTTTTTATTAGCCGCTTTTTCGTAATACTCTAACGCATCTTCTTGTTGGTTGATATCTGCAAAAGCATCACCAATAGCACCCAAAGAAACAGGGCCTAACATTTCATCATCAGAATCAAATTTGCTCAAATACTCAATGGCTTTGTCGTATTGCTTTAGTTGTAAATAAGAAACACCAGCATAATAGTTTGCTAAATTTCCTGCGTCAGTACCGCTAAATTTTTCAGCAATATCTGTAAAACCATACCTACCATCTGCACCTTCTAAACCTAGATTTAACAATGAATCAACACCTGATCCTGCAGTAGCAGCTTCATCAAAATATTTTCTTGGAAAAGCCAATTCATTAGATGCGTCTAATTCATTTGGTTCAACTATGTATTTATTATAGCCTAAATAGCCTAAAAAGACAACCACAACCACAACCAAACTACCAAATAAAACCTTGCTGTTTTTTTCTATCCATTGCTCAGATTTAGAAGCAGTTTCATCTAAAGTATTAAATACTTCTGCAGTGGTGCTATCCATATTATCTACTTGTTGTTCTTCAACCTTATTTTTTGGTTTGTATCCTCTCTTCTTGTATGTTGCCATATTTCCTTAAAAATTAGTGGCGCAAAAATAGTTTTTTTAATTGGATTTTAAAAGCGCTTATTTTGCAAAATTTTCAATAATTTGCAAACTGTTTTCAATCTTCAAATATATTTATGTATTTACAGAAAATTTCAGTAGTCAATTTTAAGAATATCGCATCTCAATCTTTTGATTTTCAGGAGAAAATAAATTGTTTTGTGGGAAATAATGGTGTTGGAAAAACTAATGTTTTAGACGCAATTTATTATTTGTCTTTTACCAAAAGTTATTTTAATGCTGTTGCTGTTCAAAATATCAAACACGGCGAAGGTTTTTTTATGATTGAAGGAGAGTATTTATTGAATCGTAGAAGCGAGAAAGTTATTTGTAGTCTTAAAAAAGGACAAAAAAAGGTATTAAAAAGAAATAATAAAGCTTACGCAAAGTTTTCTGAGCATATTGGTCAATTTCCTCTGGTAATTATTTCTCCTGCAGATAGAGATTTGGTTATCGAAGGTAGTGATACCAGAAGAAAGTTTATAGATGGTGTAATTTCTCAACAAAACAAAACGTATTTGCAAGACTTAATTGCATATAACAAAATATTAAGTCAACGTAATGCCTTGTTAAAATATTTTGCTGCAAATAGAACTTTTGATGCTTTAAATTTAGGTGTTTACGATGAACAATTGACTACATATGGAGCAAAAATTTACGAAATACGGAAAGCCTTTTTGGCTACTTTTATTCCTATTTTTAATGATAAGTATCAAATAATTTCTGGAGATAAAGAGCAAGTAAACCTTAATTACAAAAGTCAGTTACACGATTTTTTGATGGAAGATTTATTAAAAAAATCTTTAGAAAAAGATAAAATTTTACAATACACTACCTCAGGAATTCATAAAGATGATTTGAGTTTTGAGATAGGAGAGTACCCTATTAAAAAGTTTGGGTCTCAAGGGCAACAAAAATCGTATTTAATTGCTTTAAAATTGGCGCAGTTTGAGTTTATTAAGCAACAAGCTAAGGTAATACCAATCTTATTGTTAGATGATATTTTTGATAAATTAGATGAAAATCGAGTGTCGCAAATTATAGATTTGGTAAATAATGATGAATTTGGACAAATATTTATCACAGATACGCATGCAGAACGTACAGAAAATATCTTAAAACAAGGCGATAAGGCATATCAAATTTTTAAATTGTAGGTAATTAAGTTTCAAAATTACAGAGCTGTAAATTATCAATTTTTTAAAATACCCAACAGCCCAACAACCCAACAATCTAATAGTCTAAAAATTCCAAAAAATGGCAAAAAGAGAAAACGATTCCTTTTCAATTGAAGATTTGATGAAATCTTTTATCAAAGAAAATAACTTAACAAAAGGAATGCAAAAAATTAAAGTGCAAGAAACTTGGACTAAAATGATGGGGCCAGGGGTTGCAACACACACTACTTCTGCGCGTTTACAAAACAAAACACTTATTGTTCAATTAAATTCTTCTGTTTTAAGAGAGGAGTTAAGTTATGGAAAAGATAAAATAATTAAAATGATGAATGAAGAACTCGGCGAAGAAGTTATTACTAAATTGATGTTAGTTTAGTAAATATATTATAAAAAATATGGAAGCTGTTTGAAAAGTATTAAAACTTGTCATTTCGACTGCAATGAAGAAATCTTATTTATTGATAATTGAATACAAAGATTTTTGACTTTGCTCAAAATGACATCCAAAACTACTTTTCAAACAGCCACATTTTTTATGAATTGAATGCTGTTAATTTTGAGAGGGTTCAGCTTGTGGCTCAGGTGCTTTTAAGCCTAATTTATCCATCACTAATGATGTAATGTCGTATTTTTCATCAATGTAAGCAAACTGATTTCCATTTTTATCTAAAATTAAAGTGTAGCCTTTTTCTTTTACAACTTCTTGTATAGCATTATTTAGTTTTTTATACAATGGTCGCATTAATTCTGCCTGTTTTAACTGCATCAACTGACTACCGTTTTTCTGATATTTTTGAATATCTTGTTCTAAAGCAGATAGTTCTTTGATTAATGTTTTTTTCATTAATTCGCCCATTTCTTTTTCCTTTTTTCTAAAATCGGCAACTCTATCTTGATAGTCTTTCATTTTTATTGAAAAAGAAGAATCTAATTTAGCCCCATAAGATTGTGCTCTTTTAATAACAATTTTTGCTTCTGGCATTAAATTGATGATATAATCGTTATTAATAATGCCTGTTTTTGTTTGTGCAACAGAAATGGAACTAATAAATGCAATAAAAAAAAGTGTGATTTTTGATTTCATGGTTTTAAATTAAGATGCGCAAATATATAAAAGCGAATGGTTAACCAAAATCTAAATGACTTAAAAAGCGTTAATTTTTCTAGAAATGGTTGAGATAATTTTGTTAATGTCAGTTAAATAATCAAACCAAAGTGTTTCTGGATCTTTTTTAAACCAAGTTAATTGTCGCTTTGCAAAACGTCTGGTATTTTTTTTGATTTCTGAAACTGCAAAATCTTTGGTAAACTCACCATCAAAATAAGAAAATAATTCTCTATACCCTACAGTTTGTAAAGCATTTAAATTTTTATGTTCATAAAGTTTTTTAGCTTCTTCTAATAAACCGTTATTCATCATAATATCTACTCTTTGGTGTATTCTGTTATATATAATATCTCTATCTGCGGTTAACCCCACCTTTAAACTCTTAAAGTTTCTTGGTGTTTTGGGTTTATTTTTAAAAGTAGAATAAGGAGTTTTAGTGCCAATACAAATTTCTAATGCTCTTATTATTCTATGAGGATTATCTATTGCAATAGTATTGTAAGTATCAATATCTAACACTTTTAATTTTTTTTGAAGCGATTCAATTCCTTTTTCGTGCCACTCTTTAGTTAAATCAATTCTGATTTGCTTGTCTACATCAGGAAAATAATCTAAGCCTTTTAAAACTGCATCTACATACAAACCACTACCACCAACCATAATTTGAACCGGATTTTTTAGAAATAAACCTTCTAACTTTTTTAAAGCATCTCTCTCAAATTCGCCAACATTATAACTCTCAAAAATACTTCTATCTTGTATAAAATGATGTTGAGCAGCAGCCAACTCATTTGGTTCAGGTACAGCTGTACCAATGGTCATTTCTTTATAAAACTGTCTAGAATCGCAAGAAATGATATCACTTTTAAAATAATTGGCCAATTGAATGCTTAAGGCAGTTTTACCTATTGCTGTTGGCCCAACAATGGTAATTAAAGTATTGTGTAATTTTTTTGTCATGGATTTAAAATACTTCCGCAGTTGTAACAATATATTGCATTGTCTTTATGTTTTTCTTTTAAACAGTTAGGGCAGGCTTGGGTGTTATTTTCATGTTTTGAATTCTTTGTCATTTCAGAACTTACAATACCCGTAGGAATAGCAATAATAGCATACCCTAAAATCATAATAATACTAGATATAAACTGCCCTAAAGGAGTTTGAGGGGCAATATCACCAAAACCCACTGTCGTTAAAGTAACAATTGCCCAATATACACTTCTAGGAATGCTTGTAAAACCATTGTCTGCACCTTCTACCATGTACATAATGGTGCCTAAAATGATACAAATAATGATAACAAAAAATAAGAATACAGATATTTTTGCCTTACTAGATTTCATAGCCACCAAAAGATGGTTAGAAGCACCTACATATCTAGTTAGTTTTAAAATTCTAAATACCCTTAACAATCGTAAAGCTCTTAAAGCAACTAAATGTTGAGAACCTACAAATATAAACGATAGGTATTTGGGTATTGTTGACAGTAAATCGATGATACCGTAAAAACTAAAAATATATTTTGTTGGTTTTTGTATAGAAATAACTCTTAACACATATTCAATAGAAAAAAGGATGGTTATAATCCATTCACAAAGATTAAGGAAATTGTGATATTTTTTATCAAAACTATCAACACTTTCTAACATTACTAAAAGAATACTTGCAATAATAGCTATTAGTAAAACCACATCAAAAAGTTTGCCTTCTGGTGTATCAGCTTCATAAATAATTTCATGAAGGCGTTGTTTCCAAGAGCTTTTTTTTGTCATTTCTTTTAAAATAATATTAATTTTTCAGTACAATATTACAATTATTTACTGAATTTGAGGTTTTTTTACCTTCTTTTTTCCCTTTGTTTATAGGGGGTTGTAATTTATTTTCAAAAAAATAGCACTTTTTTAAAACCGTACTTTACATATCCTCGTAAGTATTGGTGAGATTCAATTAATAATTTAAAAACTCACACAATGAAAAAAACAAAAATTTTAGTAGCAACCGTTTTCGTATCGATTATTGGTTTAATTACAATTGCAGCAGATCATATTGATGCTCCTGCAACCAGTGGAACATCAGCAGACATTACAGACTTTTATGCTTTTCAGGGAGAAAACACAAACAATATTGTATTTGTTGCTAATGTACAAGGATTATTAAGTCCTACTGCAACAGCAACTGCCTCTTTTGATGAAAATGTAATGGTAGAATTTAACATTGATACCAATGATGATAAAGTAGAAGATTTGGTTATTCAAGCCATTCCCAGAGATGGAAAAATGTATTTCTTTGGGCCTTATGCACCATCACAAACAGGTTTAAATAGTACAATTAATGAAATGGCTACAAAATCAATGGTTGCTATTTCATCTTCATCAGCAATAACATCAAGTCAAAACGGAATGCAATTTTTTGCAGGCCCAAGAGATGATCCTTTTTTTATGGATTTTGCACAATATGGCGAAATTATAGCAGGAAATGCAACAGGTTTCAATAGCCCAGGTACAGATACTTTTGCGGGTACAAACGTAATGTCTATTGTAATAGAGGTGCCAAAAAGCCAAATAGGAGGTTCAGGAACCATAAACACTTGGGTAGAAGCAAAAGCAAAACAATAAAAACTAACAACTAATTTAAAAGATCATATTATGAAAATTTCAAAAATAAAATATATTACCATCGCAGTTTTTTCGCTATTTATTATCAGTTGTAATAATAATGATGATGATATGCCAACAGAACCTACTGTAGATTTTTCAGGAACCTTTGTGCAAAAAGATCAAATGGGTAGACCAGCAGTAAATACTGTTTTCGTATCAGCAGCAAGTAAAGATGACTTTAATACAACAATACCTTCTGAGCAAGGTGCAATGTTTCAATCGATGTTTGAAACTAATTTAACAGGATTAAGCCCTGCATATGCAAATTCAGGAGATACAAATGCATTAGGATTAGATGCACCAAGCTTTACAGGCTTATTAGCAACTGATGTTTTAAATGTGTCTTTAGACGGTACAACAACTTTTTATGATGGTACTAACGTTTTAACAGGTAGAGCTTTAGCAGATGATGTAATAACCGTTGAATTGTTATTGATTTTTGGTGGAGAAGATTTCTCTGAAAACCCTAGTTTATCTGACGATAATGTAAGTGCTAATGATAAAGATTTTTTAACATCATTTCCTTATTTAGCTTCACCTTGGCAATAATTTAAGGCTTTTTTAAAAAAGCTTTGTACTGGCGTAAGTTGGAAGATTTACGCTAGTTTCACCCGAAAACATCCTCTAAAAAACAAAACTGGTGTGTTTAGCTTCGCGCCAGTTAATTAAAAACCATTACAACTACAAATCATGAAATATATCCAACTTATTTTAGTATTTGTAACTTTTGTATCCATAAATAGTTGCAATACTCATAAAACCAAACAAATAACAAATTCAAAAGACTATGAAGCTTTTTTACAAATTAAAACCAATAGCGCTTTAAACAATACAAAATCTGAGTTAGATTTCTGGGAAAGTAAATTAAAAAATACACCAAATCAATATCCATATTATTCAAAGATTGCCACAGCAAATTCAAGAATTTTTCAGTTAACAGGAGATATCAATCAATTAAAAAAAGCAGAGTACAGTTTGCAAACTCTTAACCAAAAAACCAATTTCAAGAATTCTGGATATTTAAGAAGTTTAGCAAAAAATTATATTTCTCAACACCGTTTTAAAGAAGCTTTAAAGTTATTACATAAAGCAGAAAATGTAGGAGAAAAATTACAACAAACTCAATTTATGCTAATTGATGTGCATTTAGAATTGGGCAACTACAATAAAGTAGAAAAATATTTATCAAAAGTAAAAAACCTAAAAGATTTTGATTATTTAGTACGTCTTTCAAAATATAATGACCACTTAGGCAATTTAAACAATGCGATTAACTACTTAGAAAAAGCTTTACAAATTGCAAAATCATCTAATAATAAAAGTTTAGTGCAATGGAATTATACAAATCTTGCAGATTATTATGGCCATGCAGGTAGAATTGCAGACTCTTATAATGCCTATTTAAAAGCCCTAGCAATAAACCCAAATAATAGCTATGCTAAAAAAGGAATTGCTTGGATTGTGTATTCTTATGAAAGAAATCCAAATGAAGCATTACGAATTTTAGAAACCATCTCTAAAGAAAACGCATCACCAGATTATCACTTATTAAGAGCAGAAATTGCTAATTTTGTTGGCAATAAATTAGAAGAAAAAAAGCAAATAAAAAACTACTTAATTAAAGTGAAAAACAAAAGCTACGGAGCAATGTATGCAAAATACAATGTATTGTTATTTGCAGATGATGATTCTAAACGAAACAAAGCATTAGAAATAGCAAAACAAGAGGTAAAGGCAAGACCAACAGCGCAATCTTACGATTTATTGGCTTGGGCACATTATAAAAATGGGAATGCAAAAAAAGCTATAGAAATTTCAGAAAAATTTGTGTTGGGGCATACTTTTGAGCCAGAAGCATTATTACATACAGCTTATATTCTAAAGGCTAATGGGAATCAAAAACAAGCCAGAGAAATTAAAAAAGAATTACTAGGAGCCATCTATGAATTAGGGCCACTTTCTGAACAACAAATTCATAATATTTAACGGTTTTAATCTATACACAATGAGACAAATTATAGTATTAATTGTTCTAGCATTTAGTTTACAATCGTTTGGACAAATATTAAAAGGGCGTGTTGTTGATACTTTCAATCAACCTTTAGAAAATGTTTATATCGTAAACGTTGCAGCAAATACACATACACATACTAACGAAAATGGTAGTTTTACGCTACAAAAAACTACAGTAAATAGTACTATACAACTAAGCATTCTTGGTTTTGAAAAGAAAACTATTAACGTATCAGAAACAGATATAAACAATGGTATCATCATTATTTTACAAACAAAAATATTTAAGTTAGATGAAATGGTGTTGCGTAAAGAAATTAATGCCTTGCAAACCTTAACTAAAATTGATTTGCAATTGAATCCTGTTAATAATTCCCAAGAAATTTTAAGAAAAGTACCAGGTTTATTTATTGGCCAACATGCAGGAGGTGGAAAAGCAGAACAAATTTTTTTAAGAGGTTTTGATATAGATCACGGAACAGATATTACACTTTCTGTTGATGGTATGCCAATAAATATGGTATCTCATGCACATGGACAAGGATATTCAGATTTACACTTTATGATTCCAGAAACAATTAAAGATATCGATTTTGGTAAAGGACCTTATTATGCAAATCAAGGTGATTTTAATACGGCTGGTTATGTAAATTTTGCTACAAAAACAGCCATTCAAAAAAACATGGTTGCTGTAGGTTATGGCGATTTTAATTCGCTCAGAACAGTCGGAATGTTTAATTTACTCGATAATTCAAACAAAGACAATGCTTATGTAGCTTTAGAATATATTGAATTTGATGGACCTTTTGAATCGCCACAAAATTTTAATAGATTAAACCTATTTGCAAAATACAATACATTTATTAAAGGCACTGATAAGCTAACGCTCACAGCATCACATTTTACAAGCAGTTGGGATGCTTCTGGACAAATACCTCAAAGAGCAGTTGATAACGGAACAATAACGCGTTTTGGTGCCATTGATGATACAGAGGGTGGTTTTACATCAAGGTCTAATGTTAATGTACAACTACAAAAAACATTATCAGATGCATCTATTTTTTTAGCAAATGCTTTTTATTCAAACTATAATTTTGAGTTGTATTCTAATTTTACTTTTTTCTTGGAAGATCCTATAAATGGAGATCAAATTAAACAATTTGAAGATAGAAATATTTATGGAATGAATGCAAAAATTATTTCTGAAAAAGAGTATGGAAGTGTTGAAGCAAAATTTACAAAAGGTTTAGGCTTGCGTTTTGATCATATTACAGATAACGAGTTGTCATCAACCAAAAATAGAAGAGAAACCTTAAATCAAATTCAATTTGGCGATGTAGAACAAACTAATTTTTACGGTTTTTTTAATTCAGAATTCGAAATTGGAAAATTTAAAATAGCACCTGCAATTCGTTTTGATTATTTTAAGTTTTTGTATAATAATAATTTAAGTACTACTTATGAAACATTGAGTAAAACCAAGGCAATTGTAAATCCGAAGCTAAATTTCTTATACACTCAAAATGATAATTTGCAATGGTTTCTAAAATCAGGAATTGGGTTTCATTCAAATGATGCAAGAGTAGTTTTACAAGAAAATGCAGATAAGGTTTTGCCCAGAGCTTATGGAGTAGATTTCGGAAATATTTGGAAACCCACTAAAAATATTGTGCTAAATACAGCAGTGTGGTACTTGTTTTCTGAAGAAGAATTTGTGTATGTGGGTGATGCAGGTATTGTAGAACCCTCAGGAGAATCTGAACGATATGGATTAGATGTAGGTATTCGTTATCAAATTACAGATAATATCTATTTTGATACTGATGCAACAATAACCAAAGCAAGAAGTTTAGAGGCTTTTTCAGGAGAAGATTATATTCCTTTAGCGCCTAGTTTTACAATGACAGGAGGTTTGTCTTTTAGTAACTTAGGAAATTTTTCTGGAGGTTTACGTTATAGATATTTAGCAGACAGGCCTGCAAACGAAGATAATAGTATTATAGCTGAGGGTTATTTTGTAAGTGATTTTAATATTAATTATACGCTAAAAGACATCACATTTGGTGTGGCTGTAGAAAATATTTTTGATGTAGCTTGGAATGAAACTCAATTTGCTACAGAAAGTAGATTGCAAAATGAAGTAAATTCAGTAGAGGAAATTCACTTTACACCAGGAACCCCATTTTTTGCGAAAGCTACCATTACATATCAATTTTAATGATGTAATCTTTAAAAATTACATTACAAATGCTAACATTAGTTTAGCATCAACAAAAATAAATATCTTAATAGTTAGAACATTTAGATACTTTTGATGTGTAATAAAGAAACCATTGTTTGGTTTTAGTTGGATGAAACACTCATTGCTTAATTGCAATGGGTGTTTTTATTTTTAATTTAAACATGACGCATGGACAGACAAAAAACTTGAGAATAACTTTACTTACACACTTTTTGGTTTAGTACTTAAAAATAAATGCATTAAAGTGTTTTCTTGGTTTTGTAGTATGCGTCTAAAACCGATTTTCTACCAATGGTTTTTGTAATGATATCTTTCTCTAAATCCCAACCACGAGCAGGAGAATACTCACGCCCATACCAAATAATTTGTAAATGTAAATCGTTCCATAATTCTTTTGGGAATAAACGTTTTGCATCTTTTTCGGTTTGATTTACGTTTTTTCCGTTGGTTAAATTCCATCTGTATAATAATCTATGAATATGTGTATCAACAGGAAAAGCAGGTACACCAAAAGCTTGACTCATTACCACACTTGCCGTTTTATGCCCCACAGCTGGCAATTCTTCTAAACCTTCAAAAGATTGCGGAACTTCTCCATTATATTTTTCAATCAATATTTTTGATAAACCATAAATTCCTTTCGATTTCATAGGTGATAAACCACAAGGACGAATAATTTCCTTAATTTCATCCACGGTCATTTTAACCATATCAAAAGGATTATCCGCTTTAGCGAATAACAAAGGCGTGATTTGATTTACACGAACATCTGTACATTGTGCAGACAATAACACTGCCACTAAAAGCGTATACGGATCTTTATGATCTAAAGGAATTGGGATTTCTGGATAAAATTCTTGAAGTGTGTCAATTACAAATTGTACTTTTTCTTGTTTGTTCATTATTAATATGAAGTTCAAAATTTAACACTCAAAGTTAGCTAACTTATTCGTAATTTTAAACTTTGAATTTTAAATATTAAATTAAAAATATGACATCATTAAAAATAGGAGATAAGGCTCCACAATTCGAAGCCAAAGACCAAGCAGGAAACACCATAAAATTATCAGATTATTCAGGTAAAAAATTAGTGTTATTCTTTTATCCAAAAGCAAGTACACCTGGTTGTACAAAAGAAGCTTGCGATTTAAGAGACAATTATCAAACGTTTTTAGCAAAAGGGTATGACGTTTTAGGTGTAAGTGCAGATTCTGCCAAAAGACAGCAAAATTTTATCAATAAAAACGAATTGCCTTTTCCTTTATTGGCAGACGAAGACAAAGCTGTTATAGAAGCTTTTAATGTTTGGGGACCAAAGAAATTTATGGGTAAAGAATATGATGGTATTCACAGAACTACTTTTATTATTGATGAAAATGGAGTAATTGAAGATGTAATTACCAAAGTAAAAACTAAAGCACACGCTGCTCAGATTTTAGAATAAATGCAAATTTAAATCACAAAAAAAAGAGGAAAACAAATCGTTTTCCTCTTTTTTTATATGATAGTTACAAGAAGTTATTACAACTGAATAGAAAGTCCTATTATAATTTGATTTACTCTTGTATCGTACTCAACACTCCCTAATGGCCCTACAAATGAAGATTCTACATCAGAAAAACCTCTTTCCCAACGTACATCAATACCTAATTTACCAAATTCGATTCCACCACCTAATTGTAAGCCAACAGTAAATCCATCTGAATCAACACTAGAAATATCGTCAATTCCAAAATCGGAATCTAGGATATATTGAAATGATGGCCCAATAAATACATTACCAATTCCAAAAATCTTTTTACCTAATAAAACAGGAATATCAATTTTTTGAAAAGCATGCGTAGTTGTTTTGGCAGATTGGTTGTACTCAACTTCGTTCTCTAAATTGGTGTATACCAATTCTGGTCTTACATATATTCCTAAAACAGGTATCTTTAAACGAGACCAAACCCCAATATGATAACCAGTTTTACTATTAGCACCACCAAAAATATCTTGACCTGCACCTGTTACTCCATCAACAGAATTTGAATTGTAGTTTACACCACCTTTTATACCAAAATTAAACTGTGCATTAGAAAATTGGCTAAATCCAAATGCCAAACATAATACTAAAATTATTTTTTTCATCACTTAAAAATTTATCGTTTTAATAAAGACGCGTTTAAAATCTTAAACGTTATTATTTTCTAGAAATTACTTTTTTTGCTGCTTTAATTACTGCGGCTGCATCTAAACCATATTTTGCCATTAAATCTGCTGGGGTTCCAGATTCACCAAAAGTATCATCAGTAGCAACAAATTCTTGTGGAGTAGGGGTGTTTAATGCTAAAGTTCTAGCAACACTTTCTCCCAAACCTCCTAATTTATTATGTTCTTCTGCAGTAACAATACAACCTGTTTTTGCAACAGATTTTAAGATAATTTCTTCGTCTAAAGGTTTAATAGTATGAATGTTAATTACATCTACAGAAATACCTTCGGCTTCTAATTGTTCTGCAGCTTGTAAAGATTCCCAAACTAAATGACCAGTTGCTACAATGGTAACATCTGTACCTTCTGTTAATTGAATTCCTTTACCAATTACAAACTCACCTTCTGGCATAAAAATTGGCACTTTTGGTCTACCAAAACGTAAATAAACAGGGCCATCAAAATCAGCAATGGCAATAGTAGCCGCCTTTGTTTGGTTATAATCACAAGGATTAATTACTGTCATACCTGGTAACATTTTCATTAATCCAATATCTTCTAAAATTTGGTGTGTTGCACCATCTTCACCTAAAGTTACACCTGCATGTGATGCACAAATTTTTACATTTTTATTTGAATATGCAATAGATTGACGAATTTGATCGTACACACGACCTGTAGAAAAGTTTGCAAAAGTACCTGTAAACGGAATTTTACCACCTATGGTTAAACCAGCAGCAATACCCATCATATTTGCTTCTGCAATACCTACTTGAAAAAACCTTTCTGGGTTTTCTTTAATAAAATCTGCCATTTTTAAAGAACCTACTAAATCAGCACATAAAGCAACTACGTTTTCGTTTGTTCTTCCTAATTCTGTTAAACCATCACCGAAACCAGAACGAGTGTCTTTTTTTTCTGTGTAAGTGTATTTTTTCATTATAAGAGTGTATTGTAAAATTTGCAGTAAAAGTACTCTTTTATTTTGCTTTTAAGAAAAGAAAATTGAGATATGCTTAAAGATTTTTTAACAAAGTATCAACCATCATTATAAAGTATAAGGTTATAGCTTCATTAATGCTTCGTAAAGTTTTTGAACAGGCAAACCAACTACATTAAAATAACTGCCTTTTATTTTTTTTATCCCAATAAAACCAATCCATTCTTGAATTCCATACCCACCAGCTTTATCAAAAGGTTTGTAATTTTTGATATAATAATGAATTTCATCATCTGTTAAGTTTTTGAAAGTAACGGTAGTGGTATCATTTATAATTTTTTGAAAATGAAGGTTTTTAATACTGATCGAGGTAATTACTTGGTGTTTTTTACCTGATAATTGTCTTAACATTTTAAAAGCATCTGCTGCATCTTTTGGTTTACCAAGTGCTTGGTCTTCTAACCAAACAATGGTATCAGAAGTAATTAAGATATCTTTTTCTGATAAATTTGAAAATGCTTTAGCCTTTAAATCTGCTAAATAATCAGTAATGGCTGATCCTTTTAAATGATCTGGATAAATCTCATCGACTTTTTTTACCTCAATTGTAAAATCGATATCTAAATCTTTAAAGAATTGCTGTCTTCTTGGCGAACCAGAAGCCAAAATTATATTGTAGTCTTTTAATTTTTCTTTAAGCATTAAAGCTTTTCTTTATTCTGGCTAAATCTCGTTTGTTATCCCTGTCTTTAATAACATTTCGTTTGTCGTGCGTTTGTTTTCCTTTGGCTAAAGCAATTTCTAGTTTAGCAAAACCTCTATCATTAATAAACAATTTTAGAGGCACAATGGTGTTTCCTTTGGCTTCAACATCTTTTTTTAAGCTTCGTAATTCGCGTTTATTCAACAATAATCTGCGTTCGCTTTTTGGGTTATGATTAAAATGATGGCCATACATATATTCTTGTATGTACATATTTACAATAAACAATTCTCCTCGATCATTAAATTCGCAAAAGCTCTCTGTAATTCTTGCCTGACTGTTTCTTATCGATTTTATTTCTGTACCTGTTAATTGAATTCCAGCTACATATTTGTCAAGAATTTCGAATTCGAAACGCGCTTTTTTATTCTGTATGTTTATTTTTTTCTGCACTATTACAGTTAAATTTTAAATTTATACAAAGATACATTTTTACTTTGGTCAAAGAAATGTAATTTTGAGCTCTATTTATAGACCAAATGAAACAAAACGTAATGAAATATTGTCTTCTTTTTATTTTGATGATTGCAGTTTCTTGTAAACCCACTGAAAAAAAATTAACCGCTCAAGAAATTATAGATCATAGTATTTTGGCTTCTGGCACTAATAAAGTAGCAAGTTCAAAAATTACGTTTAGGTTTAGAGATAAAAACTATAAAGCCATTCGAAAGAATGGAAAATTTGAGCTTTCAAGAAGTTTTGATTCGGTTGTAGATGTTTTAAAAAATGATGGTTTTAAAAGATTTATAGATGATGAACTGATAAAAATTGAAGATTCGACAGCCTCTGTATACGCTAATGCAGTTAATTCTGTGCATTATTTTTCGGTGTTGCCTTTTGGTTTAAATGATAAAGCCGTTCATAAAAAATTATTACCATCATCTACAATACACAATAAAGAATACTATAAAGTAGAAATTACGTTTTCGGAAGATGGAGGAGGAGAAGATTTTGAAGATGTTTTTATATATTGGATTGGTAAAGACGATTTTTTAATCGATTATTTGGCCTATTCATATCATACAAATGGTGGTGGAAAGCGTTTTAGAGTATTAAAAGAACAGTGTAATATAAACGGAATACGGTTTGTAGATTACTTTAATTATAAACCAAAAAATACTTCAATTGAATTGATTAATTTAGACAACGCTTTTGAGAATAATCAATTAGAAAAGGTTTCTGAGATTATTTTACAAGATGTCAAGGTTAATATTTTAGATTAATCGTATTATTTTACTAATTTTAAATTATAAATATACACAACAACTTTTTACGAATGAATATTAGAACTTGGATAATGATTATTATTAATGTTTTAGTTGTATTTGTTGTGCTATTTATATCAGCAATATTTTATAAGGAGTTTTCAAAAGTTTTAGACGACCGTGTTTTACAACAATTAAATTCCATAAAAACATTAAAGTACATTCAATTTGAAGAGTTATTACATTCTGAATGGGAAAATTTTAAAGTAGACTCTGTATACAATGTTATTGAATTTGATATTCCAAAAGATAAATATACTTCACCAGGAATTTATGATTTAACACATTTGCATCCTAAAAAAGAAACATCAATCACTTTTATAAAAACAGAAAAAGGGAAAAGAATAGCAAGTGTATTACCATATCAAAAAATAAAGGATATTTTGCTAGAAAGAACAGGAATGGGTTTAAGTGGTGAATCTTATTTAGTAGGTAACGATTATAGATTACGCTCACAATCTCGTTTTTTTCCTAGTAAAACTCCAAATAGTATTGTTTGTAAAACAAAAGGAGCAATCAATGCCATTAAAGGCATAAAAAAAACGGGTATTTTCCCTGATTATAGAGGCATTAATGTGTATAGTGCTTATCAACCTATAAATATATCTAATTTAAAGTGGGGTATTTTATCTGAAATGGATGTTGAAGAAGTTGAAATACCTTTAATAGAAATGCGTCATAAACTATTTGCCATTATAATTTGTATTCTTATTCTTGCTGTAATTCTTTCTTTATTTTTAACCAAAATAATTACAAACCCAATCATTAAAATGAAAGAAAATTTAATGGTGATGGCAAAAGGTAATTATGTTGATGACAGTAGTGTAAGTAATTTCTCAAAAAAACCTAAAGAAATTAACGAAATGTTTGAAGCATTAACCAGTCTTAAAGTGGCACTTTCTGGTGCTGTTGATTTTTCTGTGGAGATAGGAAACATGAATTTACAATCAACCTACAACCCTAAAAGTTCAGATGATTTATTGGGTCATACACTTTTAAAAATGCGTCAAAAATTAATTGCATTTAGAAATAAAGAACAAAAAATAAATCTTTTAAATAAAAGGATTTTAGTAGAAAGGTTAGAAGACGAACGCAGAAAATTAGCAAGAGAATTACATGATGGTATTGGCCCTTTTTTAACATCATTAAAATTTTATGTTCAAAATTATGTAGATAATGATAGGCATAAAAAAGAAATAAAAAATAGAATTGATGACACAATTACAGAGGTAAGGTCTATGACCAACGCTTTAATGCCATCTACTTTAGAGGATTTTGGTTTAGGAGCTACCCTAAAAAATTATATTGATGCGATAAGTTTATCTGTACAAATTCAAATTAATTTTGAAGATTTATCTAAAAAAAATGATTCAAATATTGCTAACAAACAAGCTGTAAATCTGTTTAGAATTGTTCAAGAATTAATCAATAACACCATAAAACACGCAAACGCTACCCAAGTAATTGTTACGCTTTCTGAGTTTGATGATTTTATATCTTTATACTATTTTGATAATGGTTGCGGTTTTGATTTAAAAACAATAAAATTAGGTTCTGGAATAACAAACATAAAAGAAAGAGTAGAAATTTTTAATGGAAAAATAGACATAAATACCAATAATGGTAGTACTATTTTTGTAATTGAATTACCAATATAAATATGGATAAAATTATAAAAGTAATCATAGCAGACGACCATGATCTTTTTAGAGTAGGTTTATCTGAATTACTTAAAAAAAATAAAGATATTCTTATTGTTGATACTGTTTCTGATGGAGAAAAATTGTTGCACATCTTACAAAAAGTAAACGATATTGATATTATTTTGTTAGACATTACCATGCCAAATTTAGATGGTTTTACAGTGCTAAAAAAAATCAAAAAAATCAATACGCAGGCAAAGCCAATTATTATTTCTATGCATAATGAAGGTAATTATATTGCCAAATGTGCAAAAGATGGTGCTTACGGATATTTATTAAAAAACGCAGACGAACAAGAGCTGCTAAACAGTATTAGAACAGTAGCCAATGGTAAAAAATATTTTAGTGCTGAAATATCTGAAAAAATGATAAATTTTATGGCAGAAAACCCAATAAGTGCCAATATTTTAACCAATAAAGAAACAGAAGTACTTAAATTAATTGCCAAAGGTAATACAACTAAAGAAATTGCCAATCGCTTATTTGTAAGTACTAGAACAATAGAAACGCATAGAGCTAACATTTTAAAAAAAATTGAAGTTAAAAATACTGCTGAGCTTATTAAAAAGGCAGCAGATTATAAACTCTTATAATTGTATCCGTATAAATACGGATACAAAATTACCAATTTTCTCATATCACAAAAACCTAGGTTTCATGTGTAAATTTGAAGTAGTTAAACAATAGTGTTTGGCATAACTTTAAAACAACAACAACATGAAAAATTTAGTTTTAGTATTTGCATTAGTTTTTATTTCAACATCTATTTTTGCACAAAAACGAAAAGATTTAAAAGGGCCAGCATATAAGAATTATAAACCTTGGGAACATAAATCTGAACCAACACCAATTTTTGTTGGTACTAATAAAAAAGACTTAAAAGGCCCTGCTTATAAAAACTATAAGCCTTGGAAAGATAACAGTAAAAAAACAAAAATTGTAGTAGTTTCTAGTAAAAGAAGCAAACTTACTGGACCAGCATATAAGAATTATAAACCTTGGAGAGACGACCAATAAAAACGTTGTTGTTTAGCATCTTAATTTTATAACAGATGTTATTCTATAAAACCTCAAGATTTTTTATCTTGAGGTTTTTCTAAATATATTAATTAATTTAAAAGGTTTTAAGAATGACAGTTTTTGATAAAATAAAATGGATTTTAGGGGTTTTAATAATTTTTGTGTTAATAATTACAACAAACTTAATCGATAAAGATAATTTTACACGAGTAAAAGACACTGCAATTACTATTTATGAAGATAGACTTATTGCCAAAGATTTAATTTTTAAAGTTTCTAATAAAATTAACACTAAAGAAGTTGCAATTGTTAGTAGTGATCTAGATTTTTTTAAGCATGAAAATAGTAGTGTAAATAAAGAGATTGATCAATTACTTTTTAGTTTTGAACAAACAAATTTAACTACAGAAGAAAGCTATGTTTTTAATAATTTAAAAGAACAAATCAGCGCACTAACAAAGTTAGAAAATGCCAGTTTAAACGACGTAAATAGTGCCAATCGTAAAAACTACCTAAATATTATTTTACAAATAAAAAAGAGCCTTAAAAATTTGTCTGAAATTCAAATTAGAGAAGGAGGTAGATTAATGTCGGTCAGTAAAAAAGCACTCTCTACAATAGAGTTATTTACTCAAATTGAAATTTATTTTTTAGTTTTCTTAGCTGTTATTGTGCAAATTATAATTATTTATAATCCTAAAAAGAAAGAATAACAAAAAATATTTTTGTTTTATTATTCAACTTTTTCAATTCTGCTTTCTTTTTTATCACCAGAAATAGTTACAATGTATAAGCTAGAATTGTCATTATCATTCATATTTTCATAAATATTATTTCCTAATATTTTATTAGCAAAAGCGGGTGTTGTATTGCTATGCCCAACAACTAAAACAGATTTTCCTTTCGTTTCTGCTTTAAAAACAGAATCGTACATATTTCTTGGATCGTAGTATTGTATTCTTAATTTCTTGGTCATGGCTGTTGGCGTTGCAGTTTCCATGGTTCTAAAATATTTGGTAGAGTATACCGCATCAATTTTAATATCGTCAAAATAATTTGCCCAACGTTGCGCTCTTTTTTCGCCTTCAAAATTTAAATTTGGGTTGCCATTGGATTGATCTGTTCTGTCTTTTTCTGCGTGGCGAATTAAATAATACGTTGTGTTATCACCAGAACTACAGGAAATTAAAAGGCTAAAAATAAATACAAAAAGAAAGAAATATTTTTTCATTAGGTTGATTTTGATGACGAATATAATCAAAAAAGAAAAAGTGATGTTTTTTAAAACACCACTTTTCAAAATCCCCCAATTTTAATCTTTAATTTATTACCAAATCAGACTGATTTCTAAAGACCAATTTATCATCAAAAGCATCTAAAAGAATAATGCTGTCTGTAGTAATTTTACCCGATAATATTTCTTTAGAAAGCTGATTTAATACTTCTTTCTGAATGACTCTTTTTACAGGTCTTGCCCCAAATTCTGGCTGATACCCTTTTTTTGCTAAATAGGTTATGGCTTCATCAGTAGCATCTAAGGTAATTTCTTGTTTGCCAATCATTTTCTTTAAATTTTCTATTTGTAATTTTACAATTTCAAATATATCAGACTCGTTTAAAGGAGTAAACATAATTACATCATCAATTCTATTTAAAAATTCTGGTCTTACCGATTTTTTTAACAATCCAAGTACTTCAATTTTTGCGAGTTCTGTAACAGCATCAACATCAGCTTTAGGGTCTGCAAATTTTTCTTGAATAATATGGCTTCCCATGTTCGAAGTCATAATAATAATGGTGTTTTTAAAATCTGCTATTCTACCTTTGTTATCAGTCAATCTTCCTTCATCTAACACTTGTAACAAAATATTAAAAGTATCTGGATGCGCTTTTTCAATTTCATCTAAAAGTACCACAGAATAAGGTCTTCTTCTTACAGCTTCTGTTAATTGTCCTCCTTCATCATAACCTACGTATCCTGGAGGCGCTCCAACCAATCTACTTACAGAATGGCGTTCTTGATATTCGCTCATATCTATACGTGTCATGGCATTTTCATCATCGAATAAATATTCTGCAAGTGCTTTTGCCAATTCTGTTTTACCTACACCAGTTGTACCTAAAAACAGGAAACTACCAATGGGTTTATTCGGATTTTGCAAACCAGCTCTCGATCTTCTAACAGCATCAGAAACAGCAATTATAGCTTCTTCTTGCCCTACAACTCTTTTATGCAATTGATTTTCTAAAACTAAGAGTTTTTCACGTTCAGACTGTATCATTTTAGTAACAGGAATTCCTGTCCATTTTGCAATAACTTCAGCAATATCTTCGTAAGTAACTTCTTCTTTAATTAAAGAATTTCCATTCTGATTTTCTGCTAAAATTTGCTGGTATTCTTCTAACTGTTCTTGAGCCTGTTTAATTTTACCATATCTAATTTCGGCAACTTTACCATAATCTCCTTCACGTTCTGCTTTTTCGGCTTCAATTTTAAAGTTTTCGATATTCGATTTTGCATTTTGAATATTATCTACAACTTCTTTTTCAGATTTCCATTTGGCATTAATTTCATTACGTTGTTCTTTAATATTTGCCAAATCAGAACGTAAAGATTTTAATTTTACTTCATCTTTTTCACGTTTAATGGCTTCAATCTCAATTTCTAGTTGCATTATTTTACGATCTAAAACATCCAGTTCTTCTGGTTTAGAATTGATTTCCATTCGTAATTTAGAAGCAGCTTCGTCCATTAAATCAATAGCTTTATCTGGTAAAAAACGATTGGTAATATATCTTTGCGATAATTCTACAGCACCAATAATAGCCTCATCTTTTATACGCACTTTATGATGTGTTTCGTATTTTTCTTTAATTCCACGAAGAATAGAAATGGCACTTTCAGTATCTGGTTCATCTACCAAAACCTTTTGAAAACGACGTTCTAAAGCTTTATCTTTTTCAAAATATTTTTGATATTCATCTAGGGTAGTAGCACCAATTGCACGCAATTCTCCACGAGCCAAAGCAGGTTTTAGAATGTTTGCAGCATCCATGGCACCTTGTCCACCTCCAGCACCAACTAATGTGTGAATTTCATCAATAAATAAAACGATATCTCCATCAGAAGTGGTTACTTCTTTAATTACCGCTTTTAAACGCTCTTCAAACTCACCTTTGTATTTTGCGCCAGCAATTAAAGCCCCCATATCTAAAGAAAAAATCAATTTATCTTTTAGATTTTCAGGTACATCACCATCAACAATTCTGTGTGCTAATCCTTCTGCAATCGCCGTTTTTCCTGTTCCAGGCTCTCCCACTAAAATTGGATTATTCTTTGTTCTACGTGATAAAATCTGTAATAGTCTACGAATTTCTTCATCCCTACCAATAACAGGATCTAATTTTCCGTTTTTTGCTAAATCGTTTAGGTTTTTAGCAAATTTATTTAAAGAATTGTACGTTTCTTCTTGAGATTGAGAGGTTACTCTTTCTCCTTTTCTCAACTCGTCTATAGCCGAATTTAAATGTTTTTCTGTAACACCTTGGTCTTTTAAAACCTGTGCAATATTAGATTTCGATTTAAAAATTGCTAAAATTAAATGCTCTATAGAAACATAATCATCTTTCATGTTTTTAGCAATAATAGACGCTTCGTTTAAAGTTTTACCTGCTTCTCTAGATAGCATTAATTCAGCACCAGAAACTTTAGGCAAACTTTCTAATTGTTTGTTTACGATTTGATTTACAATATTAATATTGATGTTCAATTTCTTTAATAAAAAAGGCAATACATTTTCATCAACTTGAGTTAATGCTTTAAATATATGTTCGTTTTCTATTTGATTATGCCCATAACCTTGCGCAATTTGCTGCGCCATTTGTATGGTTTCTTGTGATTTTGTTGTATAATTATTAAAGTTCATTTTTTTTAAGTTTTTCTTTTACAATTACAATGTGTCAATAATAATACCACCTTTAATTTATACAGAGGTCGTGTCATTTTGTCTTAAAATCCTTTTAAAAACTGACTTTTTGACGCGTAAAAGTTTTATATCTTTGTTGTACAAATAAAATAATAAAAATGGGCTTATTTAATAAAATGTTTGGAGAAAAAGAAGGTAAATCATCTAAAAAAGAAAGTAATTCATTTCTAAATTGGATTCCATTAAGCTCTTTAGAGCAATTAGAAGATATTAAAAATCAGTCTAAAACAGAACCAATTTTTATTTTTAAACATTCTACCAGATGTGGTATTAGTAACATGGTTATCAAGCAATTCGAAAAATTATTTACAGAAGATCATCAAAAACTGAAAGTTTACTATTTAGACTTACTAAATTATAGAGATATTTCTTCAGAAATAGCAGCTAGATTTCAAGTGATGCATCAATCTCCACAATTATTGGTCATTAAAAATGAAGTTTCTGTATATAATGCATCACATCAAGACATCATAGAAACAGATTTATCAACATTTATATAACATAAACTTGCATTAAACCTTATTTAAATCTTATTTTTGTTACTTAAATTTTTTAACTTTTGGCAGATACAAATACTTCAAATAAAATTGTAGGTAAAGAATTATATGGATATCAAAAAGATGCATTGCATGAGATATTTAAACGATTTGAAAATGCACCTAAAGATTATCATTTATTGTATCAACTCCCTACAGGTGGAGGAAAAACAGTAATTTTTTCAGAAATTGTAAGGCGTTACCTAGAAACATTTAAAAAGAAAGTTTTAGTGCTAACGCATAGAATTGAGCTAAGTAAACAAACTTCTAGAATGTTAAAAGAGTTTGGTGTAAGCAATAAAATTATCAATTCTACCGCAAAATTAGATGATCAGAAAGATTTTGATTGTTTTGTGGCTATGGTTGAAACCTTAAAAAATCGTTTAAATGACGATAAATTAGACATTTCTGATATTGGTTTGGTAATTGTAGATGAAGCGCATTATAACTCTTTTACAAAAATATTTAAGTTTTTTAATGACTCTTTTATTTTAGGAGTTACAGCAACACCTTTAAGTTCTAATATTAAACTGCCAATGTATGAGAACTATCAAGAATTGTTTGTAGGTGAATCTATTCAAGATTTGATTGATAGTGGCTATTTGGCAAAAGCAAATATGTATTCTTATAATGTGGGATTAACTTCTTTAGAGGTTGGTGCTAATGGAGATTATACTGTAAAATCTTCAGAGGATTTATATACAAATTCAGACATGCTTTCTAAGTTAATTTCTGCTTACGAAGAAACTGCAAAAGGCAAGAAAACATTAATTTTTAACAATGGTATTAATACGTCTATTCAGGTGTTTCACGCATTTAAAAAAGCAGGGTATCCAATAGCTCATTTAGATAATACCAATACCAAAAAAGAACGTGAATTAATTTTACGTTGGTTTCATAAAACACCAAATGCAATCATAACTTCTGTGAGTATTTTAACTACAGGTTTTGATGAGCCTAGTATAGAAGCCATCATTTTAAATAGAGCCACAAAATCGTTAACTCTGTATTATCAAATGATTGGTCGTGGTTCTCGTATATATAAAAACAGAACAACTTTTGATGTTGTTGATTTAGGTAACAACTTTTACAGATTTGGACCTTGGGGCGCTGATTTAGATTGGCAAAAAATGTTTAGAGCTCCAGATTATTATTTAAATGCCATTCTTTCTGATGAAGAAATAGAAAGCACTTTTAGATACGAATTACCTGCAGATGTTAAAAAAGAATTTGCAAAATCTACAGATACCTATTTCGATATGAAAAAAGTATACATAGATACCATTCGTTCAGGAGAATCTTCTAAAAGAGTATTAGAAAAATCGATTGTTCACCACGCAAAAATGTGTATTGAAAATAGCGAAGATGTTTTTGATGCCTTAATTTTAGCTAAAATGCTAGGTGAGGAGATAGACGATAGAATAAACAGATACGCAAAATGTATTTCTAAAAGTACACACAACTTTGTAACTTGGTTAAAAGACGATTACAGAAAAAAACTAAATTCTTATCTAAGAGAAAACTTCGACGAAGATTATGAGAAAATTCATGGTCATCCACCAATAGAAGAATAAATTATTATTAAAAAAACGCTGAGTATTCAGCGTTTTTTTTGTTTTATCTTTTCTGTTTTGGCTTGTTCTTAAGTTTATTTCCTTTGCGATAGAATTTCTTTTGTGTTGAAAGCCTTATGTTTAAAGGGAAAAATAAAAACGCATTATTTTTTTACTTTTTTTTTGATTTTGTTTTTTGTATTGAAAAATAATTTACTTTTACAATACTTATTGTTAAGTAAAATGTTTAGTTTTTCTTATTTCGGAAGTAGCTCTTTATTGGAGAATGGAGGGTACATTGCATTTTGGAAATGCAACGAAAAAATTAAGGTATCTCCATTTTCTTTTCTTCAAGAATTGCAGCTTTTCTCAAAGTTGCATGTTGTTTACTTGCAAATATTACAGTGATAATCACCCTTTTTCTAAGGTTATAATTTCTATTCTAAAATGTTGATATGTTTTAGTTTAGGTGGATTTATCATACAATTAATTTAAAAAACAAGTGAACACTAAATACAAAGATTTAATCGAACAAACATTCGATTTTCCTCAAGAGGAATTTAAAACGGAAAACAACAAATTATTTTGGCATGGCATTAATTTAATGGAATTAACCGCCAAATACGGAGCTCCATTAAAATTTACCTATTTGCCAAAAATTTCAGAAAACATCAATAAAGCAAAAGGATGGTTTCAAAATAGTATTGAAAAACACAATTACAAAGGCAAATATTTTTACAGTTATTGCACAAAAAGCTCGCATTTTAAACACATTTTAAACGAAGCTTTAAAAAACGAAATACATATAGAAACTTCGTCTGCTTTTGATATTGATATTGTAAACAGTTTAAAAAAAGAAGGCAAAATAAAAGAGAATACTTATGTTATTTGCAACGGTTTTAAACGCGATCAATACATTAAAAATATTGGAGATTTAATCAATAACGGACATCAAAACTGCATTCCGATTATAGACAATTACGAAGAACTAAACCTTTTATTAGACGAAACTGATAAAAAACTACATGTTGGAATCAGAATTGCATCCGAAGAAGAACCAAAATTTGAATTTTATACTTCTCGTTTAGGAATTGGGTATAAAAATATTGTTTCTTTTTACGAACGTGAAATTGCTGGTAATAAACAAGTTGATTTAAAAATGTTGCATTTTTTTATCAATACTGGTATCAAAGACAATGCATATTATTGGAATGAATTGATGAAATGTTTAAATGTTTACATCAACCTAAAAAAAGTATGCCCGAGTTTAGATAGCTTAAACATTGGTGGTGGTTTCCCGATTAAAAATTCATTGGGTTTTGATTATGATTACGAATATATGATAGACGAAATCATTAATCAAATTAAACAAGCTTGTGATGAAGCAGGAGTAGAAGTACCTCATATTTTTACGGAGTTTGGTAGTTTTACGGTTGGCGAATCTGGTGCTGCTATTTATGAAATTTTATATCAAAAAAAGCAAAATGATAGAGAACGTTGGAACATGATCAACTCATCATTCATTACAACATTACCAGACGCTTGGGCTATAAATAAACGTTTTATAATGTTGCCAATTAATAAATGGAACAGACAATATGAACGTGTGCTTTTAGGCGGATTAACTTGTGATAGTGATGATTACTACAACTCAGAACAACACATTAACGGAATTTATTTACCTGTTTACGAAAAAGAAAATCCGCTTTATATCGGTTTTTTTAATACAGGAGCCTATCAAGAATCTATAGGAGGTTTTGGCGGTTTACAACACTGTTTAATTCCGCATCCAAAACATTTAATTATTGATAGAGATCAAGATGGAAACTTGATAACAAGCATATTTAAAGAACAACAAAAAAGTAGCGAATTACTATCGATATTAGGATATGAAAACGCCAAGGAAAACAACATAGAATCAGAAAAATTAATAAAAGCAGAAGTTTTTTAACTTCAAAAAATAACAAAATGAATACGCGTAATACTTATGCAGGAATTTCCGAAGAATATGGAAAACTGTCAACATCTAAAATTGTATTAATTCCTGTTCCTTATGATGGAACAAGCACCTGGCAAAAAGGAGCAGATAAAGGGCCACAAGCTTTTTTAGAAGCTTCTGAAAACATGGAATTGTATGACATAGAAACGGATTCTGAAGTGTATAAAGAAGGTGTTTATTTGGCAGACGCAATTACAGAAAATGCATCTCCAGAAACTTTGGTAGATGCTGTACATGACATCACCAAAAAATACATTAACAGAAATAAATTTGTAACTGTTTTTGGAGGAGAACATTCCATTTCTATTGGTACAATTAGAGCTTTTAATGAGTGTTTTAACAATTTAACGGTGTTGCATATAGATGCTCATGCAGATTTAAGAAAAGAATACGAAGGTTCTACATGCAACCACGCTTGTGCTGTTTACGAGGCCAATTCTACAACGAATTTAGTGCAAGTTGGAATTAGAAGTATGGATATTTCTGAAAAAAGAAGCATGAATCTTGATAAAGTTTTCTTTGCACACGATATGGCTAGCAATGATTATTGGATGGATGAAGTAATTGATCAATTAACTGAAAACGTTTTTATAACGTTCGATTTAGATGCTTTAGATCCATCAATAATGCCATCAACAGGAACTCCAGAACCAGGTGGATTATTTTATTACGAAACTTTAGAGTTTTTAAAGCAAGTTTTTGAACAAAAAAATGTGGTTGGTTTTGATATGGTAGAATTATGTCCTAATGAAATGGATAAATCTTCAGACTTTTTAGCAGCGAAATTGTTTTACAAAATGTTAAGCTATAAGTTTGCTTCAAATGATGATACTTATGATATTGGAGATGATATCAACAACACAAATCCGTTTAGTAAATTATCAAAGTTTAAAAACGATGACGACGATTTTTAAGTTTCTATAATGATAAAAAACATAGAAAATATCGAATTGCAGTTTTTAACTTTAGATGATTATAAAGCGTTAAAAGCTGCAATGATTCAAGCGTATGCAAGTATGCCAGATGCCTATTGGAAAGAAAATCAAATTAAAACGTTGATTGATAAATTTCCTGAAGGACAAGTAGTTATCAAAATAAATGGAGAGTTAGCAGGTTGTGCATTGTCTATAAAATTAGATTACGATAGTTTTGATGATCAGCATACTTATAAAGATATTACTGATAATTATACCTTTGATACGCATGATGAAAATGGTGATATTTTATACGGAATTGATGTTTTTATAAAATCGGAATACAGAGGTTTACGCCTGGGTAGAAGATTGTACGATTACAGAAAAGAGTTGGCAGAAAAGCAGAATTTAAGAGGAATTGCCTTTGGTGGTAGAATTCCTAATTACCACAAGTATGCAACAAGTTTATCGCCTAAAGAATATATCGAAAAAGTAAAACGCAAAGAAATAAATGATCCTGTTTTAAATTTTCAAATTTCTAACGATTTTCATCCTTCAAAAATTTTAAAAGGATATTTAGAAGGCGATGAAAATTCTGGTGAATTTGCAGTTTTATTGGAATGGGACAACATTTATTACGAGAAAAAATCTAAAAAAGCAGCTACAAAGAAAAAAGTAGTACGTTTGGGTTTAATTCAATGGCAAATGCGTTTGTACAAAGATTTGGAAGAATTGATGCAACAAGCAGAATATTTTGTGGATGCAGTTTCTGCCTATCGTTCTGATTTTGCATTGTTTCCAGAATTTTTTAATGCGCCTTTAATGGCAGATAACAATCACTTACCAGAATCGCAAGCCATTAGAGAATTGGCAAAATATACACCAGGTATTGTTCAGAAATTTTCTGAATTGGCCATCAGTTATAACATCAATATTATAACAGGTAGTATGCCAGAAATTAAGGACGGTTTGCTTTACAATGTGGGGTATATCTGTAAAAGAGATGGTAGCACAGAGCGTTATGAAAAATTGCATGTTACCCCAGATGAAGCCAAAGTTTGGGGAATGCAAGGTGGAAATGAGCTAAAAACGTTTGATACGGATTGTGGTAAAATTGGTGTGTTAATATGTTACGATTCAGAATTTCCAGAACTCAGCAGAATTTTAGCAGAAGAAGGCATGGATATTTTGTTTATTCCGTTTTTAACGGATACGCAAAATGGATATTCTAGAGTGCGTCATTGTGCACAAGCAAGAGCCATAGAAAACGAGTGTTATGTAGCCATTGCTGGTAGTGTTGGTAATTTGCCAAAGGTAAATAATATGGACATACAATATGCACAATCCATGGTATTTACACCTTGTGACTTTTCGTTTCCAGCAAACGGAATTAAAGCAGAAGCCACTACAAATACCGAAATGATTTTAATTGCTGATGTAGATTTAGATTTGTTAAAAGATTTAAATCAGTTTGGTAGTGTACGTAATTTAAAAGATAGAAGAAAAGACATCTTCGAAGTTAAAAAACTTTAAAAAAAAATAATTAATTAATAGAATACCGATAAAATCTCTAAATAAATAATCACTTAAAGAAAGGACTGTCAGTTCGAGTGATTTTTCTTTTTCGAAAAATCGTATCGAGAATATTTAGAAATTTTATCAAACAAAATAATAAAATGAAAAAACCGATTACAAATTTTATAGAAAAATACTTTTTACACTTTAACGCTGCTGCTTTAGTAGATGCTGCAAAAGGCTATGAAGACCAATTAAATAAAGGATCTAAAATGTTAGTTTCTTTAGCAGGCGCAATGAGTACAGCAGAATTAGGTAAAATTTTTGCAGAAATGATTCGCCAAGATAAAGTGCAAATCATTTCTTGTACAGGTGCTAATTTAGAAGAAGATATCATGAACTTGGTGGCACATTCTCATTACAAACGTGTACCCAATTATAGAGATTTAACACCACAAGAAGAGTGGGATTTGTTAGAAAAAGGCTTAAACCGAGTTACAGATACTTGCATACCAGAAGAAGAAGCTTTTAGAAGAATACAAGAACATATTGTAAAAATATGGAAAGAAGCAGAAGCGAATGGAGAACGTTATTTGCCACATGAATACATGTATAAATTGTTATTGTCTGGTGTTTTAGAGCAGTATTATGAAATTGACATCAAAGATTCTTGGATGTATGCAGCCGCAGAAAAAAACTTACCAATTGTAGTTCCTGGTTGGGAAGATTCTACAATGGGAAACATTTTTGCTTCTTATGTTTTAAAAGGAGAGTTAAAAGCATCTACTATGAAATCTGGTATTGAATACATGACGTTTTTGGCAGATTGGTATACAGAAAATTCTAAAAACGGAATTGGATTCTTTCAAATAGGAGGAGGAATTGCAGGTGATTTTCCAATTTGTGTTGTGCCAATGTTATACCAAGATATGGAAAGAACTGACACACCATTTTGGAGTTATTTCTGTCAAATTTCAGATTCAACCACAAGCTATGGTTCGTATTCTGGTGCTGTACCCAATGAAAAAATTACTTGGGGTAAATTAGATATTGATACGCCTAAATTTATCATAGAAAGTGATGCAACCATTGTGGCTCCGTTAATTTTTGCATATTTATTAGAAATGTAAACCCGTTTAAGTTTTATTGAATTTTATTTTTTAATTTTAAATATTGCTAATAAAACTTATTGAAAAATTCTTAAAATGAAGAGAGTAATTGTAGAGTACGCAAAATTAACAAAAGACATTTTAGATTTATTAATAGAAAAATATCCAGATGGTTATGATTACAGTGATATTATTTCTTTTAAAAATGCAAAAGGAGAAACCATTAAGGCTGTAGAAGTAAAAACAGAAGATACTGACTATTTAGTTAAAATTAGTACCAGGTTAGAAGAAGCAATGGAAGAATATGCAGATGATGAAGATTTCTTTGAAGATAATGATGATTTTGATGTAAATATTACTGATGAAGATTAGAATTAGAAAACAATTGTAAACTAATTTTTAGCTATCACCAAAAACAGGAGGCTGTCTGAAAAGTATTAAAACATGTCGTTTCGACTATATTGGAGAAATTATTTATTGATAAAATTATTTGTATGGTTTTTTCGACTTTGTATAAAATGATATACAAATTTACTTTTCAGACAGCTGCCCTTAACTTTTGTAATTATTTTAGGTAAGGTTTTGGTGATAAAACTCCAGATTGATAGGCTTAAAACCAATTATTCGTAGGCTTTTAAATAATCAACAATTAACGCTCTATTTTTCCAAATGGTTGTATTGTATTCGTCAATCGAAATATAGGGTATTTTTTTAATAGGTCGATTTTTCTTTGTAAATTCAATTTCTGATTTTTTAATAGTTTGAATGTCTGATAATAAAACTTCTTTATCAGATAACACATTGACCTCTATTTTAATATCAAATTTCACTTTTTCTTTTTCCTTAGAATTCTCTTTAAATTTTATGGGTCTATGTACATACGCATAATTTCCTAAAGTTTCTTTAAAGTAAGATACATAAACTTTGCCATCAAGATTTGTTTCATAATAAATAGTGGCGGTATTTACAGTCTGAGAGGCTTTAATCCCCAAAACCCATTTTAAATTAAGGCTAAATCCTTTTTTATCTTCTGCATAAGAGTAAGTTATCTTTTTTATGGTATAGTTATTAGGTGAAATATAAATTTTTCCACTAAATTTTGATTTAGATTTTCTAGGTTTAAAATTAATGCAGTAAAACATGTTATTGCCTAGAAACTCATTTTTATCTAAATAATGTTCATAGTATTTTGGGCTTAAAAAGTTACTTTTATTATCTAATTTAAAAAAGGAAGCACTACTATAAGCATCATTATAATAGTATTTAGGGTAATTTTTATTAAAAGAATTATTGCTAGCTAAAGAATCTGTTTCTGTAATAATTTTTTTTAACGAAAGTGAATCTTCTATTCTAAATAAACCAGAATTAATTTTATAGGTTTTATTTGTGTCTAAGTGTTTTAAAACGATATTTTGCAAACTTTTTTGAGCAGTTTTTAACGTAATATTTTTGTTATTATCAAGAAAGGTAATCCCCTTAATGGTGTCAATTACTGAGAAATTAATATCTTTTTTCCATTTTTCTGAATATTTTTTTTGCGCTTTTAAAGTACCAAAGAATTCAGAACTAACTTTTGGATTACTTTCTCTGAGTTTTTTTGCATAAGCCATCAATTCTTTTTCGGCTAATTTTCGCGATTTTCGGCTTAGTAAAGTGCTTTTCTCTAAGGATAAATCTAAATTTTTAAAGTCGATTTCAGAGTATTCTTTAGCATAAATACGTCCTTGAATGGCTTCAGAAATAAAACGATCTTGCATCCTTTTTTTAGTTTTTATCAATAGAGAGTCTAAATTTATTTTCGTAAGATTAAGTTGAATTTCATCTAACTGATCAATATTTTCGTCTAAAGCTACTAAGAAGTTTAGTTGTTGCAAGTCCTTTATAGTATAGGTTTTGGATGCAAACCCCAAACAAGAAAACGTAACCGTTTTTACATTTTTTATTTGTAGTTTGTAATCACCATTTTTATCTGACTCTGTTCCTGTTTGTAAGTCAGTAACAATAGCTGCTCTATAAATTGGTTTAGCGTTAGTTTTACTAATAATTTTACCGCTTACAATTTGAGATTGAATTGTTACACATCCGTAGAAAAATAAAATAAGGTACTGTAATTTTTTAATCATAGTTAAGTTAATTTTTTTGAAAAGTATACATTTTTTAGATTTACAAATAAATCAACATTTAACTTTAACAAAGTATTATATTTGCATTCTGAAAAAATTATGAATAGTTATCTTAATTTAAGTTAAACCGTTTATAAACTATTATTTTATACAATATGAAAGCCGGAATTGTAGGATTGCCAAACGTAGGAAAATCAACATTATTCAATTGTTTATCGAATGCAAAAGCCCAAAGTGCAAACTTTCCTTTTTGTACTATAGAACCTAATTTAGGTGTTGTAAATGTGCCAGATTCACGTTTAGAAAAGTTAGAAGAATTGGTAAAACCAGAAAAAGTACTGCCTGCAACTGTAGAAATTGTAGATATTGCTGGTTTGGTAAAAGGAGCAAGTAAAGGTGAAGGTTTAGGAAATCAGTTCTTGGCAAATATTCGTGAAACTGATGCTATTTTACACGTATTACGTTGTTTTGATAATGATAATGTTATTCATGTAGATAATTCCATTGATCCTGTCAGAGACAAAGAAACCATTGATATTGAACTGCAATTAAAAGATTTAGAAACTGTTCAAAAACGCTTAGAACGTGTAAAAAGAACTGCAAAAACTGGCAATAAAGAGGCGCAAGCAGAATTGACAGTTTTATTAAAAGTAGAAGAAACCTTATTGCAAGGGATTTCTGTAAGGGCTTTAGATTTTAATGAAAAAGAAATAGCGTTTGTACAATCTTTACAATTTATTACAGCTAAACCAGTATTGTATGTTTGTAATGTTGATGAAAATTCAGCGGTTTCAGGAAACGCTTATGTAGATAAAGTAAAAGAAACTGTTAAAGATGAAAATGCAGAAGTAATTGTTTTAGCTGTTGGCACAGAAGCTGATATTACTGAATTAGAAGATTATGAAGAACGCCAAATGTTTTTAGAAGATATTGGTTTGGAAGAAGCTGGTGTTTCTCGTTTAATTCGTTCTGCATACAAATTATTAAATTTACAAACATATTTTACGGCTGGTGTTAAAGAGGTTAGAGCTTGGACCATTCCTATTGGTGCAACAGCGCCTCAAGCTGCTGGTGTAATCCATACAGATTTTGAAAAAGGATTTATTAGAGCAGAAACCATTTCTTATGATGATTATGTAACATACGGCTCTGAAGCTAAAGTGAAAGAAGCTGGTAAAATGAGAGTAGAAGGTAAGGAGTATATTGTTAAAGATGGAGATGTAATGCACTTTAGATTCAACGTATAAACATAAAGTAGTTATAAAAATAAAAAAGCCTCAATTTAATTATTGAGACTTTTTTTTTGATTTTAGACACTTTCCCATCAAGTGTGTAAGTTAAAAATTACAGGATTAGATTTTTCATAGTTTAATCCTGTTTTCAAATATA